>DATDZZ010000030.1:0-12742 GCA_035288565.1 archaeon
GACTTTAATTGTTGGGCTTCCGGTGAATTTGAATTTATCTGCTTCCTCTTGGGTTTTAATCACTTTAACTGAAGGCTCTTTTAACCCCATCTCCTTTAATGCTTCTTTTAATACAGGCAAAGCTTTCCTCCAAACATGGCAGTCAGGCGTGTAAAAAAATTCAATTTTTGCTTCACTTTCTTTTACTTTTTTCATTACAGCACCTTACTCAAATTTAATCGAATAAGTTTCTCCGTCAGCAATTACGTGGTTTTCAAATTCATTGCTTTCAACTCCATTAATTGTCATTGAAACTTTTCCTTCTACTCCATTGCATTGATCTCCATTTTTTTTATCCATTATTTGAGTGCTTGAAAAAGGCACGTTAATGGCTTTGAAAAACTGCCCTAAAGTAATCATTGCTGGATCTGAAATAACTCCTTCAACATGAATTAATCTGTCTTCATGAGTGTGCAGTAAATGGCTCACTATTGGCGCAATTGGAATCAGCTTTGATACTCCGCAGACTTCAATTAATGGAGTTGCATGCCAGTGCACTGAAAGCCCTGTTAAATTTGAATTTACTTGGCTGGCATTTACTGAACCTGCTGAAGAAGGATTTAAAAAAAATAATGCAAAGCTTCCTCCCAGCACAACAAGTAAAACGGCTGCAATAGTTAAAGCATTTAATTGAAATCCTTTTTTTTGAGGAACCCCGTCAATTTTTTCCTTTTTTCTTTCCTCTAATTTTTTCATTCTGTTTAAATGCTTTAATTCATCTTTACTCATTTCTTTTTCATCCATTTAAATCACCTAAATTCTGTAACAAATTTTTTTTCTTTTAAAATAAATTGCTGTTAAAAGCAAAGCAATTGATAAAACGCTTACCATAGGTCTTATTGGTTCAAAAAATATTAATAAGTTTTGCGTTCCGAAAACCATTACAAGCAAATAATTGCATATAGGGCAGGCAAAGCCAAAAAATCCAAGAACTGCTCCCCCAAAAACTTTTGAATCCACTCCTCCAAGACTTTTAATATAAAAAAATTCATTCAAAGACAAAAAACTGTAATAAGCTATTAATCCTGATACAGCAATTAAAGTAAAGTAATCAAATAATGCAGCTGGAATCATTCTCGCATAATGAATGAAGGGATTCGGAATTAAAGCTGAAGGAATTCCAAAAACTAAAATCAATAAAAAGAAAATTATTAATGAGATTAAAGCCTGCTTGATTTGATTCAACTTAATTCTCCTTGTTCAGAAACAATTAATGTTCCGTGCATTCCTGCTTCTTTGTGCCCTGAAACGCTGCAGAAAAAATTAAAGGTTCCTGCTTCTTCAGGGACGAATTCAATTACTTCACTTTCTCCTGGAGAAAGCAATTTAGTCTTAATTTCAAGTCCTTCAACTGAAAAGTCATGAGAAGCCTTTCCTGAATTTTTGAAAGTAATTTTTACTTTCTCTCCTTTTGAAACCTTTATTTCAGATGGAGTAAAGCTGAATTCGTTTCCTTCAACAGTTATTTCATTAATTTTTGTTTCAGCTTCAGTACTCTGTTCTTGTTTGCCTCCAATTACTTTTCCTGATTCAAGCTCCCTGTAAACTCCAAGCAATTCAGGCTTCCTTAAAACAAACCATTCATCTCCTTCAATTGAACCAATCTGGCTCCAGACACTGCTTAAATAAAAGCCTGCATCAGGAGACAAAACCATTGCAGGAACACTTTCAATTGAATACTTTTCAATTAACTTTTTTCCTTCAGATGAAGAAACATCAAAGCTTCCAATTGAATCAATTGCTACTCCAAAATTGACTAAAATGTTTTCCATTACAGAAACATCAAAGCACTCAAGGCATGACTCATCAATTAAATAAAAAACTTTAACTAAGCCTTTAATTTCTCCTGAAGCCAATTCCTTGAAGGGAGGAAAAACTGATTCAAATAAAATAAAATCATTTAATTCAATTGCAGGAATCTGGCTTAAAACCTCGCTTACTCCTGGATAAATTAAAACGTTTTTTGAAACAATTATTGCAGGAAGAGATTTAATGCTGTAGTCTTCAATTAATTTTTTTGCCTCACTTGAAGCAAACTCAATTTTTTTTGCTTCAGAAAACTTTACTCCGCTTCTTTCAAAAAAACTCTTCACATTATCGGCATTAAAGCATTCCTCGCACGAAGAATCAATTAATTCAGTTAATGAAACCAATCCAATAACTTCTCTGCTTGAAACATCAACATAAGGCGGAGGCAATGCATTAAAATAAGCTGTCTTAATTTTTCCTTCTCCTTGCTTTAAATCCCATAATTCATTCCATAAATCTTTTACTTTATCATTCTCCAGCTCTCCAAAAACAAGCAGAGCGGGAACCCTGTTTATTTCATTTTCTTCAATTAATTTTTTTGCTTCTTGAGAAGAAAAATCCAGTTCGATTTCCTCTGCCACATTGACAAAATCAAATGATTTTAATTGAGTTATCAGCGGAGCTAAATCAGTGCATTCACTGCATTCAGAATCAGTGATTGAAACAAGCTTTAATTCAACGGGCGAAGATTCTTCTTTAACTTGAGAAATTTTTTCATCAATTGCTGTGCTAAGTTTCATTGAAGTAAATGCATTGAAAAAATACAAAACTGCAAGAACTGCAATTAATGCAATCAAAACTTTTTCTTCACTGCTTTTCTTAAAAAATTTATGCCTGCTTATTTCAACCACCATTCAATTCAATTAATTAAAACCCCTCAATAATGAAATATTAAATTAAATAAAAAAATAAAAAAAAATAAAAAAAATTCTAGCACCCTCCTACCTGTGTTGGAAGCTGGGATAAAACGCTTGGCTTTGCTGTTGAAGCCGTTCCAGAACTTGCTGCAGCTGAAGAAAATTCAGCGCTTGAAACTTTTTCAGTTAAAGCATTTAATTGAATTGCCTGCACTCCAGCAACAATAACCAATACTCCCACTAATAAAACAAAAACCATCTGCATATTGTTTTTTTCAGTCATTTTTTCACCTCCTTAAACTCCTGCATCCTGTAAATATTTTTGAACTGCATACTTTCCTTGAACTGATGAAAACTGTTTTCCTGCTAAAAGCTCTTTATCTATTTCACTCCAGTCCTTTTCCTCAGCCAGCTTGAAATAAACTGCATTCTGAATGTAAGTTGAAGGAAACCAAAAGGAATTAAACTTAATGAAGTCTTCAAAAATTTCTTTTTCAGTGAAGCCCTGCGAAGCCATTAACTCAATTAATCCAAGCGCAGCAAACCCATGACTGCAGTCAGGATTCCCAGTTGAGTTGCCGCAGCAAGGCCTATAGCTGTTCAATGAAACTTTTTCCGCAACTTTCTGCTGATTTGCTGTTAAAACAAGAATTTTTTCATCTCCGTAGCCAGCTCTTCCAACTCCAATATCATAATTTCGAAATGATGACGCAAACGGGCTGCTTGAAAGAATTGAATTTTCATTATGCTTTCCGAGAGCCCATAAAACATACATCATGAAAACAGAGTTTTCAGCATTAATTGAAAGAAATTCATCAGCTGCTTCTCCTGCCAGAATTTTTTTCCATTCAGGCTTCATTTCCTGGCCATAGCTTCTGGTTAAAATTGCTTCCAATTTCTTTGGATCGAGAGCTCCTTTGTCAACCATTGCTTTCACTGCTCCACTCCATTTAGCATTAATTGTAAAGCCTTCATTTGGCACAACTTCTGAAACAATTTTATCAATGTTCAAGGAATGATCTTCTTCATGCAAAGAAATTACTGAAGCCAAATCAGAATTATTATTGAAACTCAACCCAGTTGCAGGAAGAGCCTGAAAAATTAAAACCCCTACTGCGATGAAAAACATTGCATAAACTGAAAAACTCTGAAGCGGATTCAAGTCAAAAAACGGATTACCTGAACTAAGCTTGTGTTTTGGTTCAATAAAACAAGTTTTGCAGTCAAGGCTCTTTGAAGCAAACCAAAAACCCGCAGCTAATAAACCAATGCTCGCTGCCTGAAAAACCCCTAGATACGGAACAAGCCCTGCTAAAGGCAGGCTGATTACATTTCCTAAAATCAAAATGTTTGCTCCAAGACAGACAGGGCACACTATTCCAAATGCCCCCCCTAAAACCCCTCCGGCAAAAAATCCTTTTCCAGTGCTTGCTTTGCTTGAATGCCTTAAAAGAGCAAAAGTAGCAGCCGAAATAATTGAAGCACCGAAAATGTAAATGAAGTCTAAAACGCTTGGAGGATTTGTTTTAAAGAAACCCAGTTCAAGAACAGGAACAGTGAAGACGCCGTAAAAGAAAAGGTATAGAAGACCAAAAAAAGCTGCTGCAATTAAAAAGAACAAAGCATTGCTTTTTTGCTGCAATACCTCAAGAGCATTTGAAAGAACTGAGGAAACATCATCAGCCTGCTTAAAGTTTTTTTCTTTTTCCTTTTTTTCTTCAACTGACTTTTTTGGAATCAAATCAAACTCTGATTTAATTTTGTTTAAAACTTTTTCTTCTTCCTCTGAAAGAGCATCAATAATTTTTTCTTTCAACGATTCATTTTTTTTCATCCAACCACAAACCTTTATTCACCGCAATTCATTATTTTCTTTCGCCGCATTTTAAAGTACAATGCATGTAATCATTTTCAGGAGAAGAAAATTCAAGATTAACTTCTTCCGACATTAATTTTTCTTCAGAAAAAGTTGCTTCCATGCTTTCTGCTTTAAACTCATTTGATTCACTGAAATTGATTGTAATCTTTGCATTATCATTAGATTGAATTGAATTACTGGAAAAAGACAAAAAGCCAAGAAAAAAAAACAAGGATAAAATTCCTATCGCGCCAAAAGCAAAATACTTGTCTTCAATCATTTAACCACTCTTTGATACTCTAATGTTACCTTAATGTAATACATTTATTTAAACCTATCGATTCAATTTAGGATCGGAGGGGTTTAATGGTTCAAAATATTTTATTTAGTTTAATTACTAGCTTGTTTTTTTTGGCAGCTATTTTTTTCTCTTACAAATTAGCCAAAGAATCGAGGGGAGAAAAATACTGGCTTTTTTTTGCACTGGCTGCAGTAATGCTGAGCCTTCCGCATTTTTTGAAGCTTGAATTTTTTAAGAATTTTTTTTCTGAACCTTTTCTGGCTTTCTTCAAGGAAAGCGGGGAACTCATTGGGGCTTTTTCGTTTGCTTATGCAAGCTACGGCTTGTACTCTTCAATGAAAAAAATCAGAATTAAAATGAATAAAAAAATCAGGTCTTGGAGTAAATGAAATCAATTTTATTTTACTGGAGTAAGGGAGCAGAAATGAGAGTAAGAATTTTATTCGAAATAAATAAATCAAATAATAGCAACAAGCCCTGCTACCTCAATTTATTGTCAAAAAAAATTGGTTTGACTCATGCAGCAGTAAAAAAACATTTAGATCTCTTAGTAGAGGAAAATTATATTAAAGAAATTAATCCTAATGGAAAGCCAGTTTACTTGGAATTAAGCAGAAAAGGATTGGAAGTATTAAATGAATTCAATAAAAAATAAATAAATTAAATTCCTTCTGCTTTTATGGATAAAAAATTTGATGTTATTATAGTTGGAGCGGGCCCTGCAGGAGCAGCCTGCTCTTTATTTTTAGCTGAAAAAAATCTTTCAGTTCTGCTTTTAGATAAAGCAAGCTTTCCGAGAAACAAAACCTGCGGCGACGGAATATCAGGAAAAAGTGTTTCAATTTTAAAAGAATTAAATTTAAGCGAAAAAATTGAATTAAATTCTCATAAAAAAATTTTTGGAGCAATTATAAGCTCGCCTAACGGAGAGCAGGCAGAAATTCCTATAAGCCAAGAGCAGGGAAAAAAATACGCTTACTGCTGTGAACGAAAAATCTTTGACAATCTTTTATTTGAAGAAGCAAAGAAAAAATTTTCCGTTATAGAGGAATTTAATGCAACGGATTTGATTATTGAAAACAATTTTGTTACCGGCATTAAAGGAATTCATAAAAAAAAAGAAGAAATGGAATTCAAAAGCAAAATTGTTGTCGGAGCTGACGGCGCTAATTCAATTATCGCAGGTAAATTAAATTTAAAGAGAAATGATTCAAATCATTTAGCTTTGGCTGCAAGAGCCTATTATGAAAATGTGGCAGGTTTAAGTGATTCAATTGAACTGCATTTCTTGAATGAATTGATTCCCGGCTATTTCTGGATTTTTCCTTTAGGACAAGGAAAGGCTAATGTCGGATTAGGCATTGTTTCAAAATATATTAAGAAAAATAAAATTAATTTAGTTGAAAAACTTGAAGAAATAATTTCAAAAAATGAAAAAATCAGCAGAAGATTTCTTAAAGCTGAAAGAGTTTCAGAAATAAAGGGCTGGAGCCTTCCCCTAGGTTCAGTTAACCAGAAAAAAACTTTTAACGGAGCCCTGCTACTTGGAGACGCTGCTTCCTTAATTGATCCTTTTACAGGAGAAGGAATCGGCAATGCATTGCTTTCCGCAAAAATTGCAAGCAAAGCAATAGAAGAAGCAGTTCAATCAAATGATTTCTCTGAAAAAGCTTTATCAAAGTATGAAAAAGAATTGAAGCAAAGCCTTGAAGGAGAAATGAAAAACAGTCACTTAATTCAAAAAGCATTAACCAACAAATTTTTAATAAATTTTTTAGTAAACCAGGCAAAAAAAAATCAAGCAGTCAGAAAAACAATTTCATCAATGCTGACAGAAGAAGCACCTCAAGCAAAAGTCACGCCATTAAAGGCACTTAAAATGCTTTTATTCAAAAAATAATTAAAAAAATTCAATCATTAAAAAACAAATTTAATTATTATGTTTCAGTACCTTAACTAAGGGAAATTATCTTGGTTTGTTTTTCTTTTAATTCAACGATTGCTTTTTTTATGAGTCTTTTTGGTTTTTCCTTTTCCTATAAAGAAAAATATTACAGCCACTGCAATAACAAACACCATTATTATTATTCCTCCAAGCAATGTTGTGTCTACTTCTTCTGTGATTTCTCCTGCAATTATAGCTCGTTCGCATTCAGTTAGATAGTCATTTGCATATGGGTGTCCAGGATAAAGCACTAGAACACTTTTTAGTTTTTCAACAGCTATAAAACATTTTTTATTCCAGAAGGCTTCAAGAGCTTCATCATATGTACCATCAACAACGCTTTCAACATTTTTTATATTAAGTTCATTCATGAATTCTTTTGCAAGATTCGCTGAAAGCAGCCAATTAACACCTGCTCCTTCAGTTACGCCAAATGTCGCAATTCCAATAACTTCCCCCTGCGTATTATAAGCCGGCCCTCCACTGTTCCCCCCCAGAATAGACGCATCTGTCTGAAAAGTTTCGATCCCTGTTCTAAGAGTTTTTCTTGCACTAATTACTCCTTGCGAAACAGTTGGTTCAATTTTTTCCTGTTCTCTAAAAATAGGCTGCTGAGCTGCACTCGGATACCCAATTACAAAGACACTGTCGCCTGGCTGCATTTTATCCGGATTGCCTAATTTAACTGTTGGAAGATTGGATTGTTGAACTTTTATTATAGCAACATCAGTTGAAGGAATTGGTTCTCCATCAATAACTTTAGATACTTCTCCTATCTTCTTTATTTCAGCACGCCATCTATTTATTCTTAAATCTTCTCCGGGAGAAGCAATTCCATTAAGAGCATGAACCTTTACTTCAATGCCACTTATTCTACCATAAACATCAAAGTATTGCCCAATTTTGGCAAGAAAATCAAGAGTCATTATTTGTTTTTCTTCGTCAGGAATATTATATGCTGGAGCTGATTCTTGGATTAATGATTCTGCAAACTCTCTTCCAAGCTGATTTAAAAGAAGGGTTTCGGGATCTTCATCAGCCAATAAAACATGAGCATTCGTTACAATATATCCATCAGGAGAAATAATAAACCCTGTTCCCCAAGTTCCTGTTTCAATTGTATTCGACAAAATAGTGCCTTCAACACTTTCATCTCTAACTAAAACCAAGTTATTTAATCTTGCATAAATATCTTGCTGTGCCGGAGCAGGGCCAACGTACTCATAGGCAATCCAGTCATTTGGATTTTCAGGATTAGTTAAAATAAGACTGTCATCAATTGCAATGTAATAATTTAATTCAATAAAACCTATGCCTTCATCACTAAAAAGTTTAATTCTGCCATTATTAGTTTCAAAAAAACCAGAATTTGAAAATCCATCTAAACCTGCAGTCTCCCATCTTCCATCTAAATCAAATGAAGTAATAGTTCCCTCTGGCAATTGCCAAACCCCTATAACATCTGAATCAATTATTTCAATCAATTCAAATGAAGGCATTGACCAAGTTCCAGACACATCAGTTGTAATCATTACCACTGCAGCTTTATCTTTTTGAGCTGTTTGAGAAATAATTCCTGGAACAACATCCGGCAAAGAAACAGCATTGCCTGTAATAGAACTTTGAGTAAAAACTGTTGATGAAAACAACAACAACATGAAAAAAAATACTATATTTCGATCCTTAATATTCTCACCTATACTTAATATTCCCACCTATAATCGGAATTAATTCAGAATTAATTCAATTTGATGTATATAAATATGCCTATACTTTTTTTTTGATTACTTATCCAAAAAAATACAGATAAACAAAAAATTGAAGAAAAAGATTGCCCTATCTGGGGTTTGAAGCACTTTACTAAGTTTTAAGTTTAAAAAATTTCTTCAAAACTATATGTGCATGCCCTATCCGGGATTTGAACCCGGGTTGCTGCCTTGAGAGGGCAGTGTGCTGGACCGGTCTACACTAATAAGGCATAGAAAAAATAGCTTAAGAAAACAATTAAAATCATTGCTAATTCAACTTAATTATGGCTTTAACTGTAATGAAGTTCGGCGGCTCGGTTTTAAGCTCGGCTGAAGATTTAAGGCACGTGGCTTTATTATTAAAGCAAAGAATTGAATCAAATCCAAAAGAAAAAATTGTTGCAGTTGTTTCAGCGTTAAAAGGGTTGACTGATTATTTAATTGATTCAGCTGAAATTGCTTTAAAGAATGAAACTAAAAATGAGGAAAGGCTTAAAGAAATTGAATCAATTCATTTAAATATTTTAAATGAAATCGAAGACGAAGAAATTGTTTCAGAAATAAGGGAAAGATTTACTGAAAAGTTTAAAAAACTAAGAAGAATGCTTTACGGAATTTCTTATTTAAAGGAATTAAGCCCTAGGTCTCGGGACTTTGTTTTTTCAAGGGGAGAAACTTTTTCGAATTTATTGCTGGAGGCTTTTTTAAGAGAAATAAATGTTAAAGCAAAAGCATTTGACTCAGAAGAAATAGGCATTATTACAAACGGCGTTTACGGCAACTCAAATCCAAATTATGATTTAACGAAAAAAAATTTGGATAAAAATTTAGTTCCATTCATTGAAGAAAACATTTGCATTGTTTCAGGGTATTATGGTTTATCTGAAAAAGGAGAAGTAACTGTTTTCGGGAGAGGCGGAACCGATTTAACGGCAGGAATGCTTGCAAACTGCTTGAATGCCGGGAAGCTTGAGTTATGGAAAGATGTTGACGGCTTGCTTACAACTGATCCAAGAATTGTTTCAAATGCCAGAATCGTTAAGGAAATAAGCTATGATGAAGCAGAGGAACTGGGTTATTTCGGGGCAAAGGTTTTGCATCCAAGAACAATTATTCCTTTAAGAGAAAAAAACATTCCAGCTGAAATAAAAAACATTAAATCCAATTCAAAAGAAAAAACAATTATTTCAGGCAAAGGCAACGGGAAAGAATTCATTAAATCAATTGCAATAGACAATAACATTGCTTTAATTAATATTAAATCAGTTGACTTTGTCGGGGTTCCGGGAGCGCTTTCAAAGATATTCCGGGAAGTTTCAGAGAAAGGAATTTCAGTTGATTTTGTTTCAACCGCTGAAACGGGAATAAGTTTTTCAGTTAAAAAAAATGAGGCAATGAAAGCATTAAATGCATTAAAAAACCTGAATTTCAATATACAGAATTTGAATGCAGAAGAAGATGTTGCACTGCTTGGAGTTGTCGGAGCAGGAATAAAGAATTCAATTGGTTTTGCGGGAAGGCTGTTCACTGTTTTAGGAAAAGAAAAAATCAATGTTGAAGCAATAAGCCAGGGGTCAAGCGAATTAAATATTTCATTAATAATTAAAGAAAAAGAAATTAATAATGCTGTTAAAGCAATTCACAAAGAATTTTTAGAGGAATCAAAATGAAAATTAAAGTCGGGGTGCTTGGAGCGACTGGAATGGTCGGGCAGAGATTTATTCAGCTGCTTGAAAACCATCCTTGGTTTGAATTAAGTGAATTAGCTGCATCAAAAAACAGTGCAGGGAAAAGCTATGAAGAAGCAGTCAAAGGCAAATGGAAATTATTGACTGAAATCCCTGAAGAATTTAAAAATTTAAAAGTGAAGGAATGCATTCCTGGCCTGGACTGCGATTTGGTTTTCTCTGCATTAGATTCAGATATTGCGGAAGCAGTTGAGCAGGATTTCGCTAAAAACAATTACGGTGTGTCAAGCAATTCAAAAAATCACAGAATGGCTGAAAATGTTCCTTTGCTTATTCCGGAAGTTAATGCAGATCACTTGCAATTAATTAAAAAACAGGATTTTTCTGATAAAGGCTTTATTGTAACAAACCCTAACTGTTCAACAGCAATACTTTGCCTGGCTCTCGCTCCTCTGCAGAAAAAATTTGGTTTGAGTAAATTGAATGTTGTTACTTTGCAGGCTTTAAGCGGCGCCGGCTATCCCGGAGTGGCTTCAATGGATATTCTGGATAATGTAATTCCGTTCATTGGAGAAGAAGAGGAAAAAATTAATAGAGAAGCAAAAAAAATATTCGGTTCATTGAATGAATCAAAAATTAATTCAGCTGAATTCAGTTTAAGTGCTTCCTGCAACAGAGTGAATACAAGCGACGGCCACCTTGAATGCATTAACTTGGAGTTAAAGGAAAAAATTGAAAAAGAAGAATTAATTGCTGAATTAAAGAAATTTAATCCATTAAAAGAATTGAATCTCCCTTCATCTCCTTCAAAGCCAATAGTTGTTTTTGAAAATGATTCAAGGCCGCAGGTAAAATTTGACAGGGATGCAGGAAAAGGAATGAGTGTTTCAGTGGGAAGAATAAGGGAAGATGATTTGCTTGACTACAAAATGATTGTTTTAGGGCATAACACAATAAGAGGCGCTGCAGGAGCCGCAATACTGAATGCAGAGCTGATGAAGGCAAAAAAACTGCTTTAAAAAAAATGATTTAATTCCAGATTCTGCACGCAATTCCTGCAAGTTAAACTTAAATATAAGCTTTACTTATTTAATTCAATTTAATGCCTTTGGAGGGAATAAATTTGAGAAAAATCACAATTTCAAATAAACAATTTGTTGTACTAATAATTTTATCATCGCTTGCATTATTTGTCGGCGACACTGCTTTCGGAATGGCTTTCCAGCAAGTTTTTCAAAGCTTTATTGGAGCAAATCCTGCAGCCGGAGTGGAAGCAGTTGCATTTAATGCATTAATTGCGGGAATTTTTTTCACGATATTCTTTAACTGGTTCTTCTTAACAGGAAACGAGAAACCATTAGATGGATTAAAGCTCGGAGTACTTTATGGAGTGTTAATTTCTGTTCCAATGGCTTCAGGATTCTATTATTTCACTGTTGCAAACACCCAATACATTGGAACAATTTTTTTGAATATGATTGTTGATTATGCTTTAGCTGGTTTATTAGTTGTAATTGGATTGAATTACTTTCATGTAAGGCACACAACAGCCGAAGTAAAGGAAGCGATTCAGGAAAAGCCTAAAGCAAAAAAGAGAAAAAAATAATTTCTTTTTCTTTTATTTTTTTTTAATGCCGATGGGGAGATTCGAACGCCCGACCCCTAGATTATGAGTCTAGTGCTCTTCCGCTGAGCTACACCGGCACAACTTTTTAAGAAAAAGTCGGCAAAAAAGCGCTTACAAATTTCGTTAAAAAAAAGTATTTTAAAGGTAATTAAAGCTTTTTTGAAGGCTCTTCTTCCTGAATTCTTGATTTGATTTCATATCCTTCATTGCTTCTTAAAATTACTCTGTCGCAGTAGCCTAAAAATAACCCTGTTTCAATTACTCCAGGAATTTTTTTTGACTCGGTTTCAATGTCATCAAGCGAATAAACTTTGTCTACCTTTACATCAATTAAGTAATTGTCTGTTTCTGTTCTTACAGCATTTTTTCCCTTCATTCTTAACTGCACTTCTCCTAGTGATTCAAGATGAATTAATGTTTTCTGCAATCCAAAGTCAACTGCTTCCATTGGAATTATTCTGTCAAGCTTTCCGTATTTTTCTTTTTCCACTACAACAATTTCCTCTAAAGCACTCATTGCAATCATTTTATCTCTCACTAAAGAAGTTGAATCTCTTTTAATGTAATTAAATTGATTGTCAATTGAATCAGCGAACTCAATGGCTAAATCTATTTCCTTTTCATTAATTGAAGCAATAGGGACATTGCTTGCATTAAGCATTGAAGCAAACTTATAAGAAGTCGGAACTACTTCCACATTCAAATGCTTTGATTTAACTTTATTAATTAATTCCTGCAAAAACATTTCCCCTAAAGCCCCTGTTCCAATAGCTACAACTGAATCAGATTTAATGAATTTCATTAAAATGTTCATTAATTTCGGGTCCTCAAAATAAGCTGTCTGCAGCAATCAAAATCACTGATATATGT
>DATDZZ010000031.1:0-7724 GCA_035288565.1 archaeon
ATGTTGCTTTTAAATTAAATATTCTTTCAGTGATTTTAATAACATCTTCAGCAAAATCCATTTCATTGATATTGAAAGTAAAAATTATTTCTCTTTTATGAACATGACCTTCAGAAAGATAGTAGCCGGCAAGCCTCAAAAAATCTTCATTTAATTTAATTTTTTTTGGAATCTCAAAACTTTTTCTGTCCATTTCTTTTTTTTGAATAGGCAATTCAATTTCCTGCAAGTCTTCAACTTGGCTTGGGATTGGATAAGCTAAGTAATCTCCTTTCTTTAATGAATCTGCTCTTCTCCATTTTAATTCAAATTCTTTATTATGTAATTTAGCGTTCTTTCTTTCAACGCTTAAGACAGGGTGTTCGTCTGTTAAAACACACTCCCCTAAAGATTTTGATTTAATTCTGAACATTTTTCCTTTATGCTTGTGTTTAAAGACTTCAGTGACTTTATGGTATTTGCCATCAGAACCTAAAACTTTGTCCCCAACTTTAATTAATTCAACTTTTTCAATTGAAGGATTTTTATGAATCAAAGTACCTGGAAGAACGCAGCCCGGACACCAGTCAGGAACTTCTGCAGTGTTTAAATCCTTTAACTCCATTGAATCACTTTCCTTTCATTTCCATTACTTTTTTTATTTTTTCAAGAATTTCTTCCGGATAGAACTGCCTTCCATTGTATTTGTTGAAAGCATGTTTAAATTCAAATCCAGTTTTTTCTCTGATTAATCCCTGCAGCTGCCCTGTTTGATTGTTTTCAATAATTAAATTTTCTTTATTTCCTTTCAATACATTTAGAACTTCTTCTGATTTAAATGGACTCATGTAAGTTATTGGAAAAATATTTACTTTCAGCTTTTCTTTTTCAGCTAATTTAACTGCTTCCAATGCAATTCCAAGTGTAGAGCCAAAGCAAGTAATAGTTAAATCTGCTTTTGCTTCTCCGACAATTTTTTGAGGAAGCAATTCCTTTTTTATTCCAATTAATTTTCTGGTTCTCTTGTCAACCATTTCCTTTCTGTTGTCTGGCTCCTCCCAAATGTATCCTGTTTCATCGTGTTCATCGCTTGAGCTTCTGAAAACAATTCCTTCAGTTCCAGGAAGAACTCTTGGACTAACACCTGAATCAGTCAGCTTGAATCTCTTGTAATTCTTTTTTTCTTCTTCGCTTTTAGGGGAAAAAATTTCTCCTCTGTCAATTTTAATTCTTGAAACATCAAAGAATTCTTCTGTTTTAAGTGACTCTCCCAGAAATTTGTCGCTTAAAAGAATTACTGGAGTCTGAAATTTTTCAGCTAAATTAAAGGCTTCTCCTGCCCTGTAAAAACAATCTTCAATTGAATTAAGTGAAATAACTATTCTTGGAAACTCTCCTTGGCTTGCATGAAGCACTTGCCTTAAGTCTCCTTGCTCCTGCCTTGTAGGCAATCCGGTGCTTGGGCCAGGCCTTTGAACAGTAACTACTACTACCGGAACTTCTCCCATTGCAGCTAAGCCTAAAGCTTCAGTCATTAAAGAAAAGCCTCCGCCTGAAGTGGAAGTCATTGCCCTCACTCCTGCAAAGCCAGCTCCAATAGCTAAATTGATTGCAGCAATTTCGTCTTCAGCATGCTTCATTATGAGATTGTATGGCTTCTCCATTTTTGCAAAGAAATGCATTATGCTTGAAGCAGGAGTCATTGGATAAGCTGCTAAGAATTTGCAGCCTGCCTGAATTGCCCCTAAAGCAAGAACTTCATTTCCTGAAATAAGCATTCGCTTAGGCTGGTTAGGAATTTTCTTTAAAGTGAAAGAAAATTCTTTTTTGAAATTTTCTTTTACATACTTTAATCCGGCTTCAGCAGCCTTCATATTTTTTTGAACAATTTCTTCTCCTTTCTTTGAAAACATTTCCTTAATCAATTGCTCAAATACATCAAAACCGTAATTCAATAACCCAAAACTTGCCCCTAATGCAACAGTGTTCCTCATCACTTTTTCCTTTGTTTCATCCAAAGCAATTTTCTGCAAAGGAACATGAATGAAATTAATTTTTGCATGCTGTTTAATGAATTCATCACTTAATTTAATTGCATCATTGTCAAAAATCAGCGCTCCATTTTCTGAAACGCTTGGCAAGTGCCTGTCAATTGATTCCTTGTTTAAGGCAATTAAAACATCAGTGTGCTTCCTGTGAGAAAAAATTTCTTTTTCAGCCACCCTTAAATAGATTTCATTATGGCCGCCTCTGATTAAGGAAGGATACTCGGCTTTAGCAAAAACCTGAAGGCCTCCTCTGGAGCAGGTCTTGCCAAATAAAGTTGCAGAAGAAAAAATTCCGTCTCCTGCTTCGCCTGCAATTCTCCAAGTCAAGTCGTTTACTTTCATTACTCAATCACAAAAAAAAATTTAGACATTCAGAATATAATATAAAATCGGCAATAATTTAAAAACTTAGTCATCCGTACGAGCCTTTTTACGTCAATCAGTTTATTGTTTTTAATTGATTTAAGGACTTTTATATTCTGAGAAACGCAAAGCAAAATATAAAGTTTTACTCATTATTTCGTCTAAAATATTTGATAAATGTTCTCTGGTTTCTTCATTGTAGGGATCAATTTGTTTTTCTTTAATTGCTTTAAGCATGGGATTCAATTCTTTTTCTATTTTAAATTCAATTTCGTTTCTTAAAGCATTCAATTGAACTAAACTTTGCTGGATTTCAGATAAGTTATCTGAAGTAATTTCTTTTCTGTCTTTTATTTTTATTTTTGCAGCTTCTGCTCCTGTAAGATAAATAATAAAATTTTGCTCAATTTCATCTGGAAGCTCTTTTATTGAATTTACTTTTTCAAATGCTAATTTAACTTTTGTAATTAATCCATTAACTCTTCTTACTGATTCTAAAATTTCATTAACTGCATGGATTCCTTGATAAACAGGTTTTTTTCTTCGGAATTGAGGCTCTGAAGGCTTTTCCGGTTCATGAGGAGTTTGTCCATGCGATTTTCCGTGAGGAGGAGTTCTTGCCATGTATTCACTTTAAATGAATGGGGTTACCCGGAGTCGAACCGAGACTACCCGGTCTGGAGCCGAGTTGACTAGCCATTATCATATAACCCCTTAAAATAAAGTGAAGCAAATCAAGCTTTTATTTTTATGCATGATCACTGAATTTCCCCGTAATCCTGAACCTCATGCTTGAAGTCAGTTAAAGGGTCAATGATTTCAGCTAATTTATTATTTATTTCAAGCTGGATTTTTTTGTATTCAGGGCTTTTTTTTTCAATTGAATTTAATTCATCGAGAAGAACTTCCAGTTCAATTTGCTTTCGATGCAAAGTTTTAATGAAATTTTTCATTTTAATTACAGAAACCTGAAACTTTGAAATTTTTTCCAAGTTCATTGAAAGCCAGTCTCTGTAGTTAGGCTTAAAAGTTTGAAGAACCTGAAATCTATCAATAATGGATTTAGGAAGAAACTTTTTAAAAATTTTTTTTTTCGGTGTTAGAAACAATTGAATCAAGAAGCAAGTTAATTTCAGTTAAATCAGTTGCAAGCTCTCTTGCAACCAATTTTCTTCTCTCAAAAGGCTTTGATTCCCTGAAAACAATTTCAGCAGGCTTTCTTTCAGGATTTCCATGGCTTGCTTTTCCTGTAGGTTTAGGCATAAAGAAAAGTAATTTTTATTGAATTTATTTGTTTCCATTGAAAGTTAAGAATAAATACAATACTTCTATAATAGATTAAGATTCAGGATGAAAAAAACGCTTTCATTAATCATTTTTGCATTGTTTTTAGCTTCAGTTAACGCATTCATTTCAACTGATGACGCTTTAAGGATTGTTTCAGTTGAAAACAGCTTCATAAGAGAAGGAGAATTGACTGAATTCAATCCAAATTTAACAATTTCATTCAATGAAAAAGAGTACTGGGTTATAGGGATTTTTAAGGGAACAACGCAGGCAGGCTTTGTTGCAGTTCTTGATGCAGAGATTCCTTTAATTCCTGAAGAGAAATCAATTAACAGGAATTTATTTAATGTTTCATTTGTTTTAGGGAATTTTTTGAAGACAAAGAAAAGGCTTACAGATCAAGCGCAGTGGTTTTTCACTGAAAAAAATGCAGATGATTTCAGAACACTGGGAAGGTTTCTGCAGAACGAGAAAACCGACTTGGAATTAATCAAGGGAGAGGTAAGTGAAAAAGCAATATTAAACGAAATAGCTGAAATGAGGAATTCACTTGATTTTCTTATTTCTCAGTCAGATGAAATAAGCGCTGACATTACAAGAATAATTAATTTTGAAACCTCTTTTCAGAATAATCCTTCAGGCGAGGAATTAACTGAATTTATTTCAAATTTCACTTTAGATGATAAAGAAACTTCTTCAGTTTTATTTAAATTAAATAAATTAAAGGAAGAAGCAATTGAATATGATGCAAAAGTAACTAAACTGCAGAGCCTGATTTCAAATACTGATCTGGATTCAAGCAAGAAAAGCCAGTTCATTGCTTTTGCAAGAGCTCCACAGCAGTTGTATGCTTTAAGCAGTTACTCAAATGTTGCCTCAAACAACAAGCAGAGCCTTGACTCAATATTCAATTCGGTTGACACTCAGGTTACTACATTTTTATCGAATCTTGATACTAGATTTGAAATGAATAATGCAGGCAAATTATTGTTTAAGGAAAATGAGTCCATAAGCAAAGCATCAGGCTCGGAAAACATTGCAAGTTTAGAGCAGGCATTTCAAGACATTATTGAAACAGACAAACAGAAGTACTGGACGGATCAGGAAAATGTTTCAGTTCTTGAACTGAATTTCAATAAAGCTAAATTAGATTTTGACAGAGGAAATTTTTCTTCTTCAATTGTTTTCAGCAATCAGGCAATTGATTCAGCAAGAAAAGTTTATTCAAAAGGGCTTGAGATTCCAGAGCAGGAGGATTTGCTTACTCCATTGCTTCAAAATATTACAATAGCTTTAATTGCATTGCTGGTTCTATTATTCCTCTACAATAACAGGGGAAGAATCAAAGGACTGATTTCAAGGAAAAAAGAAGAAGAAACAATGGAAGAGGGGCTGCCATTTGAATAAAGCAATATTATTGGTTTTTTTTGTTTTATTTTCTTCTCTTGCAGCAGCCCAATTAATTGACTTGAATCCGGTTCAAGGAAATGAATTTCTCTACCCAAATGAAGTCGCTGAATTTGAATTAAATTTAATTAATTCAGCTGAGAATGAAATTGAGAAGCTGATTTTCAATGTTTCAGCTGAAGGGGACTTAATTTTACTGAGCAATGACAAAGAAGTTCAAAGCATTAAATTTGAATTCAATAGAATTGCCCCCCAGGAAAATTTAAGCAGAAAATTTAAAGTTAAAGCAACAGGGTTATCAAAAAGAAAAGACTTGATAATAGTTGATTACGGGAAAGAAGTTTTCACTAAATCAATTAATTATTTTGTTGAAATTAAAAGGAACCCAGTTATTTTAACTCCAAGCATCAGCAAGAGCGCATTAAATGTCCAGGAGAAAAGCGTTATTGAAATCAATGTAAATAATTTAAGCGGAAGAGACTTGTCTAATTTAAGTTCGGAATTAATTGTTCCAAGAGAAATAGTTATTGCTTCAAGCTCTGAATTAGATGAATCTCTGCCTGCAGGAAGAAATGCAGAAGCTGATTACGAGTTTCAGGCAAACTTTTTTTTAGAGGAACAGAATTACGCAGTGCTGAAAGTGTTTTATGAATTTGAAGGAAAAAACAAGGAATTCCAGTTCAATTACATTTTGGATGTCGGAGACAGAAGCAGGCTTTTGATTATTTTAATTATTTTAATAGCTCTTCTTATAGGCGCCAGCTTTTATTTGAATAAAGGAGAAGACAATTCCTATGGATTTCATCCAAAAGAGATGATTGAAACAATAACTAAATGGCCAAAAAAATAGGATTAAAATACCTGCTTAAGCAAATTTTCTATGAAGACAAGCAAAATTGCTGTTCTTGATTTCGGAGGCCAGTACACTCATTTAATTGCAAGAAGAATAAGGCAGTTAAAGGTTTACTCAGAAATTCTTAACCCTGATGAAAACGAAAAAAAGCTGGAAGGCTTTAATGGAATAATTTTTTCAGGAGGCCCGCACTCCGTTTTCGAAGAAACTGCGCCGGAATTCAATAAAAAAATTCTCGATTTAAGAAAGCCGATTCTAGGAATATGCTACGGCCACCAGTTATTAGCAAAAGAACTGGGGGGGAAAGTAGAGCCGGGAAAAGTAAAAGAATACGGCTCAGCTGAATTAAAAGTTAAAGAAAACAAATTATTTAAAGGCCTGAAAGCAAAAGAAAAAATATGGATGAGCCACGGCGATGAAGTGCTTGCTCTCCCAAAAGGATTTCAATTAATTGGAGAAACAGATTCATGCAAATACGCGGCAATGGCTTCAGATGAAAAAAAAATCTACGGAGTGCAGTTCCACCCTGAAGTAACGCATACAAGAAATGGAATGAAAATCCTTGAAAACTTTTTATTCAAAGTATGCAGATGCAGTAAAAGCTGGTCAATTGAAAACTTTTTAGAGCAAAAAATTCAGGAAATAAAGCAAAAAGCAGAAAACAAAAAAGTCTTCCTGCTTGCTTCGGGAGGAGTGGATTCAACTGTCTGCCTTGCATTGCTAAGCAAAGCACTCGGAAACGAAAAGGTTTACTCACTGCACATAAACAATGGCTTTATGAGAAAAAATGAATCAAAATTTGTTGAAGAATCATTGAAGAAAATAAATTACGGCAATTTCCATATAGCTGATTACTCTGATTTCTTTTTTCAAAAAATAAGCAAAGAAACTGATCCGGAAAAGAAAAGAAAAATTATTGGAGAAGCATTTCTTGAAGCAAAGGACCTGGAAATAAAAAAAATCGGATTAAATGAAGAGGAATGGATTCTTGCCCAAGGAACAATTTATCCTGACACAATTGAATCAGGGGGAACAAAGCACGCTTCAAAAATCAAAACACACCACAACAGAGTGGATAAAATTCTTGAAATGATTAAGCATGGAAAAATAATTGAGCCAATTCAAGAGCTTTACAAAGATGAAGTCAGAGAATTAGGGCAATTGCTTGCCTTGCCTGAAAACTTAATTAACAGGCATCCTTTTCCAGGCCCAGGTTTAAGCATAAGAGTTTTAGGAGAATTAAAGGAAAACAAATTGGAAAATGAAAAAGAAACAGAAGAAAAAATAAATGAATTAATTAATGAATTTAATTTGAAAGCAAAGATTCTTCCGGTTAAGTCAGTGGGGGTGCAGGGAGATGCAAGAACCTATAAGAATCCAGTTGTTTTATTCGGTGAATTAAATTGGAGCAATTTAAGGAAAGCCTCAAATTTAATTGCAAATAAAGTTCCGGAAATAAACAGGGTAACTTTCTGCTTAACTCAAAAAAATCCAGAAAAAATCAGGTTCATTCCATGCATTATTTCAAAAGAAAGAGTTTCACTGCTTAGAGAAGCTGATGCAGTAGTGAATGAAATTCAGGAAAAAAAAGATATTGAGAAAGAAATCTGGCAGTTCCCAGTAGTGCTGGTTCCAGTATCATTTGAAGGAAATGAAAAAGAGTCAATTGTTTTAAGGCCCATTAATTCCACTGAAGCAATGACAGCAAACTTTTATGAAATGAAAAAAGAAATTTTGAATGAAATGACTGAAAAATTAATGCAATTAAATGTATCAGCAGTGCTATT
>DATDZZ010000032.1:0-14474 GCA_035288565.1 archaeon
ACGGCGATCTGTGCTGTCTTCGCCTTTCGGGCTCGACACCGCTTCAGAGAGTGAACTCAAAAGCTGATTAGCGGAATAAATAAAACAACTAATTCTCATAAATTGCTATGAATCCGTTTCAGGAAATTGCTTTAGAAAGAATGCATAGATTGATTGAGCTTGCTGAGCAAGAATTTGAAAAGCATCCTGAGAGAAGCAGGCGCTACATTCAGTTAATTAAAAAGTTAGGCACCAGGAATAAAACAAAAATTCCTTTAGAAATAAAAGCAAGGTTCTGCAAGAAATGCAATGCATTTTTCAAAGAAGGAAAAAATGTGAAGAAAAGAGTGAAGGAAGGAAGCCTTATTATTGAATGCCTTGAATGCGGAGAAGTAAAAAAATTAAAATTAAAAGGAAAGAAATGAAGAAAAAATATTAATAAGCCTTCGAAGAAGGCTTGATGTATGTCGGCACGCGCGCAACCTTTTTGCAAGCAAAAAGCTTGACCAAAAAGAATAAAGGGTGCAACGCACCCTTCTCGCGCCCGCCTCGCGTGAAGGCGAGCGATCGAAAGCGCGCAAGTAAAGAAATTAAAATTAAAAGGAAAGAAATGAACAGGAAAAAAAGAAATGAAGAAGAATAAATGAAAAAGGAAAGGAGAAAAATGAAAGAAGAAATTAAGTTAAAGAAAGAAGGGCAGAAATTGAAAGCTGAATTGATTATTGGAAGAGAAGGGTTAACCAAAGAGATTGTTTTAGAATTAAATAAGCGATTAAAGAAAAAAAAATTAATTAAAATAAAAATTCCTGCAGACAAAGAAATTGACAGAAAAGAGTTTGCTGAAAAGATTGCTTTAAGAGTCGGAGCAAAAGCAGTTGAAGTGAAGGGATTCACTGCACTGATTTTCAGGGAAAAATAAAAAAAAAGAGTTCCGCTTGAAAGCGGATAATTTTATTGCTTCAGTAATATGAAGGAGTCAGCCCTGCCCCCAAGGCGCCCAAAGAACCCATTACAGCGCCTAGAAGAGTAATTAAAAGAATGAATGCGATTACTGAAACTATTACTATAATGATTGTCCAGCTTAAAGCAATTGAAAGCACTGCTTTATATGAATTCAATTTAAAGTGCTCTTTAATTAATTCATATCCATAAAACCCTGCAATTCCTGAAACAACCATTGTTAAGAAAAAATACAAAAAAAATCCAACAACCGGAACCGCAGTTAAAATTACTGCAAGCGTGCCAACAGGAAGATAAGCAGCTGTAAGGGTTTGGTTAGCTGCAACAAAAGGAGCTAAATCATTTTCCTTTCCCATTTTCCCTGCAACAAAACCGGTAACTAAATTTAACACAAGAGTTGAAAGGTAAAGAACAATATATACTCCAACGAAAAGCACAATTCCTCCAATTAACCCAATTGCTCCTAACGGAGGATAAAGGACTGATAAAAACGAGCCAAGCAAGCCAAGTAAAATAATTAAAAGAATTCCAGGAACAGCCCAGCCAATTAAAAGATTTTTTGCTCCATCCAAGTAAGTGTATTTCCTTGAAAGCAAGTCCTTTGGAAGAACCTCTCCCTTTAATAAACCTAAAATGTCATCAAACATCAATTCACCTCTAAAAGAAAAACTATTAAACGAATATAATTCTTCCCGTATTTAAACATATTCAGAAATAATCAGAAAAACAGCGAATTTAAAGCAGAAAGCAAAAAAATTACCTTTAAAAAGCTTTTATCCAAGAAAAATAGTATTAAACTGCTTTTTTTAAATAAAAAAGCTGTAGAACGAATGCCCTGCAAAGGGAAGCACAAACAAGAGTTGTGCACTCGGCGAAGCACTTTAATGCTTTGTTTTTGCCAGCCTTTCGGAAAAGGTTGTGAGATAATATGGAGGAATTTATTTGGGAGTATACGATGTTCCAGCAATGGATTTAATTGAATTAATTTCAAAAGACTTAAAAGAAAACAAGAAAGTAGAGGAACCTGCTTTTATTAAATTCATTAAAACGGGTGCTCACAGAGAAAGAGCCCCCCACAGAGAAGACTGGTTTTACATCAGGACAGCTTCAGTTCTCAGAAGAGTCTACATTGACGGCCCTGTAGGCACGCAGTCACTGAGAACTTATTACGGAGGAAAAAAGAACAGGGGAACCAAGCCCAACAAGTTCAGGAAAAGCTCAGGAAAACTAGTAAGAACCTGCCTGCAATCATTAGAGAAACTTGGATTCCTTGAAAAAGAAGAAAAAGAAGGAAGAAAAGTTTCAGGCAAGGGACAGAAATACTTAAATGAAATGGCAAAATCACTGCAGGACAGAATGCAGGAAATTACTTTAAACAAAGAAAAGGAAAGAATGGAAAGATTAAAGGAAAAAGAACAAAGAACAAAGATAAGAGAAGAAGTAAGGAAAATGACTGAAGAAGTAAGAAAAGACCAGAAGAAAGAAAAAATTGTAAAGAAAAAAGAAGAAAAGAAAGAACATAAGGAAGAGAAAAAAGAGAAAGGAAAAAAGAAAAAGTGAATAAATGGAAGCAGATGAAATAAAGAAAAAAAAATTAAGGGAAATGCAGAGAAAACAGGAAGCAGAAGAAAAAGTGGAGCAGCAGTTGGATTTAATTGTTAAAGGACTGCTGGAAGAAGAAGCAAGGCAGAGGCTTTCAAATGTAAGGCTGGTAAACAACGACCTTTATTTGAAGACAGTGCAGTACCTTGTTTATGCTTCAAAGTCAGGACAGATACAGGAAAAAATAAACGAAAACCAGATGAAAATAGTTTTAGAAAAATTAAATGAAAAAAGAGAAATAAAAATTCAGAGAAAGTGATGCTATGCCAAGAAACAAAACACAGGAAGACAAACAGTATTTAATTTCAGCAAGAAAAAAAAGAGGATCAGGAATGACTTCAGGGCCTTTGTTTGCAATGCAGAAAGCAGGAAAAAGGCTTTGGAACCAGTTCGGAAAAAGGCACTGGAGAAGCACTGACTTCGGAAATATGCTGAGAACAACAAAAAAAAGAAGATTAGCAAAAAAAAGAAGAAAAGAGTGAGAATAAATGAGCAAAAAAGAACAATTTGATTACGTAATCCCTTTAAAGCCGGCAATGAAGGCAATAAGAACTTTAAGGGCGAATGCAGCAGTAAGAGAAATTAGAAGATTTCTTGCAAAGCACAGAAGAGGAAAAGAAGCAACAATAACACAGGAAGTCAACGAGCTTTTATGGGAGAGAGGAAAATTCAAAATTCCTTCAAAATTAGAGGTAACAGTGAAAGACTTCAATGGAAAGTCAAGAGTTTACTTAAAAGGATCAAAATTAATTGAAGAAGAAGCAAAGAAAAAAACAGAAGAAGAGAAAAAAAAGAAAGAATCAGAAAAACAGAAAGAAAAAGACAAAGAAGAAAAAGAAAAAAACGAAGAACTCCAGAAAAAGAAACAGGAAAAAAAGCTGAAAGAAGACGCAGCAGACTTATCAGAAATAAGAAAAGGGTAAAATGAGAATAGACAGAAAAAACATTAAAGGCAGCCCTTATATAGGGATTTTTGCTTCAATAACGGACAAAATAGGCTTGTTTCCGGCACAGCTTGGAAAGCACGAAATAAAAAAATTCGAAGAATTCTTCAGCATAGAAATAATTCAGACATCAATTGCAAGCACTTCAATTCTCGGAGTGCTCGCAAGAGGAAACAAGAAAGGTTTTCTGGTTCCCAGAATAACTGAGAGCTATGAGAAAAAAAAATTAGAGGAAATAGGAGTGAAAGTGCTGGAAATGAATACAACAGCGATAGGGAATTTGTTTGCATTCAATGACAGCAAAGGAATTGCCTCAGAATTAATTGACAAAACAGCAATAAAAAAAGCAGAAAAATTCCTTAAAATAGAATTAATGCAGAAAAATATTGCAGGAAATGAGGTAACCGGAAGCAATCTTCTTGCAACAAACAGGGGATTCTTAGTGAACCCTCACATGAGCGAACAAGAATTCACATTCATTGAAAAATATTTTAATCTTGAAGGAATTCCTACTACAGCAAATTACGGCGATCCGTTTATTTCAAACAACGTGATTGCAAACAGCAGCGGAATAATGGCCGGAGAAGAAACAACGGCAATTGAAATGAATAAAATAGATGAAGCATTAAATAAGTAAAGGTGATGAAATGCAGAAATATGTTGTAAAAGGAAACTATAATGAAAAAGGAAAACTGAAAACCTTTACAAAAGAAGTTGAAGCGCAGAACGAAAGGTTTGCAAGAGAACTTATATTCAATTTCTTTGGATCAAAGCAAGGAGTAACAAGAAGGAACCTGAAAATAAAGGAAGCAAAACAAGCTTAAAGGTGGTTTGATGACTGAAACAAAAATGAGTTCAAGGCAGCTGGAAGCAGTAAAGCAAAGAGAGCAATTCAAATTAGAGGCATTGAACAGAAGAATGGAAACATTCATTTCAGCATTAAATGAAACAGAATCAACAATGAAAACACTTAATTCAATAAAAGAAATGAAGAAAGACCAGGAATCCATAATGATTGAGCTGGGATCAGGAATATTCATTGAAGGAACATTAAAAACTAAAAGCAAAGTGAAAAGAAGCCTTGCGGGAAGCGTTTTAATTGATTCAAGCGTTAAAGAAGCATTAGAGCAATTAGAAGAAGTAAAAAAAGAATTAAATGAAAATTTGAATCAAATAGCGAAAGAGCAGAACAAATTAATTAATTCAATTAACTCTTACTCTCAGATTTTAAGAGAAGGCTATCAGAAAGCAAGAGATCACGTGCAAAAAAAGAAAGAGGAAAAATAAATGTTTGATTTCCTTAAAAAAAAAATAAACAACTTTACAAGCAAGCTCACAGAAAAACTCAAAGAAAAACAAGCAGAAGAAACTGAAAAAATAATTCAGGAAGCAGAGCAGGAAACAAAAACTGATTCTAAAACAGAAACTGCAGAAGAAATTCCTGAAACAGTGCAGGAAAAGCTTCAGAAAACAATCCAAGAAAAAGCATTAACTGAAGCAGCCGAAAAAGAAACTGCACTGCAAGAAAGCAGAGAATTAAAGGAAGAGAAAGCTCCAGAGGAGCCTGCTTCAATTGAAACTGCAAAGGAAGCAGAAGAAAAACAAACTGCTCCTGAAAAAGAAATTAAGCAGGAAAAGGAAACTGAAATAAATGAAGAATTAAAGGAAACTTTAAGGGAATTAAGGGAAAGCAAAGGAAGAGAATTAGAGGCAAAGCAAAGAGCAACAAGTTCACTGAAAAGCTTTCTTTTAGGAGCAGTAAAAATAGATGAAAAAGACTTGGAGGAATTCTTATCGGAATTCGAATTAAGCCTGCTTGAATCGGATGTGGATCAGGAAACAGCTCAGGAAATAATTAAAGAAATAAAAAAAGAATTAATTGGCAGGAAGCTTGGAAGAGGAGAAAATTTAACTGAGTTCCTGAAAAAAGAAATCAAAACAGTTTTAGAGAAAATAATGAAGAACGAAGAAATAAATTTAATGAAAAAAATTGAGGGAAAAAAGCCATTCATTATTTTAATGCTGGGGCCCAACGGAGCAGGAAAAACAACTTCAATAGCAAAACTAACAAACATGCTTCAAGAGAAAGAAAAAAAAGTAGTTCTTGCAAGCGCTGACACTTTCAGGGCAGGAGCAATAGAGCAGATAGAAACTCATGCAAAAAGGCTTGGAACAAGAGTGATAAGGCACGATTACAAAGCAGACCCTGCAGCAGTGGCATTCGATGCAGTGAAAGCAGCAATGGCAGACAAAGCAGACGTGGTTTTAATTGATTCAGCGGGAAGACAGGAAACAAACAAAAACTTAATGGAAGAATTAAAAAAAATTATTAGAGTTGCCAAGCCTGACTTAAAAATATTTGTTGGAGAAGCATTATCAGGAAACACTTTACTTGAACAGGCAACAAAATTCAATGAAGAGCTTGGCTTGGACGGATTCATTTTAACAAAAATTGATACTGATGCCAAAGGAGGAACAAGCATTTCACTTCTTCATAAATTAAAGAAGCCGATAATTTATGTAGGCACGGGGCAGGAATACAAAGACTTCCAGGAATTCCATTCAAGATTCATTTTAGACAGAATCATTAATTAACTGAAAGAAAAAAAATTCAGCCAAAGCAATAAAAAAATGAAAAAAAAGGAATTAATCCAGAACCGTTAAAGTTCCGAATTTTCCTGTTGAAATCTGCAAATTTCCTTGATATTCAGTTGCCCACCCTTTCTCTATTTTAATTTTGCTTCCTTCCTTGACTTGGTCAATCTGCTCGTTCCATAAAGTAACTGAAACCTCGTCTCCCTTAGAGTCTTTTGCAGCGGCATTAGCTACCTTTCCTTCCCCTCTTCCGGAAGCAAAGCTTCTAGATTCTCCAACTGAAACAATCTCTAATTCAATTTCTTCAACAGCTGCTCTGGACTTCAAATCTTTAACAAACAATTAAATCACTCCTTTATACTTGCATTATTTATAATATATTAAATATATATTATGAATGAATATGGATAGAAAAACTTTATTAATTTTATTGCTTTTACTGCTTTCAACGACAGTTTTAGCCAAAAGCTATTCATTAAACAAAGTTTTCACTGATTACACAATACAAGAAAACGGGCATATTAAAGTAAAGGAAACGCTTGACTTCAGCTTTGAAGGCCAGTTTTCATACGTTTACAGGGATTTTGAGGTAAAAAATGAAAAAATTTCAAACATTGAAGTATTCGTTAATGGAAAAGAAACAGATTTTAAAGTAACGGAACTCGAAAACGAAATAAATGTAAACATTCCAATTACAGCAAGAGATGAAAAAAAGCAGATAATTATTTTATATGAATTGGATTATGCTTTGAAAGCTTATGACGATGTCGCTGAATTTTACTGGAAGGTCTGGCCTGATGAATGGGAAATTCCCGTTCCAGATTTAGAGGGAAAAATTTCATTGCCTGAACGAGTGGCAGATCCATTGGAAGTTTATACTTACGGGCATCCAAAACTGGAGGGAAAAATAGGTTTAAGTGAAAATCAAAACATTGTTTTTCAAAGCTTTAATGTTCCGCAAAAGCAATGGGTTGAGGTTAGAGCAGTGTTTCCAAGAAAATTACTGAAAAGCACTGAATTTGTTCAAGTGATTTCAGGAAACGGATTGCAGAAAATAATTAACGAAGAAGCAACCTACATTGATCCTTTAGGATTGCAGTCATTGTACGAAAATATTTTAATTGCAATTTTATTTCTTGCCCCAATAACATTTATTGCTGCATGGTTAAAGCATGGAAGAGACCCAAAAATTTCTTATGAAGCAGAATATGAAAGAGAAGCTCCCTACAATTATTCTCCTGCAATAGTTGAAGGAATAACCACTGAAGCAACAAAGACAGCTTCAGCGAAATCAATTCCTGCAGTTATACTGGATTTATGCCTTAAAGATTTCTTTAAGCTGGAAAAAATTGATGTGAGAGATAAAAAGTTTTTAGGAATCTTTGGAAGAGACGAAGATTATCAAATAATTTTTCAAAGCAAGGCAAAAGACTCAGCTGAAATAAATAAATTAACAGCACAAGAAAAAATGATTTTTGATTTAATTAATGAATTAAGAAAAGAAAAAAAAGCAGTTTTCTTTTCAGGCATTGAAGAAAAATTCAAGAAAAGCACAAGCTTTGCTCAGCAATTCGTTAAAGAATGGCAGAAACAAGTTGAGAAAGAAGTAAAGGAACTGAAAATTTATGAGAAAAGCAAATGGATTTACTTTTATGGATTGACTTCAATTCTTGCTTTTATTCTTTTTTTTGTTTCAATTTTTTTATTTAAATCAAACGATTTATTAATGATTTTAAGCATAATTTTTTTATTTGAATCAATTGCTTTGGCTTCCATTGGATTCTCTGTCTTAACTGCAAGAACAAAAGAAGGAGCACTGCATTACAGGAAATGGATGAATTTAAAGAAATTCTTGCAGGATTTTTCAGAGCTAAGCAGAGTTCCTCCCACTGCAGTAGTTTTATGGGAAAAATACTTAATTTATGCTATTCCTTTAGGAGCAGCAAAAGAAGTGGAGAGAGCAATGAAAGTTTCATTTGAATCACATCATGAAAGAGCTTCTTCTCATATATTTTTAGGCGGAATGAGTGCAGCAGCAATAAGCGGCTTCTCAACCTCAATAGGAACATTTTCAAGTGCTGTAGCAGGCTCTTCAGGAACTTCAGGGTCAGGAGGCTTTGGGGGAGGCGGAGGAGGCGGTGGCGGAGGAGGTGGAGGAGGCGGAGGAGCTGGGTAAATAATAAAATTTTTATTTAAGTAAAGTTGATTATATTTATGGGATTATTTAAACGAATGGCGAAAAAAAAACTTGAAAAACAGATTGCAAGACATATGGGGGCATTGGACAGAAGACCTTTAGAAGAATCCAGTCATCCGGAAATTCAGGAGCTTTTTCACCCGCATTCCTTAATAGGGCCAAAAAAAGGCTATCCACTTTATCAAATGTTTCATGACTTTTCAAAAATGCCTGTAACTTCAATTAGAAATTTTGTTGATTTAAAAAAAGTCGAAGAAATTCTTAGAAGAGACAAAATTATTTCAAAATTATTAAGAAAGCACCCCTCGCTTGAACAAGAAATGGAAGACACTATTTTGTCAGCTGTTTTTGAGAGAGGTGTAAAAGCTTCAAATTATTGGAAAGCCGCTCCAAAATCATACATTGACGCAATAGTTAAGGCGGCTGGAGAAAAACCAAACCCCATGAACGAATTAGTTGGCAGAAAAGTTAAAGCATTATTTGGAGAAAAAGCAAAACCAAGAACCATTGTTGATATAGGAACTTTTTCGGGAGGAACAATACTCAAAGCAATTGAACAGCTGAGCATGGAGCAAAGAAAAGTTACTAAAATTTATTTGGTTGATGTAAATGAAGATGTTGTAAATAACCATGCTGTTCCGGCACTGAAAAGGCTTGGAGTTCCAGAAAAAAATATAATTACGATTTTAACAGGATTTTATAATGCTTCAATTGAATACAAGTACATCAAAAAACCATTTCATGAAAGGAATTCCTGGAAGGAAAAAAGTTCAAGAAAAAAGTTCAGAGAATTAATTGACAGAGCCGATGCCGTTATTGGAGGAGCCGCAACAATAAATTTTGCACATGACTCCGAAATTACATTAAAAACAATTAAAAAAATGCTTAAAGAAGGCGGTCAATTAATTCTATGGGAATGGGGGTCGCCAGAAGTAAGAGAAAAAAAAGTTAATATAGAAAGAATGAAAAAAACAGTTTTATATGAAAATCCAAAAGGAAAAATAACGGAATTTGATGCTTATGCTTCATTTTTATCTTTTTGGATGAAATTCTTTAACTATCCTGAAATTGCTACAGAAAAATTAATTCAGGAAATTAATTCAAGCAAAGAATTTGATTTTTTAGAATGGATTGAAAAAAAGGTTGACTGGCTTGAAAAACTGCGAATTGAAAGCGGAAAACCCAGATTAGCTGACCCAGCTGGTTACAGGAACAGAGCATATAGATTAGGGCGTGAATTAATCGAAGAATCAAAAAAACAAGGGTTAAAGGTAATTGAACACTCATATCCATTAGCCGAACCAGGAAAACTAAGCACTGGAAACGTTAATTATATGATTGTAGTTGAAAAATAACAGGGGACTGAATTCACTTAAAAGCTTTTTCTAACGCAATTTTTGTATGGGTTTAGGGGATAAACTAAGAGAAGCAATTGACAAGCTTCAGAAATCAAGGCATGTAGATAAAGATCTGGTTAAAGAAGTGATTAAAGAACTTCAAAGAGCTTTGATTGCAAGCGATGTAGAAATAGCTCTTGTATTAGAGCTGTCAAAGCATGTAGAGGAAGAAGCATTCAAAGAGCTTCCTGAAGGAATCAACAGAAAAGAACACATAGTGAAGACAGCTCATGACGCTTTAGTGAAAGTTTTAGGGGGAATCGAGCAGTTCCCTCCAAAAGAACCAAAAAGAATTCTTTTAACTGGATTGTTTGGTTCAGGAAAAACAACAACTTCAGGAAAAATAGGAAAGTATTACAAGAAAAGAGGAAAAAAAGTCGGAGTTATTGCGGCTGACACTTACAGGCCTGCCGCCCACATTCAATTGAAGACTTTAGCGGAGCAGGCTGGATTGTCTTTTTACGGAAATGAAAACGAAAAAAAAAGCCATAAAATTGTTGAAGAAGGATTGAAGGCTTTAGAGAAAGAAAAAATTGATTTAATTATTGTTGATTCAGCTGGAAGATCTGGCTTGGATGAACATTTAACAAAAGAATTAATTGCAGTGAATGAAAAGCTTAACCCTGATTATTCTTTTTTAGTTATAAGCGCTGACATTGGGCAGATTGCAAAAAAGCAGGCGATTGCATTCAATGAATCAATCGGAATCAACGGAGTAATAATAACTAAAATGGATGGCTCAGCTAAAGGAGGAGGGGCACTAGCTGCGTGCGGTGAAAGCAAAAGCCCTGTTTACTTCATTGGAACTGGAGAGAAACTCGATGACTTCCAGGAATTTGATGCAACAAGATTTTTAAGCAGAATAATGGGCTACGGCGACTTGCAGGCATTATTAGAGAAAGTAAAAGAAGTTGAAGTAAAAGAACAGGATGTTGAAGCAGTTCTTCAAGGAAAATTTAATTTACAGATTTTTTATGACCAATTAAAGGCAGCGAGAAGCATGGGGCCATTAGGAAAGGTAATGGAAATGCTCGGCATGTCGCAAAAGCTTCCGAAAGAAGCAATGGAAATAGGGGAACAGAAACTGGATTCATATAAAGTGATAATGGATTCAATGACTAAACAGGAAAAAATTGACCCTGAATTAATTAACAGCTCAAGAATTGAAAGAATTGCAAAAGGATCAGGAAAAAAAACTGAAGAAGTAAGAGACCTAATTAAGCAGTACAAGCAGATGAAAACAATGTTCAGGTCATTAAAAAACTTAAATCCAGAGCAAATGCAGGAAGGAAAAGAATTCGACATGAGCAAAGTATTCGGAAAAGGAATGAAGAAAAAACTAAGCAAAAAGAAATTCAAGTTAAGGTAATTAAACGCAAAGAAGAAGAGAACAAAAAACAGTTATCACCAAAAATAGCAACATATTAGTTTTTAATGTTTTCTGGTGTTAACTATTGTATGTTTGTTTCAAAGAGAAAGATCAAAGGAAAAGACTATTTTTACTTAGAGGATAGAATAAATGGAAAAAGAACCAGTTTTTTTCTCGGCAGCAAAAAACAGGCAGAAAAAAAAATAGAAAACGCTTTTGATGAATTGCTTGGAAAGAAGACTTTAGAAAATGCAAAGAAAAGCCAAAAAGAATTTGATTTAAGGGTTTTATCCTTTTCAGACTTATTGCTTCTTGAAAGGCTGAAAATTAACTTTAAAACAATGAAAAATTTTTTTCCTGAAGGATTTGAGTCATTCAATGAAGACGAATTTGTAAGGTATGCCCAAGGAAGCACTTCAGTTGAAGGAAACTCATTAAGCCTGCAGGAAGCAAATATTGTTCTAACAAAAGGGGCATCAATAGCCGGCAAAAAAATTGACGAAATAAAAGAAATCGAAAACATGAAAAAAGCAGCTGACGCTTCAAAAAGAACAAAACAAATCAATGAAAAGACAATTAAAAAAATTCACGCTGCAATAATGGATGGCTTCAAAGAAAAAAACCCCGGAGAATACAGAAAACAACCAATCTTTATTCAGGCCTCAAAAGTCAAAACAGCAAAAGCAGAAGAAGTAGAAAACGAGATGAGAAAACTGCTTGAATGGCATAAAAAAGAACAAAAAAAGAAATACTGTGTTGAATCATGCGCAGAATTCCACGCAATGTTTGAACAAATACACCCTTTCTTGGACGGCAATGGCAGAACAGGAAGAGAAATACTAAACTGGACACTGCAAAAAGAAAGCTTTCCAAGAGCAATAATCAACCTTCAAAACAGGGAAAGCTACGTTGCATTGCTCGAAAGAGTTCAACTATCAAAACAATATTTCAAATTCACTAGATTTATAGTTTCGTGCTTGGAAAGCAGGGCAAAGGAAATAGAAGAAATAATTAAGGAAAACAAAAAACTAATAATTGGAAAGCTCTTGAAAAAAATAAAAACATAAAAAACTCAGAAATGTCAAATAAGAATTAAATCTTTTTTGATTTCCCCAAATACTTCAAAACCCTCTGCTTAGAGCTTCCATCAACCCATTTGTTTTCAACCAAGTAAAAATAAGAGTGTCCTTTAATTACTTTTTTTCTAACAAAAGCCATACAAAAGTTAGGCACCAGAACAAATTAAAAAGTTAGGCACCAGGCGCCGTCCAGCCGCCGTTCAGCCGGCGCAACCTTTAATAAAGGTTGGCGAAAAGCACTGCATTAAGCAGTGCAAGCCCAGCTTTATGCTGGGCAGATTGCCAACTGATCTTTCAGTTGAGCGAGGCTGAGTGCACGGCTTAAAGCCGTGCGGATTTCCGCTGGATCCTTCCAGCGCGGCGAGTCTGGATACGCATATTCTTCGAATACGCGGGTTTTCGCCAACCTTTTCTCAAAAGGTTGCAGGATCGAGCAAAAGCGAAGATCGTGCAGATCACCGCCGGATCTTTCCGGCGTTAGGCACCAGGAAAACGAACAATTTTATATATGTTTGATGCATATTTGATGCATAAATGGAGGCTTTTATGAGAACTACGCTTGAATTGAAAGGGGTGCCTGAACTAATTTTAGAGAAGAGTGTGGAACTAAAGCTAGCAAGATCTAAAACTGATGCTTTAAGAATGGCGATTTTTGCTTTAAATAAAGAATTCAATTTAATTAAAGACATTGAAATGGAATTAGTTGAAAGAAAATTAAAAAAAGAAGAAGCTGAAATGCAAAGAAAGGGAATAAAGCATTTATCTGAGGAAAAGGCTCTGAAAAAATATAGGTGAACTATTTGGAGTTAAATCCTTGGAGGCTTGTATTTAAATCCGGATGGGACAAGCATTTCAAAAAATTTGATAATGAAACCAAAAAACGAATTCTTAATAAGTTTGAGCAAATGAAGCAACCTTTACAGGGGAGAGGAATGCATTCATCCAAATATCAAGTAGAAGAAACAGGACAATATAGAATAGCTTTTATTGAATACAAAGAAGAAGGAATTAAGGACATTCATTTTGTTGGCAACCGCAAGCAATATGAGAAATGGTATAAAGACTATTAAAAGTTAGGCACCAGGAATTACAAAAAGGTTTAAAATAAAATTCAATAAGAAATCTAATAATGTTTGATTTAACTTTAATCAGAATTTTTCTTTTAGTGCTTGGCTCTGCTTTGGCTTCTTACACTGACTTAAAAACAGGATTAATTTATGACAAAATTACTTATCCAATGATTGCTTTGGGTTTAGTTTTTACTTTGATTTCAGAAAACCTAGCGCCTAACTTGCTTCTTGGAGCAATTGTTTTTGCAGTAGGATATTTTCTTTACTTTACAGGGAAAATTGGCGGAGGAGATGTAAAGCTATTCACTGGAATTACTCTGCTTATGCCTTTCTTTAATTCAAAAATTCCTTTTGTTTTAAGCACAGTTTTTTATTCAGGTTTAATTTCAGTTGTAATTCTCTCAATTTATTACGTAATTAAATATGCAGGAAAAGGAATTGATTTCAAATACAATCAAAGAGGAATGATTAAATCTTCTTTGCTTGGAGTGGCTTTCCTGGTTTATTTCATTGTTCTAAGCCGGTTTGCTTTCTTTCCTTTGCAGTCACTTGCATTGCTTGCAGTTCCTTTATTTTTTGGATTGATTTTCTTTGCATTAGAGAAAGGAATAAGAAAAGAATTTTTTGTTCAAAGAATTCCTTTAAAGGAATTAGAGGAAGACGAAATAATTGCATGGGATTTCGTTGACTCAAAATTAAAGGAAGCCCTTGACTTTAAAGGAAAAAACATTTTAGGAAAAAAAGAAATAAATAAATTAGCTGAAATGGATTTAACTGAAATAGAGGTTTACAGAAACCTTCCAAAATTCGCTCCATTCATTTTCTTCGGAGTATTATTTTCATTGCTCTACCCTTCATTCCTTGATTCATTTTTCTTTCTTAAAATGAATTCATTGTTTTAACTTTTAAAACTAATTCCCTGAACTGAAATCCTTCCCTGCTCTCCCAGCTCTCCTGCTACTTCGAATTTCACGCCAAGCATTTGCTCTGTAACTTTAATGTTTGTTAATAAATGCTCTGTGATTTTTGAAACTTTGATTGTTGATGTTCCTTTAGCTATTGCCATGAATGGAATTAATTGGTCAGCCAAATGAGAATCAATTCCATCTGAATTCATTTCGTAAAATAAATTTTTTGCTGCAAGCTCTCCGACCTTTAATGCATTGACTCCTTTTTTTCCCAAATTTGTTCCGCTTAAAACTGCGTTGTCATAAAATGCATAGCATTCAATTCCTGAGCCGATTGAAGGGCCTTCGCTTGAATCCAAAAATTTTTCAATGTC
>DATDZZ010000033.1:0-4461 GCA_035288565.1 archaeon
TCCATTTCTTGGCCTCTTTTACAAAATCAGAAAATAATGGGAGAAGCCTTTTAATTGAATTGAAAGCTGTTTTTGTTTCAAGGGAATCATATTCATGAACAAACCTGTTTCTTAATCCGTTGGCTTCCTTTAAAAAAGAAGAAGTTTTTTCGCTTAAAATTTTCAGCTCGGATAATTTTTCAATGTTTGAATAATCATCTTCAACAATTTTTCCTGAATCCTTTAACAGCATTGAGCAGACATCAAAAGAGGCTTCAGCAATTTCCTGCATTGCTTTAAATGAAGCAAGCCTTGTTTTCTTGTCTTTCTCGAATGCATCAGATGACAGTCCTTGCATCCATTCATTTAAATCATTGGTTCGTTCCTCAATTAATTCAAATTTTGAAAGATACCTTTTCAGCCTTTCGCTTCCGAGTTTCATTATTTACTTATGAACGGATAATAATTTAAATGAAATTTTCACAGATTTTTTTCCGGCTTTGATTAGAATGCGACTGTTTTTATATTTCAATAATGTAATAGTTTATTGTGATTTTATTTGAATGAAAAGGCTTTCACTTTATTCACTGCATTGATTTCTTTTCTTTTAATTAATTCAATTGAAGAGCAGACTCAACTGCAGGCAACAGCAATCTAATCGCTTATTTTTGTGTTTTGGTTTTCTTTATTTTTTCCAATAATTCTTTTTTCTTTTTTGAGAAATCATTGAAGTTCATTCCCAAATATTTTTCTGAATCTTTTGGGTTGAAGCTTTTTATTTCTTCAATCAATTCCTTTGCAAAGTTTTCTTTTTTGTTTTTTGCCAGTAAATTGAAGTATTTTTTGAAATCAATCGGCGCAAAAAAAAGCAGTGTCAACAAGTCTATTACGTCTTTTTGGCCTTTAATTGTTTTCCTCCTGTCTATTTCCGCTCCCTGCTTGAGAATCAAAAGCGCTTCGCATGAAACTGTATTTATCCCCTCAATTTTTACTTTTTCTTTCAAAAGTTCTTCAACGGGAAGAGAAAGTTTTGAATAATAAGGCAGATAAATATCGATGTCAAAGCCCTGTAATTTAATTTCATATTTTTTAAGCCTGTCATTTTTTTCCAAAGAGTATTTTTCTTTGAGTGATGCAAGTTCTTGAAAATCCACTACTAAGTCAATGTCTTTGCTTTTGTGCTGTTTTGTCCAAAGCCATACAGCCCAGCCGCCAATTAAAGTAAGCTTTGTTTCTTTTGAAAGCTCTTGAAGCTTTTTCCAGCTTTCTTCAGTAAGGCTTTCATGCCAGAATTCTTTTGCTTTCATTGCTCCAGCTCCATTTTTTGCTTTAATGCCTTCAAGAATTCCTTTGCATACCATTCCTTCAAATTCCATAAGTCAACAAACATTAATTCGTTTGAAGCAATTTTTTCCTCCGCAAAATTTTCCGGCTTTGAAAGCACAAAAAAGTTTGCCGGCCCATTTTTTTCCGGAAACCTTTTCTTTAATTCAGCAAGCTCTTCTTCATTGGCATAAACATAGACTTCACTGTAATCAGCCGGAACTTCTTTAAATCTCAATTTAAAGGAAGTGAAGGCAGTGAAAACTATTCCTGAAGGCATTTGCTTCTCAATCTCTCTCACAGGCAATTCAGCCCGTGTTCTGTAAATAATGTCTTTTTCGAGATTCCTTGCACTGGCCCAAAAAGCAAGAGCCTTCTCTCTATCAATAACCTTTAATCCGAATTTCCTTTTTTCAATTGCTCCAATTCTTGCAAGAGGCTCCACTGCATTGTTCACGGTGCTCAAAGAAATTCCCAGCCTTTCAGCTATTTCTTTCTGTGTTTTTGCTCCTTTGAAAATTTCAAGAAAAACCAATTCAGACTTCAGCATGCAATACAATAATTACTTAAAGATATTTATAAACATTTCGATAAATATCGAAAATGGCTTTTATAGGAGGCAATCCCACTTATATTGGCGATGATGAGGCGAAAACCAATTTAATGCAAAAATTTTTTTCCCTGAATTGCTTTCAAATTTATTTAAAGAGAAATCGCAAGAGCGACTGTTTTTATATTTCAATATTCTAATACTTTAGTGGTTTTAATTGAATGAAAAGGCTTTCACTTTATTCACTGCATTGATTTCTTTTCTTTTAATTATTTTAACTACTCTTCTTGTAACCAACATGATTCAGACTGCAAGAAACACGAGTGATGTAATTAATTCAATTGAAGAGCAGACTCAACTGCAGGCAATAGCTGACTTGGCTAGAGCTGACGCAATTCAGACTTTTAACTACAATGTGAGAAACAAAATTGAGGCTTATTTTTTAACTAACACTTATACGCTTGACCCTGAACTTACTTGGCTTCAGATTCAGCAGAATTTTGCAGAGCAGTTTTTTGCTTCAAGAACTGACAAGAGAAACCAGTTTGCTTCAATTGCCACCGCAAACATTGCAAATATTTTAACTAATCCCCCTAAAGTGAAGGGCTTCACTAACACTTTGGTTTTAGAGAATGAAGAGGAATTCAGAAGAATTCTGCAGGAAAGCGTTTTAACTACTGTGGAAGGTGGAAGGTTTTTTGAGGTAATTGGATGCGAGCAAGGAGACATTGAAACATGCACTTTAGGTTCATTTAATGTTAATTTAGAGTTCGACAAATTAAGTGAAAGCGATTACGCAAAGCTTCCTTCAATAAGAGTGGAAAACGATGCAACAGGAAGAGTTATCAGGGAACCAATTCTTCCAAGAACCAAATTCAAGATTTACATTCCAGTAAGAATTTTTAAAGCGCTTGCAATTGCCCGCTCAATTGGAGATCCTCAGAGAGGATTAACTTCAGATTCAGCAATTGCAAAATTTTCAGGTTACGGTTTGGGAATGTGCGATGAAAATGTCTGCGCTCCAAGAACTTCAATAAGCCAAAGTCCTTCTACAATTGAATTAACTCAGAATCTCTGTCCAGGGGATTCAGGTCCTTTCAGTTTAAGAGGGGGCTTAAGAGACAATTTTGCTTTAAATCCAGTGCCGTTAAGCACTCCAGGAGCAGGGTTCACAGCTTATTCAATTAACATAAATAACAGGCAGCAAACTGAACAGGTTTTAAACGGAATAATCAGGGAAGAAATTTGCGAGAATGCAAGAAGCACTTCCTTTGCAGTAGTGGAATCAGATTTTAAGTTATTAACAAAAGACTGCGGCTCCAATGTTCCAATTAATACTGTGAGAGCATCAATTGAGTCGGTTTCAACAGCCACAATTAAAAGAACAGCTGATAGCGAAAGTGCCGGCCCTGATTATGAAATGTATTGCTCCAAGCCAAGCTCTTTAAAGATTGGAATAACTTTCAGGGAAGAAAACGAAAAATTCATTGTAAATAAAAAAAACTATGAAGCATTTCCGAACAATGGTTTTAATGTAGAAGTATCAACAGGAATCCCTTCAGAGGCAAAGACATGGCAATGCAATTCAGACTGCGAGGTTGCAGCCTCTTTAACAGATGTTGCGTTTGGATCATTCCTTGAAGGCGGATGCAAAGCAATTTCATGCAAGAAAGCATGAAAAAAGAATTCATTAAAAATTTAGATAATGAAACATTTAAATAAATCAAAATCTAAATGTATTTGATTGTTATGAAAACCATTACTTTGAATGTTGAAGAAAAGACTGAAAAGAAGTTCAGGAAAGCAGCTGAATTGGTTTTGGGGAAATCCAAAGGAAGTTTAGGCAGAGCTGCTGATATTGCTTTAGAGCAGTGGGCTGGCAGGCAGACTAAAGGAAATGAAGCAGAAATGCTTGAATTGCTTGAAAAAGGATTCAAAATGGGGAAATTGAAGTATAAAAGCAGAGAAGAGCTTCATGAAAGATGATTATTTTTTTATTGACACTAATGTTTTGGTTTATGCTTTTGATGAATCTGAGAAAGCGAAAAGAGAAAAAGCGAAAAAGATTGTTGAAAAAATAACTAAGGGAGAAATGAAGGGAGCTGTTTCAGGGCAGGTGCTTGGAGAGCTTTTTACTGTTCTGTTAAAAAAAATTGAAAAGCCTGTTGAAAAAGAGAAAGCAAGAATCATTGTTAACGGCTTAATTGATTCAGTGCATTGGAAGAAAATAAATTATTCAGAGAAAACAATAAGCAATGCAATGGACAGAGCAATTAATGACAAAACTCCTTTCTGGGATTCCCTTATTGCAGAAACAATGATTGAAAACAAAGTTCCAGTAATTTTAACCGAAAATTTAAAGGATTTTAAATCAAAGGAATTGAGAGCAGTAAATCCATTTAAATAAGTTTTTTTTGAGTTAGAGCTAAATTTTTACTGAATTAGATTTTTTGCCAAATTAACTTCTTCAAGTTAAATTTAAATACATGATTACAATTAATTCTTACTGCTTATATTAATGATTTAATATAAGGGGCAATGAAAGGCATTGAGTTGGTTTTAATTGGCTTTAAGTGACAGTTACAGGAAAGTGGAAGACAAGTACTATG
>DATDZZ010000034.1:0-6186 GCA_035288565.1 archaeon
TAACCTTCAATTTACCTTTATGGGGCTGTAGCTCAGCCTGATGGATCTGAGCGAGTTAACTCTTACTCTTTCCAGGCTTAGGAGAGCAATGGACTTTTAATCCATGTGTCCGGGGTTCAAATCACCGCAGCCTCGTTTTAATCAAATTCTTGAATACTCATTTCCTGGTGCCTAACGCCGGAGAGATCCGGCGGTGATCTGCTCGGCATAAAGCCGAGCTCGCACTGCTTCATGCAGTGCACCGTTTCGCCGACGGCACTGCTTCCGTTTCGCCGACGGGACGGCGCGGTGAGATTTAGTTTGGCACTATGCACTCCACGTATTGAGCGAAGCGAAATACGTGTAACCAGACTCGCCGGCTGAACGGCGACCGAAGGGATTCGGCTGAGATCCGTGCCATGCTCTGCATGGCACTTTCGCGCCCACCTCGCGAGAAGGTGAGCCGGACGAAAACGGCTAAGGGGAGATTAAAATTATTGAGTCTCCTCTTACAATGAGCTTTCCGTATTTTTTTATCACTTCATTGTTTTCAAGCATTTCAGCGCCGTCAAGAACTATGTTCATGTGCACGTCGAATGCTTTTAAAGTTCCTCTTATTGAGGTGTTTCCCTTTAATTCAATTAAAACTGGTTTTCCAATTGAATCGTTCAGGAAATCAAACGGTCTGTTAGTTGTCATTCAAATCATTCCTTTTTCTTTTTTAAAAAATCTAAAAATCCTCTTTTTATTGTTTTTGTTTCAGTTTGTTCTCCTTTTTCTGGTGTTTCAAGTGCTTCAGTTTCTTTTGAAGAAGCTGATTTTTTGAATAAACCTAATATGCCTGCACTTTTTTCTTCTGTTTTGATTTCCACTCCAGTCATTTTCTTTATTGATTTTCTTACCGCCAAGCTGAAGTCGCTTGTTGGATCCTTTATTAAAATTGGAACAACTTTTTCCGCTAAATAAGCTTTTCTTAAATTTTCATTGTATGGGTAGACTCCGAAGACAGGCAATTCCATCATTTTGCTTACATCTGTGTCAGAGATTTCTCCTTTTTCTTTTCTTACTTGGTTTAAAATTACTCCGAAAGGCTTGTTTCCAAGTCTTTGGCAGACAATTTTTGTTTTCAATACATCTGCTATTGCTGCGCTGACAGGAGTTGTAACTAAAATTGATTCGTCTGCGGAAGCAATTGAAGCCATTGTGTCTTTTCCTATTCCTGCAGGGCCGTCTAAAAGAATGAAATCAAAATCATTATGGATTGATCTGATTACTTGAGTTAATTTTTCTGTGTCAACTCTCCTGTAAGTGTCCAGGCTTAACCCTGAAGGAATTACTTTAGTTCCTTCCGGCCCGTCGTAAATGGCGTCATGAATTACTGCTTCTCCCAATAAAACATCGTGCAAAGTTATTGGAGAGCTCTGCATATTCAATAAAAGTGAGAGGTTTGCCATTGCAACGTCTGTGTCAACCAAGCAGACACTGAATCCTGCCTGGCTTAAAGCTATCCCTAAATTCGCTGTAATAATTGTTTTACCTACTCCGCCTTTGCCGGAAACCAATGTTATTGTTCTTCCCATTTCAAATCATTCATTCTTCAAATAGTTTAAAAGTTAAGTGCTTAATAAGCTTTTTTCTTGGCTTGGATGAACTTTAATGAATTTTTCTGCTTCCTCGATTATTGCATTCAATTCCGCTTTAGTTAAATCGCTTTTGGCTTTAATGATGTAAACATTTTCTTTGAATGGAACAAGTATGTGCCAGTCATTTGATTTGATTAAAACAACTTCGCTTGAAGGAATTTCCGAGTCAATGTAATTGAATAAAGCTGTTTTATCAAGTGCTTCCTTGTTTCCCACTCCGTTGCTTGAGCCGATTAATGTTCCTGCTTTAGTTGAAACAGTGATTGAGTCAACCATGTGCATTTCCTGCAAGTGGTACAGGAATTTTTTTATGTCCTCGCTTTGAATTCTTGTCCAGTCAATTCTTTTTCTTGAAGTGTCATAAATGAATTCAAACTGGTCTCTTGGAAACTCTGTGTCATCCAAGTCAAGTATTTTCAAAGCAGCACTTTTAACTGAAGCAAAAAATTTTTTAATCATAGAAGAACCTTTAAGCCATTTTTCCTAGTCCAAGTCTTTTCAGAATTTCGTATTTAGTTTCTTCTTTGCCTGAAACTTTTTTCAGGGATTCTTCTGCAAGCTTTTCATTAAAAAAAGAAACTTTAAAGTTCCTTATTTTATCCAATCCGATTTTTTCTGAAAGCAAAGTCTTTTCATTGAAAGCAGTAACCAAGTCAATCTGCTGAGTTGTAAGAGCATAAACATCAACTATTCCTTTTAAGGCAGCGCCCGCATTAAAGCTTAAATTAACTGCTTTGTCTCCATACAAAATCAATTCATGTTTTGAGAATTCATAAATTGAAGCAACAATTTCTCCTTTCTTGAAAAACAAAATTCCTTCCTCTAATCCGTTTCCTGCTTCAATTGTCATTACAATATATCCTGTAAAGTTCTGGTTCAAGTAATCAGTTGAAGACTCAATTAATTTGAAGCCATCGACCTTTTTCCCCTGAATTTTTGGCGTACCAACCGGAAGATTCATTTCATCACATTAAAACAAGAAAAATAAACATATTATGTATTTATGTATTAAGTTGATTCTTTATATATTTTTCTTTTTCATTACAACAACGTGATCTGCAGTATTCTTTAAAGCAACTCCTGAAGCCTCTTCGCTTAACACTACAATTGTTGTTTTACCATAAGTTTTAGCCTTAATTACCGGAGGCAGGAAATCACTGTCCCTTGTAACCAAAGCAATTGTGTCAACCAAAGGATTGAAGACTGCCTCAGTTGCATCAACTGCCATTGAGACATCCACGTCTCCGATTGTTACAATAGGCTCAAATCCTTGGTTCACTACTGCTTCAACAAGCTTCTGGCTTGCATACTGATTCAAAAAAACTTTCCCTATTTTAATTGTTCCAAATTTCTTAATTGTTTCAGTGATTTCTTCCAGGCTTATTCCTAATTCTTTCCTTAAAATGTTTGGGCCGTCAACAAAAACTGCTATTGCTCTAGGCTTTCCTGAGTCAGCCAGCCTGGAAATCTTTTTCCTTAATTTTTCAATCATTGAATTCATTTCAATATTCATTTCAAGTCAGCTTTTTTCCGTTCCTTTAATAATAAACTAAAGAACATAGAGCTTTTAAGATAGTCTTTTAAACTTGATTTTCTTTTCATTGATTCGGAGAACCATTTATGGCTGATGCTGAAAAGAAATTTACTAGAGTAGGGCAGTTAAAGGAAGGCGGATACGTTTTAATTGATGAAATTCCATGCCAAATTAAATCAGTTGAAAAAAGCAAGCCTGGAAAGCACGGAGCAGCAAAAGCAAGAGTAACAGCAATAGGTGTATTCAATAACGCAAAAAAAACTCTGCTTAAATCAACTGGAATGGATGCAGAAGTCCCAATGATCAGAAAAGGTTCAGCTCAAGTAGTAGCAGTAATGGGGGACCTAATTCAGATAATGGATTTAGAAGACTATTCAACTAAAGACATAAAGAATCCAAAAGAAATTGCTGGACTGGCTTCCGGAGTGGAAGTAGAATTCATTGCTTACGGCGATGAATTAAAAGTTGTAAGAAAAAGATAATTAGAAAAAAAATAAACTAATTTTTTTGTTTGAAATCCTAAAAAAATAAAATTATATATAAGTAAATTCTTTTTATTTTGGCTGGTAAAAAAGTAATTAAGAATCTAGGTTTTTGATTGGCTATTTACCAGCCACTTAACTTATTTCTTAATTGAATCGAATTTCTTATTTTTTAATTTAATTCAAACTTAATCTGTTTTTTAATTATTTCTTCACTGCATTTAACATGGAAATGCATTTATCGAAAGATTCATGGCTTTCATGGGCTGATTTAAAATTAGAGGAAAGCAAAGCTGCTTTGCTTGGAGTGCCGTGGGATTCTTCTTCCACAGCCTATCCTGGGCAGAGGTTTGCAGTGAAAAGCATCAGAGAAGAACTCAATCTGTTTAACGCTTATGACTTTGATTTAAAGAAAAATGTTTTCAATTCATTCACTGATTTAGGGAATTTAGAGGTGTTACAGGGAAACAGGAAAGAAACACAGGAAAGGCTTGACTCAACAATTGAAAAATTATTTGAAAGAAATCCTAAAATAATTCCTGTTTTTCTTGGAGGCGATCATTCAATTGCATATCAGGCAGTTCATGCAATGAATAAAGCAGGAAAAAAATTTGATTATTCTGTATTTGATGCTCACTTGGATTTATGGCAGGAATACGGAAATGAATTGCATCACGGAAACTTTAACCGCTTTTTGTTTGAAGAAAATTTAGTTGAGAAAAGAATGCAGTTAGGCACCAGGACTTTTGAAGAAAACTGGGAAAGCAATTTAAAAAAATTTAAAGTGAAAAGCTTTCACTTGCAGGAAATAAGAAAAAAAGGATTTCAAAAAGCAAAAAAAGAAATCCAGAAAGAAATAAATAAAATGAATAAAATTTATTTATCCATAGACATTGATGTTTTGTCTCCGGAGCACTGCCCCGGCACAGGCCATCCGGAACCAGAAGGATTCAGTGTGAATGAATTAAATGAATTAATTAAATTATTTAAAGGAAAAATAATTGCAGCTGATATATGCGAAGTGAATCCATTAATTGATTCAGGAAGAATAACTTCAGTTAACGCAGCTTACTTGCTGAAAACAATTCTTTCAATGCTATGAAGCTAGGAAGCCTTTCTTTTCCTGATTGCTTCTTTTTTTAATCTTCTTTGCTTTGAAGAAACTCTTAAAGAAATTTTTTTTCCTGTTGCCTGTAAAAGCCTTCTTTCCATTAATTTTCTGAATAATTTAATTAAACTCGCATCCTGAATTTCTCCAGGGTATGCTTTTCTATTTCTTTGAAGAACTCTGTCAAATACCTGAATTTGCCCTCTTTCTTTTTTATCGTGAATTCCTGCTTCAACTGCACTCGCTAAGCCGTAGAGCTGCCAGTCATACTGAAACAAAAATTCATTGAAATTAACTTTAATTTCTTGAACTAATTCTCTCAATCTTATTCTCTCTTTGCTTGAGAAATTCGTTTTTCTCTTAAAAACTTTTTTTCCATTTTCCTTGCTTTCATCAAACAAGGATTCAATGAACTGGTTTCTTTTGCTTAAAACTGTTTTTAAAAAAGAGTAAGCTTTCTCCATTTCAATTCTTCGCGGAATGCTTTCAGCTCTGCTTAAATTTTCTCCTGTAAGCAAAGACAAACCATTTTTCATTCTGATGTAATTGTGCATAAAATTAATTGCGAGGGGAGCAAACATTGCTTCATACATTAAAGGCCTGCTCTGCTCTGAATAATTTCCTGCTCTAAAAGTAAAAGTTTCTCCAATGTTTGAATCAAAAATTCTTTGCTCAGGATTAAATAATTCAACTTCAAATTCATCCAGTTTTTCAAGATGGGGCTTGGCTGAAGCAACTCTTTCAGCTTTCGTGCTTGCTTTTTTAACCCAGAATTCTCTTGCCTTCCTTTCAATTTCTTCTTCACTTGAAACCGCGCTTTTTTCTTTTCCTCTGAAAAAAGAGAAAATAGTCATTGTTGCTTTCGGAACAGTTTCAACAAAAAAAGTTTTAGTTGCGGCTACTGCTTTACCTGCAGGCCCTTTAATTAAATCCTTTGAATCAATAATAATTGTCGGCAGAGTTTCTGTAACTAATTTTGCTCCATATTTTTTTGCCTGCTGAATTCTTTCCTTTCTTCTTCTCTTAGCTTCTTCTTTTAGATGTTGCGTTCTTGCTTTTTCTTCTCTGGCTTCTCTTTCAGCCCTTAACTCTCTAGCCCATTCCTCTGCTGTTTTCCCTCTTTCTCTTTTCTTAAAAAAAGGCATAAAAAATCACTGTTTTTGATTTATTTAAGTTTTCTTTCCTTTCTTTTCAAGGAAATCCCTTATTTCTTTTCCTGATATCTGCAGGTTTCTTAACTGCTTAACCAGGATTCCGCTGACCTTAATTTTTGGATCCATTAATAAAAGAAAAGTCAAATATGCTCTTAGAAAGCCTGGCTCTGTTCTGCTTCCCTTTTTTTGGTCTCTTGCAATAAATGAAACATGTGATGAAATTGATTTGTTTATTTCCTGAATTGATGCAGGATATGAATGCATTGCTTTTTTTTCTTCTCCTTGC
>DATDZZ010000035.1:0-2497 GCA_035288565.1 archaeon
AGAGGCAGTATTAAGCAAAAGTATCAATGGTCAAAACCTGATTCAATCGTTCATAGCGCAATTTCAATAGTTGAAGGAAAAGCTGTCTTAACAGTAATACAGGAAACAGCGAGGTTAAAGGAAGCTGGTTTAACTGACAAAGAAAGAAAAAAATACAGGAATGGACACATAGCAACTTTACTTGCAGCCTATGATTACTGCAAAGAAAAAAAACTTCCATTTTATGCAGTTCATCCAAGCAATTACCAAGCACTGCATTCGGTAGGGGGTTTAATGTCGCTGGAAATGGTAGAAAATTATAAAAAAACACTTGAAGCATTAATGGATGGATTAAACTTAAAAGTAACTGAAGTAAGCACTGAAAACGAAATTGGAGAATATTATCCACGATTTTTTGGTTTAAAGCTTTTAAAGTTTGAAGAAAAATGATTTAAATTAAAAATATTACTGTAGCTCAAATGAATATGCTGAAAAAAAAAGCATTAATTTCTGTTTCAAATAAAGAAGGAATAAAGGAATTCGCTGAAACTCTTTCTGAAAACGGGTTTGAAATTATTTCAACAGGAGGGACAGCAAAAGCAATAGAGGAAGCAGGAATTAAAGTTACTCAAGTATCTGATTTAACTGGAATGCCTTACTCTCCTGATGGCCTGGTTAAAACTCTTCACCCAAAAATTCATTTTGCTTTACTGATGGACAGGGAAAATAAAGAGCATTTGAAGTGGGCAAAAGAGCAGGGAATAAAGCCAATTGATTTAGTTGCAGTAAACTTATATCCTTTCGAGGAAACAGCAAAAAAAACAAATGAAATCAAGGAATTAATTGCCAACATAGATATTGGCGGGCCGGCAATGATCAGGGCAAGCGCAAAAAACCACAAATACGTTGCTATTGTAACAGATCCAAAAGATTATTCGCTTGTTTCAAATGAATTAAAAAAGGAAAAAAAAATCAGTGAAAAAACAAAACAGTACCTGGCAGCAAAAGCCTTTGAGCACACAGCAAATTATGATTCAATAATTAATTCAGTTTTAGATGAAAAGCTTTTAGGAAAAAAAACTTTAAGGCTTCGCTTTATTGAGGGACAGGAATTAAGGTATGGAGAGAACTGGCATCAAAAAGCAGAATTCTACATTAATGCTGAGTCTAATGAAACTTCTTTAGGGAACTGCAGAATAATTCACGGAAAGCAGATGAGCTTCAACAATTACGTTGACGGAAACGCTGCATTGGAAGCAGTAAAAGAATTAACTGAACCCGGAGTTGCAATAATCAAGCACACAAATCCATGCGGTTATGCAACAGATGAAAAATTAAGCCAAGCATTTGAAAAAGCCTGGCAAGGAGACAGGGTTTCCTCTTTTGGTTCAGTAATAGCAGTGAACAGAGAGTTTGACTTTGAATCAGCTGAGAAAACTAAGGGAAGATTCATTGAAGCAATAATTGCGCCTTCTTTCACTGAAAAAGCCCTGGGTTTATTGAAGCAAAAAAAAGACTTAAGATTAATTGAAGTCGGAGAATTCTCAGGAAAAGGAAATGAAAAAGAATTAAAGTCAATTACAGGAGGCTTATTAGTTCAGGACAGAGACAATGAATTAGTTGAAGCTGATTCATTTGAAGAAATTTTTTCAGAATTAAAAGAAAACAGGCATGGAAGAAAAATCGGAATCGCTACAGAAAAAAAACCTGAACTGGATAAAGGATTATTTGAATTTGCGTGGAGTGCATGCAAGCACGTTAAAAGCAATGCAATAGTTATTGCAAGAAAAAAAGGCAATGGCTTTCAACTGCTTGGAATGGGGGCAGGCCAGCCGAACAGAGTTGACTCAATAAGAAAACTTGCTGCAGTGAAAGCAAGAGAAAACCTTGAAATAGAATTCAATGAATTAAAAAATGAATTGAAGAAAGAAAAAAATTTAGAAGATTACATAAAAAAGGAAATGAGTGAATGCGTGCTGGCAAGCGATGCATTCTTTCCATTCAAAGACAGCGTAGAAGAAGTTGAATCAATAGGAATAACGCACGTAATCCAGCCCGGAGGCTCAATCAAAGATGATGAAGTAATTGAAGCATGCAACGAAAAAGGAATTTCAATGCTTTTCACTGCAATGAGGCACTTCAAGCATTAAATAAGAAAAGCCGAAAAAAATTGCTGAGTTACAAATTATTTAAAATTTGTTTAATTTCATTTATTTTTTCTCTAGTAATTCTCAAAGAAGATAGGTATCCTGTTATGTCTTCAATAAGCATTTCAACTGTTTTTCCCCCTTTCAATTCTTGAATCTCTTTTGGCCCAGTTTGTTTCTGCCTCTTTAAATCATAAATATCTGGAATTAATCTGTTCAAAGAAAGAGCAACTTCATCTTTATTCATGTCCGGGATTTTTTGCATAATTGAAGCAATTGTTTGCCCAATTTTTGTATATTTGTTAACATCGTAAGTTCCAGTGGATGGCCTTTTTTTTTCTCTAGGCCTTCTTTGCCTTGGCATTTGAGGG
>DATDZZ010000036.1:0-12073 GCA_035288565.1 archaeon
GATGACATTAAATCACAGGTCGGAGCAACAATTGTCCACAGAGTTTTAACCAAACTTTTTTCAGATAGAGGAATGAAGCCAAAGAATACTTATCAGCTTAATGTCGGGGGAAACACTGATTTCCTTAACATGCTTGAACGAACAAGATTAAAGTCTAAGAAAATCAGCAAAACTGAAGCAGTGCAAAGCCAGCTTCCAGTAAAATTGCCGAATGATAATATTCACATTGGCCCGAGCGATTATGTTCCTTTCCTGAAAGACAACAAAGTATGCTTTTTAAGAATTGAAGCAGAACATTTCGGAGGAGTGCCAATGGAACTGGAGGCAAGGTTAAGCGTTGAAGATTCCCCTAACTCTGCTGGAATAGTAATTGATGCTTTAAGAGCATGCAAGCTTGCAAAAGACAGGGGAATTGGAGGGCCAATTACAAGTGTTTCAGCTTACTTAATGAAGCATCCTCCGCAGCAGTTTCCAGATTCTGTAGCTAAGGAAATGGTGGAAGAATTTATTAAAGGAGAAAGAGAAAGATAATAAGAAAAAGAGGGATTGAAATGGTTCTCTACGCTAACAGAAGCAAGTACGAAAAATTTTCAATTAAAATCGGCAGCTTTTTTGCCAAATTCGGGTTAACTCCAAATCAATGGACTTACTTAAGCTTAGTTCCGGCAGCTGTTTCAGTTTATTTCTTAACTCAAGGCCAGTTCATTAATTCTTCAATTGCTTTCATCATAGCAGGCTTTTTAGATGTTGTTGACGGAGGAGTTGCAAGAGTTACCGGGAGAGCAACTAAATTCGGGGCTTACTTAGACACAATTGTTGACAGGTTTGTTGAAGGCGGAGTAATTCTTGCATTATTCTTTGTCGAGCTGCCTTCATTGTTTTTGCCAGTCCAGTTCTGGCTTGGCTTTTATTTATTCGGCTCAATGATGACTACTTACGTTAAAGCGGCAGCCAAAGAAAAAGAATTAACTGAAAGAAAAGAAATCAAGGGAGGCCTGCTTGAAAGAGCTGAAAGAATTTCCCTTCTTTTTTTGGGAATTTTTTTAGCAGGATATTTGAATACAATTTATTTAACTTACACTTTAATTGCTTTGTCTGTTTTAGCTAATTTTACTGCACTGCAGAGAATCTACATTGCTTCAAAATTGAAAAACTAATTCAAAAGAAATCTACAATTGAGCAACCTTTAAAAATTAAATTCTTTTAACTTATTTTAGCGGTTAACTTACCACTATTATTTAAAGGTTGGGCAAATATAGTTATGTAGAATTGGTGGACCTTCTTGATTGAATTTCAAACAGAAAAACATGAAGATAGAGAAATTTTTGCAGAACTGAATGCATTGCTTTCTGCTTGGTTTAAATGGAAATTTGAAAAATTTTCAGAGCCTCAAAAGTATGCAATTCTAAATATCCACAGACATGAAAACACATTAGTCTCTGCTCCCACCGGCTCAGGGAAAACTCTTTCAGCTTTTGCTGGAATTTTAAGTGAACTTCTTAATTTAGATGAAGCCGGGCAATTAGAAGAAAAAGTTTACTGCATCTATGTTTCTCCTTTGAAAGCTTTGAATAATGATATTGAAAAAAATTTGCGGGAACCATTGAATGATTTGGAGAAAGCAGCAAAAAAGCTTAACAAAAAAATTGGAATTAGAGTTGCTGTAAGGACGGGAGACACCACTGCTAGTGAAAAGCAAAGCATGCTTAGAAAGCCGCCCCATATTTTAATTACTACTCCTGAGTCTCTTGCAATTGTTTTAAATGCACCTAAATTCCGGGAAAAATTAAGGGAGATTCAATTTGTTATTGTGGATGAAATTCATTCTCTTGCATCCAACAAAAGAGGAACTCATCTTTCATTAACTCTTGAAAGGCTTGAAAGGCTTTCTCCAGGATTTACAAGAATTGGTTTGAGTGCAACTGTTTCTCCTTTAGAGGAAGTTGCAAAATATTTGGCTGGATTAAATGGAAAGGATTTCAGGAACTGCAAAATTGTGGATGTATCAGCATTAAAATCACTTGATTTGCAGGTAATTTCTCCAATTAATAATTTCATTAATACAAGCTCTAAAGAAATTTTTTCTTCAATGTATGCAAAGCTCCATGAATTAATTCAAAAGCACACAACTACATTAATTTTCACCAACACCAGAAGCGCTACTGAAAGAGTTGTCCACAACTTGAAGGACATTTATCCAAAATTTTATGGAGCAAACATTGGAGCCCATCACAGTTCTCTTTCAAAAGAGCACAGATTGAATATTGAGAACAGGTTAAAGGAAGGAGAATTAAAAGTAGTTGTTTCCTCTACAAGCCTTGAATTAGGAATCGACATAGGCTTCATTGATTTAGTTGTTTTGTTGAGCAGCCCGAAAGGAGTTGCGCGCGCCCTGCAGAGAGTCGGAAGATCAGGGCACAAACTGCATGACATAGTAAAAGGAAGGCTTGTTGTAATTGACAGAGATGACTTAATTGAATGCAGTGTTTTGTTAAAAGATGCAATTGAAAAAAAAATTGATAAACTGCAGATTCCAGAAAATGCACTCGATGTTCTGGCACAGCACATTTATGGAGCAGCAATAGCTGAAGTAATTCATATAGATGAATTATGGAAAATGATTAGAAATTCTTATTGCTACAGGAACCTTGAAAGAATTGATTTCAATGAAGTAATCAGCTACCTTGCAGGAGAATTTTATGAACTGGAGAACAGGCATGTTTATGCAAAAATCTGGCTTGACGAGGAAACTGGAAACATTGGAAAGAAAGGAAAGCTTGCCCGCGTTATTTACATGAACAACATTGGAACAATTCCGGAAGAATCAATGATTAAAGTTAAAATTCAGGATCAAGTGATCGGAGTAATTGATGAAATGTTTGCAGAGTACTTGAAAAAAGGAGATGTGTTTGTTTTAGGCGGAAACACCTATGAATTCAAGCACAGCAGGGGAATGACTATTCAAGTTAATGCAGCTTATCAAAGGCCTCCAACAGTGCCAAGCTGGTTTAGTCAAATGCTTCCATTAAGCTTTGATCTTGCAATAGAAATAGGAAAATTCAGGGAATTAATGGAAGAAAAATTTAACCTCAATAAATCAAAAAAAGAAATAGCTGAATTCATTCACGCATACCTTTACGTTGACAAAAATGCAGCGAACGCAATTTATGAATATTTTAAAGAACAGTACCTGTATTCAGTTATTCCGCATAACAGAAAAATTGTTGTTGAGACTTACAGGGAAAGAGACACTTTCAATCACATTTTTCACTCTCTTTATGGAAGAAGAGTTAATGATGCGTTAAGCAGGGCTTTCGGCTTTGTTTTAGGAAAAATCATTCACAAGGATATAGAAATTGTTTTGAATGACAACGGCTTTATTTTAAAGTCAAGCGAAAGGCTTCCGATTGAAAGAGCAGCAAAAGCAATTAATTCAAGGGATTTAAAGTACATTTTAGAAAGAGCAATTGATGACTCTGAAATACTGAAGAGAAGATTCAGGCACTGCGCTTCAAGGGCTTTAATGATTTTACGTTCATATAAAGGAAGAACAAAAACTGTCGGAAAACAGCAGATGAGCGCCAGATTATTATTAAGCGCGGTGAGAAGAATTTCAGAGAACTTCCCGATTTTAAAGGAAACCAAAAGAGAAATTCTTGAAGACGTAATGGACATTCAGAATACAGAAGAAATAATTAAGCTTATAGAGAAAGAAAAAATTCAGTTAATTGAAATCAATGTAAATTCGCCCAGCCCGTTTGCATTCAATTTATTTCTGCAAGGCTATGCAGATATTTTGAAAGTAGAGGAAAGAATTGAATTCATTAAAAGAATGCATGAAAAAGTAATGCAGAAAATTGAAGGGAAAAATTTCAAAGAAAAGCCTTTGCTTGAAGAAGTGCTGAAATTTTAATAAGTGCAGAAACCATGGGGGCAGCCTCCAGAGAAATCGTAAGGAGCAGTCAATAAATCTTTTTTATTGAATTTCCCAAAACTAAGCACTTGATTTTTTTTGCTTTTATCCCTGTAAACAGTGATTCCTTTCACTTTCAGTTTCCATGCAAGCATAAAAGCTTTCTCAATTTCCTTCTTTGAAGCATTTTTTGAAAAATTAATTGTCTTCGAAACAGCGTTATCAGTGTATTTCTGGAAAGCGGCCTGCATTTTTACATGCCATTCAGGCTTTACATCCATTGCGGTAATAAAAACTTTTTTCACATCTATAGGAATTTCTTTAAAGCCTTGAATTGAACCTTTTCCTGCAATTTTTGTCATTAATTCCTCGCTGTAAAATTTTCTTTTTCTTGCCATGGCTTCAAAAAAAGGATTTATTTCAAGCAGTTTAGTTCCATCCAAAATATTTCTGACAAAAGCAACAGCAAACAATGGCTCTATTCCTGAACTGCATCCCGCAATAATGCTTATTGTTCCTGTAGGAGCAATTGTTGTAATGGTTGCATTCCTTAAATAATGAAATTTGTCTTTGTAAATGCTTTTCCCTAAATTTGGAAAGCTTCCTTTCTGCTTTGCCAAAACAATTGATTCCCTCATTGCCTCTAATCTGATAAATTTCATTAATTTTTCAGCCAAATCAAGAGCCTTAATTGAATTGTAGGGGATTTCCAACTGGAAAAGCATTTCACTCCAGCCCATCACCCCTAAACCAATCTTTCTGTTTGCTTTAGTGATGTTTTCAATCTGCTTTAACGGATACTTGTTTACATCAATTACGTTATCCAAAAAATTAACTGCTGACTGAATTGTTTTCTTTAATTTTTCAAAATCAACTTTCTTTCTCTCAACAAAATTAGCCAAGTTAATTGAACCCAAATTGCAGGATTCATAGGAAAGCAAAGGCTGCTCTCCGCAAGGATTAGTTGATTCTATGCCTCCAATAAAGGGGGTTGGATTGTGCTTGTTTATTTCATCTAAAAAAATCAATCCTGGGTCGCCGGCAAGCCAAGCATTTTCAACAATTAAGTCAAATAATTTTTTTGCATTAATTTTTTTTTCAAGTTTTTTTGTTCTAGGATTAATCAAATCAATGTCCTTTTTTTTCTGCACTGCTTCCATGAATTCATTTGTTACAGCCACGCTTAAATTGAAGTTTGAAAAACTTTTTCCATCCTTTTTTGCTTCAATAAATTTTTCAATATCGGGGTGATCAAACCTTAAAATTCCCATGTTGGCTCCTCTCCTCTTTCCTCCCTGCTTCACTACATCAGTAGTTTTATTGAATATTTCCATGAACGAAACAGGGCCGGAGCTTGTCCCTTTAGTTGACTGAACAATTTCTCCTTCCGGCCTGAGATGGGAGAAATTGAATCCCGTTCCTCCTCCTGACTGCTGAATTATTGCAAGAGCCTTCAATGAATTAAAGATTGATTCCATTGAATCCTGCACTGGAAGAACAAAGCATGCACTTAACTGCCCTAAAGAAGTTCCTGCATTCATTAAAGTGGGAGTATTAGGCAAAAAATCCAAATTTGAAAGCATTTTATTGAATTTTTTTTCAAGTTTTTTTCTATGGTTCTTTTTTTCAGCTGACGCAACTGCTTTTGCAACTCTCCTGAACAATTGCGCGGGAGATTCAATAATTTTCCTGTTTTCATCCCTCAATAAATACCTTTTTTCAAGAACCTGCAATGCATTAAAGGATAAATTCAGTGATTTAGATTTCATTATTTTTAGTACTCATTTGTTTTATTTAAAGCTAGCGCACCTTCTTTTAATTCTTAATGCAGGAAAATTTTTATGGAAAAAGAAATTCTTAAAGGAATTAAAATAATTAATTTAGGCCTGTTCCTGGAAGAAGAAAAAGCGCTGATTGCAAGCGACCTTCATTTAGGTTATGAAACTTCCTTAAGAAAGCAGGGAGTTGCAATCCCTAAATTCAATTTAAAGGAAATAAAAGAAATTCTTGAAAAAATGTTTAAAGAAACAGGAAAATTAAATAAGATGATAATTAATGGAGACTTAAAGCATGAATTTGGAGAAATTTCTGAGCAGGAATGGAGAGAAGTAATTGACTTGTTTTTATTCCTCGAAAATTATGTGGAAGAAGTGATTGTTATTGCCGGAAACCATGACGTTTTCTTAGAGCCGGTAATGAAGAAAGCTGGCTTGAAATTAGTTAAGGAAGGGATTTATTTTTCAAAGCAAAAAATTTTCATTGCCCACGGAGACTCAGTTCCAGAATCAAAGGAATTCAAGAAAGCAAAAACAATTATTATAGGCCACGATCACTGCGCAGTAACTTTACAGGAAGGGCCGAAAAAAGAAAAATTCAAATGCTTCATTAAAGGAAAATTTAAAGGAAAAACATTGATTGCAATGCCTTCAATTTTTTCAGGAACAACCGGACAAGATGTGTTAAGCGAAGAACTATTGAGTCCAATGCTTCAACAGAATTTAAGGAATTTTGAAGCATGGGTTATTGAAGACAAGCATTATTACTTCGGGAAACTGAAAAATCTGCAATAAACTCAATCAAAGAAATAGCGCGAGCCGTACTATTATTTTGTGCGCATTCTTTTATTTAAGACTTGCTCTTTGCATTCAAGAAATGTTTAAAAACTAGTTATAATTTGATGATTATAGATACTAATTTCTGGATAACTTTTTGGGATAATGTTTATGCATGGAAAGGAATTGTTAGAGAAGGCTGGAGAAGAGAAGAGAAGCGACGAATTCTATGTCCCTGTTCCTGAAGGCTACAAGAAAGGAAAAACAAAGTTCATTATTGTTTCCGGTTCTGTAATGTCAGGAATAGGTAAAGGAATTTTTGCTTCAAGCCTTGCAATGCTTTTAAAGTATCATGGATTAAAAGTTTCACCCATTAAGCTGGATGGCTATTTGAATGTTGATGCCGGGACATTGAATCCTTACAGGCACGGAGAAGTGTTTGTTTTAAATGACGGCACTGAATGCGACATGGATTTAGGGAGCTATGAAAGGTTTTTGGATCAGGATTTAAGCAAGGATAATTACCTTACTGCAGGAAAATTGTTTAAAGGAATTCTTGAAAAAGAAAGAAAAGGAGATTATCTTGGAAGGGATGTGCAGTTCATTCCTCATGTCACAGGAGAAATAAAGAATTTCATGAGAGAGCTTGCAGTTAAAAGCAATTCAGATGTCGTAGTGCTTGAAATCGGGGGAACCGTGGGTGATTTAGAGAATGCTTACGTAATTGAAGCAATAAGAGAATTCATATTTGAAGAAGGAAAAGAAAATGTCTGCTATATTAACCTTGTTTACATTTTAGAGCCCAGTCATTTAGGAGAGCAGAAAAGCAAGCCCGCTCAATTAGGGTTGAACAGGCTGATGAGCATGGGAATTCAGCCTGACTTAGTTATTTGCAGAAGCGTAAAGCCAATTGAAAAAAAAATTAAAGAAAAGATAAGCGTTTACTCAAATGTTTTAACCAAAAACATTTTTGGACTGCATGACAGGGAAACTGTTTTTCAGGCTCCGCTGCATTTGCATGAAGAAGGATTAGACAAAAGAGTAATTGAAATGCTTAAATTAAATGAAAGAATTGGAGACAATGGATTTGAAAAAAACATTAAGGACTGGCAGGAATTCACTGAAAAAAATGTTCACGCAAAGAAAAAAATTAAAATTGCAATTGCAGGGAAATACACTGGATTGAATGATGCTTATGCGAGCATTTTAAAGGCATTAGAGCATGCATCAACTCACAGGAACAGGAAAGTTGAAGTAAAATTCATTGAATCAACTGATTTAGAAGAAGGAGTCAAGCCGGAAGAAGCCTTAAGCAACTGCGACGGCCTGATTATTCCAGGAGGCTTTGGAAAAAGAGGAGCAGAAGGAAAAATTCTTTCAGCAAAATACGCAAGGGAAAAAAACCTTCCATTTTTAGGAATCTGCCTGGGATTCCAGCTTGCATTAATTGAGTTTGCAAGAAATGAATTGAATTTAAAGGAAGCTAACACAACTGAATTTGAGCCTAAATGCGAAAACCCAATAATTGATTTCCTTCCAGAGCAGAAAAAAATTGAAGGCCTTGGAGGAAATATGAGATTGGGAAGAAAAGAAGTTGAAATAAAGAAAAATTCGCTTGCATTCAAATTATATAAAAAAGAATTAATTGAAGAGAGATTCAGGCACAGATGGGAATTCAATCCAAAATATTTAAAGAAATTTGAAGAAAAAGGAATTGCTTTCACCGGAAAAGCACCTAACTATGAAATAATGCAGATCTTTGAGCTTCCGAAAAATGATTTCTTTATTGGAGTGCAGTTCCACCCGGAATTAACTTCAAGGCCTTTAAATCCAAGCCCTTTATTTCAAGGATTAATTGATGCTGCAATTAAAAGAAAAGGTGATTGAGATCCTTGAATCAACCAAGTTTGTTGTCGTAACAGGAGGAAAAGAATCAAACCTTGTTGCTTTAGTTAGATCAGAGCAATTGAAGCTGTTATTTCCAAGCGCATTAAATTTGGTTGCAATTAAATTCGAATTGGATGAAGAAAGCAGCCCCGTTTCTTTTACTTACAATTTAATTGAACAGAAATGGATTAATCCCCACAAAGAAATGATTCCGGAAAACAAAAGAAAATTCAAGTTAAGCAAAATTTATGAAATCAAAAGGCAGATATATGAAGTAACCAGGATAAGGAATCCTGACTACATTATTTTAGAAATTCCAAATAATTTGAAGGACCAATTAACTCTTGATATAATTGAAGCAGTAAAGGAAATGGAAGAAGAAATTGGGAAAGAAAATTTCCTGTTTGTTCACATAGAAAACACTCCTCATTTGAAGCCCGAAGAACAGGAAAAAGAAAAAATAAAAGGACTTGAATTTCTTTCAGCGACAGGAATAAAGCCAAACCTATTAATCAAAGAGCATGAAATAACCTGGGTGCACTGAAAGCTTTTTCTCTAACAATAACTAATTCTTTATAAATTAAATATTCCATTATTTAATCGCTAATATGACTGTTGAAAGAATTTTTTTGCCGGAAAAAGAAGTAATACTGATAGGGACAGCGCACATTTCAAAAGTCAGCGTGGACTTGGTCAGAGAAGTAATAGAAAAAGAAAACCCTGATGCAATCGGAGTAGAATTGGATTCCCAGAGGTATTATCAATTAAAGTACGGAAAAAAATGGGAAGAAACAAATATTGGAGACGTAATCAGTTCCGGCAAAGCTTACTTGTTTTTGATTAACCTTCTTTTATCCAATATGCAGAGAAAGCTTGGCTCTGAATTAGGAGTAAAGCCTGGAAGCGAAATGCTTGAAGCAATTCATTTGGCCAGAGAAAAAGGAACCTCAGTGGCGCTGCTTGACAGAAATGTAGCAATTACAATGAAAAGAGCAATGAATTTAATGAGCTTCACCGAAAAAATCAAAATCGCGGGAAGCATTTTATTTGGAATATTTGCAGAGAAAGAAGAATTAACTCCGGAAAAAATCGAGGAACTAAAGAAAGAAGACATAATGAGCAAATTAATGAAAGAATTAAGCGACACCGCTCCAACAATTTCAAAAGTTTTAGTGGACGAAAGAGACCAGTACATTGCAAACAAAATCCTTTACACTCAAGGAAAAAAAATTGTTGCAGTGCTGGGAGCAGGGCACTTGCATGGAGTAAAAAAATACTTGAATGAAAAAATTGATTTAACTCCGCTTGAAACAATTCCTGTAAAGAAATCAAAGTTGAAATACTTAGCTTATTTTTTCCCATTAATTTTCATTGGATTACTGGCTTACGCTGTCCTCATTAAAGGAATCACTGCAAGCATCAGCATTCTTGCTGCATGGTTTTTGATTAACGGAGCTTTATCAGCTTTAGGGGTAGTAATTGCCCGCGGACACATTGCATCAGTTTTAACTGCATTTATTGCAGCTCCCTTCACTTCACTTCATCCTGCGCTTGCAGCAGGGTGGTTCGCTGCCTACACAGAAGCAAAATTCAATTCACCTAAAGTAAAAGATTTTGAAAGTTTAGGAAACTTAAACAGTTACAGGGATTTTGCAAGCAACAAATTCACTAGAATACTTTTAATTGCAACTTTTGCGAACATAGGGTCTACTTTAGGAACATTAATTGCATTGCCTTACATTGCTTCAATGCTTGGCTGATGCTTAGTTTTAAAATACTTTAATTTATTTTTCTTTTATGGTTTTCTGCATTATTGCATTATTTGTATTTGGAGTAATGGGTATTTTTTCAGCTTCGCACAGGGTATTGGCAAAAGAAGCAGCTGAATGCGTTTTTCGGATGGCAACATTAAGGAAATGCGAATCAAAATTTGATGAAAAATGGAAAATGAAAATATCAGTAGGGTTAATGAAATCAAGTCCAATCCTAGCAAAGCAGGTTTACAAGCACTTTTCATTAATTTCCTGGGCATTAGTTTTAATCACAGTAATAAGTTTCGGATACTCAATTTACACATTATATAATTTAGCAGTTTACGGGACCTGCGACCCATCAAATCCAGAAACATGCGTTATAGCTCCAGGAATTCCATTAGAAAAAATAAAGATTGAATGCGAAAAAAAATGCAGTTTTTCATTATCAGAATGCACTGACAGGGACTTTATCAGCTGCGGAATTAACTGCGAATGCTTAAACCAAGTGTGCGGAACAAAAAAAGATTCAACATGAATACTGAAAAAATCAGAAAAGACTTCCCAATACTGGAAAAAAAATTTGACGGGAAAAAAATAACTTATTTAGACAACGCTGCAACCTCCTTGAAGCCGATTCAAGTAATTGAAAAAATTAATTATTATTACAAAGAATGCAATGCAAACATTCACAGAGGGGTTCACAGAATGAGCGAAGAAGCCTCCCAGTTATACGAGGAAGCGCATTCAAAAACAGCAAAATTCATTAATGCAAGAAACGAAAAAGAAATTATTTTCACAAGAAATGCAACAGAGTCAATGAATTTACTGATGTACTCTTTTTATACTTCTGATTTTTTTAAGCATGGAGACGAAATATTAATTTCTAAAATGGAGCACCACGCAAACATTGTGCCATGGCAGTTCCTGGAAAAAAAAGGATTAATTAAATTGAATTATGTTGAATTAAATGAAGACTTTACATTAAATTTAGAGGATTTAGAAAACAAATTAAATTCAAAAACAAAAATTGTTTCATTAACACAGGCATCAAACACAGTTGCATCAATTAATCCAATTCAGGAAATCGGAAAAATTGTTAAAGACAATAATTCAACTTTCATTGTTGATGGAGCACAAAGCACTCCTCATTTTCCAGTTGACATGAAGAAATTAAACTGCGATTTCTTTGCATTTTCCTCCCACAAAATGCTCGGTCCGACAGGCATGGGAGTGCTTTACGGAAAACAGGAACTGCTTGAAGAAATGAATCCATTTCTTTTCGGCGGGGACATGATTTCAGAAGTTTCACTGCATGAAAGCAAATGGAATGCTTTGCCATATAAATTTGAAGCAGGCACGCCACACATTTCAGGAGGAATAGCTTTCAGCGAAGCATTGAATTACCTTCAAAAACTTGGAATGAAAGAAATTCATGAGCATGAAAAAAAATTAATTAAATTCGCTTTAGAAAAATTCAGTGAATTAGATTATGTGAATGTTTACTGCCCAAAAAATGAGGAAAAGCAGGGAGGAATAATTTTATTCAATTCACCTTTATTAGAACCGCATGAGCTTGCTCTTGCTTTAGATGAAAAAGCAAACATTGCAATAAGGTCAGGAATGCATTGCGCAGAGCCAATGGTTTCAAGCATAAACAAAAAAGGACTGGACAGGGCTTCATTCTACTTATACACAACAAAAGAAGAAATAGAATTTTTAACTGAAAACCTAAAAGAAGTTCTTGCTGTGTTCAAATAGCTGTCCGGGTTTTAGTGTTTTTTTAAAAAAAAATAAATTTAGATGGATTCACCTTCCATCTAATGGCACTTCTTCTCCTTTGTATTTCGGCTTCTTTAATCCATCTGCTTCTTTTCTAAGAATTTCTGCCATGTCTGTTTTCTCCCAAGTGAATTCAGGTTCTTCCCTTCCAAAATGGCCGTAAGCAGCTGTTTTCCTGTAAATCGGCC
>DATDZZ010000037.1:0-4135 GCA_035288565.1 archaeon
TTTTCCGGGCTTCATTTATTTTATAGCTTTCAATTACGCATTTGTTTTCTTAATGGATATATGGCAGTACCCTTGGTTTAGTTCATTGTTTCCAATAATTTCTATTGTCTTTCTTTTGTCTTTAGGGCTTTTCACTGAAAAAACCAGATTTGAAAAGCATTTTGTTTTTATTTTGGTTTTTACTTTCTTTTTATTCGGCTGGCTTTTCAGCTAGCTTATTTCTTTGTTTAATTTCCTGTAAACTAAAAGAAGAATTATTATTGTCCAGATTAATGCACTGATTAACTGCATGGACTATCCTGAAGGAAGATTAAAGTAGCCTAGAACTCCTCCTCCAATCAATGCAGCTGCTATAATGAAGAAATCCATTGCCCCGCTTGTTCCATATAAATACGCGGCAATCAATCCAAGCACTATAAAGATCTGAAAAAATAAATCTGTTGTCACAAAGAAATAATTTGTGTTTGAAGCAATGTCTATTCCGTAAAGTATTGCAGTTAAAATCAAAACAAGGTAAAAATAGTTTTTGAATGTTTTTTCCATTTCAATCAAAGTTCTTCTTCTTCGAACTGCTCTAATTCAGAGTGCTCTACAATAAAGTTTTCAATTTTCTTTGATACCTTTTCTCTGTTAAAAAATAAAGCAATTAATGCAACTAAAATTATTGCAGCTACGGTCTGCGTTAAAGGACTGTCAAAAAATGTCTGAATGAATTCATTTGTATTGAATCTTGCAATAGGCTTGTCTACATTGTATGTGATTCTTAAACCGCTTCCTTGGAATCCTATTATCTTAAGCGAATCTCCTTCGATTTTTATTTCTGAACGCAGTTCATCGCGGTTGAAGTAGCCTTCATCCGGAAGAGTTAATGCAATTAAAGTGTTTTCAGGGATCACTATTGTTGTTCCTGTAATGAATTTTCTGAAGATTGAATCAGGCACAACCCATTGGCTGAACCTTGCTTCTTCTCTTTCCTTTTGAGCAAATGGCCTGTTTGAAGCATAAGCAAGCTGAAGCACTTGATTCGCTTCATCGAAAACAATGTTAATGCTTGTTAATTCATTTTTTTCTGAAAAATGAGGAAAGAAAAAATCATAGGAATCCTGCCACTTAATTAAGTCTTTTCCGTTTGCTTCAAGATTTTTCTTCAATTCTTCTTTTTCAAGTTCACTTAATCTCAGAAAATAATTTTCTATGAAAGAAGCGCTTCCATCCTTTCCAATGCTGACTGAAATAATGTTCTGGTTTAAGCTTAAGCTGAAAGCAAGAGAAGAAAACAAAATCATAAAAATTAAGGAAATCAAGAAAATTTTTTTTTTCATTTAATCACTTTTCATTCAATATATGCATCTTTGTCCTTTAAAATTATTTTGAAAGCAAGATTCTGCTTGATTTTAACTGTTCTATTTAAATTCTCGAAAACACTTTTCTTGTAATGAGAGTTGCACGGTAGTTGTATGGTGGAAATTCAATATTTAGGGCATTCATTTGTATTGCTTAAATACTCAAAGATAAATGTTTTAGTGGATCCATTCCTTTCAGATAACCACGAAGATTCAAATTTCAAAAGAATCGTTAAATGCCCTGTTACAGAAAAATCACTGAAAGATATTGGATTAATTTTATTAACCCAGGAATTTTTTGATCACTGTGAAAAAAAAACAGTTGAAAGAATCTCAAAAAGAGACAATGCATTGGTTGTTGCAACGCAGAATATATTAAACGACTTGGATATATCAAAAAATCTTGCAATTCCTGTTTCAGGCCACGAAAAAAAAGTTTTAAGAGGAATAACAATTGATGTGATTCCCTCACACTATCCAAGAAGCTTTTACCCGGTAAGTTACTTAATTGAAGGAGAGGGGAAAAAAATCTTTCATGCAGGCGCAACTGTCTTGTCTGATTTCTTTGAAGAAATTAAGGCAGATGTAGCCTTGCTTCCAATTGGAGGGCAGATTTCAATGGATTTAGTTGATGCCGTGAAAGCAACAAAAACAATGAAACCAGAATACGTAATTCCAATTCAATACAATACCTGGAACCACATTAAAGCAGACCCAAAAGAATTTGTCCAAAGAATAGAGAAATCAATTCTTAAAACAATTCCAGTAATTCTCCAGCCAGGCGAATCATTCAAATACTAACTCGGCCACAGCCGAGTGTGCTGGGTACACGTATTTCGCTTTCGCTCAATACGTGGCCAAGAATATTGAAGTGGTGTCGAGCCTGAAAGGCGAAGACAGCACAGATTGCCAGCGAATCTGTTCGCTGGGGTACACGTATTTCGCTTTCACTCAATACGTGGAGTGCATGGCGCCTGACTAGCCCAAAGAATTAGGCCAAGATCCGTGCCATTCAAAGAGTGGCACTCCCGTTTCGCCGACGGCACTGCTTCCGTTTCGCCGACGGGACGGCGCATGGCGTATAACTTTTCATTTTAGATTGATTTCCATTAAGTCTTTTGCCGCGAAAGTTTCTTTGAATTCTTGTTTTGCTTCTTCAAGCAATTCTTTGTCTTCTTTTAGTCTTGCGCTGAAGTGAATTAAGCAGAGTTTTTTGCATTTAGTTTTTTTCGCTGTCTTCGCTGCTCCAAGTGCTGTGCTGTGTTTTGTTTCTTCAGCTCTTTCTTTATTTTTTTCCAGGAAAGTTGCTTCATGAAATAATAAGTCGCTTTCCTGGATTGCTTTTTCATAACATGCATTCGGCTGAGTGTCCCAGATGATTGAAACTTTTTTTCCTTTCCTTCCTTTATTGAAGTCAATTACTTGCTCTGGCTTGATTTTTTTCCCGTTAGCTGTAATTGTTTTTCCTGCAACCAATTCAGAGAACTTCGGCCCTACAGGCACGCCTAAAGCAATTGCTTTTTTTCTGTTGAATTCGCCTTCCTTGTCTTTTTCTTTAAACACATATCCAATTGATTCAACTGAATGATTTAATTTAACTGCTTCAACTGAATATTTTTTTTCTTTCAAAAAAATTCCTTCGCTTATTTCGTTCAGATTTATTTCAAACGAAGGCTTGAAGTTAACAAAGTTAAACAAATCCTGAATTAATTTTTTTAATCCTGTAGGGCCGTAAATGTTCAAAGGATTTTTTCTTTCATTTAATTTCATTGTGTACAATAAGCCCGGCAATCCAAGGAAATGATCTGCATGAAAGTGGGTTAAAAAAATTTTGTTTATTTTTAATGCACTGGTTTTTGCTTTAATTAATTGCTGTTGAACCATTTCACTTGCATCAAACAAAAAGTTTTCTCCTTCAAAATTAATCAACAATGAAGTGCAGTTTCTTTTCTTTGTTGGAGTGGCGCTGCTTGAACCCAAAACAATTATTTTCATAACAATTTTTTGAATGAATTTAATTATAAATTAAACTTTGCTTTAAATGATTTAGTTTCCTGCATTGAATCTTTAATGAAACAAACCTTTATATTATTTGTATATATTAAGAATTATTAATGAATGAAAAGCTGATGGATGAAAAATCAGGGAAATTAGCTGAGAAAAAATCTTCTCCGGAGAAGCAGGAAAAGCATTCAAAGAAGCCAGTGAAAGATGATAATAATTTAATTGTTTCAAGTACCGCGGAAATTCCTGTTTCAAAGAATTTAATTGACCAGGTTGTGGGGCAAAGCCAGGCTGTTGAAATTATTAAGAAAGCAGCCGCCCAGAAAAGAAACGTTCTTTTAGTGGGAGTGCCGGGAACAGGTAAATCAATGCTTGCCCAGGCAATGTCTGAAATCCTTCCAATAGGAGAATTAAAAGATATCCTGATTTACCCCAACAGCCAGGACCAAAACAATCCAAGGGTTGTCACTGTTAAAGCAGGTGAAGGAAAAAAAATTGTTCAGCAGTCGAGGCTTGACGCTAAAAGCCAGGAAGACTCCACAAGGTTAATCACTTTTCTTCTTCCTCTGGTTTGGTTCATAATTAATTACGTTATCTGGACTTTAGGATTTATTTCAGATGTAATTTATGCAGCCACTTTAATTCTTGGAGGCTTTGTAATGGTGGGGGTAATTTTAGGAACCCAAGTGAAGATGACTTCCTCAAAGCAGACTCCAAAGCTCTTAATTGACAATGCAGGAAAAAAAGTGGCTCCTTTTGCTGAAGCCACCGGTGCAAGAGCAGGCTCC
>DATDZZ010000038.1:0-3284 GCA_035288565.1 archaeon
TCAACAACGACTCCAGCACCAATAAGAATTTTCTTATTCTTTACAACTCCTGAAGGAAGCAGATGAAACTTGTAAACTTTGTCTTCAACAACAACTGTGTGCCCTGCATTGTTTCCGCCCTGATAACGGACAACATACTCGCAGTTATCGCATAAAAAATCAGTGATTTTTCCTTTCCCTTCATCTCCAAACTGAGTTCCAATAACAACATGAGCAGGCAACAAAATCACTTCCAATAAATGTAGTAATCAAAAAGTTTAAAAACAACTAAATCCTTAATATATTAAATTTTTTTGGAGGCGAGGCGGATGGCGGCAAAAAAGAAAGCAAAAGCAAAAACTAAAAAGAAATAAATAATCACGTTCATTCGTTTTATTTCTTTTTCTTTTTTTTTATTTTTTTTTTATTTATTTTTATTCGGGTTTAGCTTGCATCTTTACTAATTTCCCTGATTTTTTCGCAATAGAACTCTTTAACGTTAAAAAGCTTTCCTAATCCTAAATCATTAAATGACTGCAAAAATTATTAATGGAACAGAGATAGCTGAAAACATCAAAAACTATGTAAAAGAAAAAGTCTCTGATTTTGAAAAAACGTATAACAAGAAGCCCGGCTTAGCTGTAATCATGGTTGGAAGCAATCAAGCTTCAAAAGTTTATGTGGGCATTAAGCAGAAAACAGCAAAAGAAGCTGGAATTAATTCAATGCAGTTCAATCTTCCAAAAGAAACCAATCACAAGGAATTGATTGAATTAATTAAAAAATTAAATGAAGATGAAAAAGTTCATGGAATCTTAATTCAGCTTCCCCTGCCTGAACAATTAGATGAGCAAAGAATTCTTGAAAAAATCAAGTTCAGGAAAGATGTTGACGGCTTTCATTCAAGAAATATGGGAAAGCTTGTTTTTGGAAGAAAAGAAATTGTTCCATGCACTCCAAAAGGAATAATTAAATTAATTGAATCAACTGGGCAGGAAATTGAAGGAAAGCACGCAGTAGTAGTAGGAAGAAGCAATATTGTCGGAAAGCCCATAGCAATGCTTTTGCTTGAAAAAAATGCAACAGTCACAATATGCCATTCAAAAACCAAAGACTTGAAGAAACACACAAAGGATGCAGACATCCTTGTAGTGGCGGCAGGAAAACCAAAACTAATTACAAAAGACATGGTGAAAAAAGATGCAATAGTAATTGATGTAGGAATCAATAGAACAGATGATGGAACAGAAAAAGGAAAATTAGTGGGAGATGTTGATTTTGATTCAGTGAAGGAAGTAGCGGGCTTTATTTCCCCTGTTCCCGGAGGAGTCGGCCCAATGACAGTAGCCTCGCTTTTACTTAACACTTTTTATGCAGCAAGGCACGCAGAAGAAAAAAAAGAAAAAAGCAAAGAGGAAAAAAATGAAAATTAGGCTTGCTGTGCTTGGTTCAACTAAAGGGACTGACATGCAAAGCATTATTGATGCAATTGAAAAAAAAGAATTAAATGCAAGCATTGAGTTAGTGATAAGCAATAAAAAAGATGCATTCATTTTAGAGAGGGCAAAAAAGCATAATCTGGAAACTTTTTTCATTAACTTCAAAGAATTTCCTTCAAGAGAAGAATCAGATAAAAAAATTGTTGAAAAATTAAAGGAAAAAAAAGTTGATTTAGTTTTATTGATTGGATATAATAAAATTCTTTCAGATTTTTTTGTGGAAGCATTTGAAAATAAAATTGTAAACATTCATCCTTCACTGCTTCCAAGCTTTCCGGGAAGCTTTAACTATGATGTGCACAAAGAAGTGCTTGCTTCAGGAGTAAAAGTTACTGGATGCACTCTTCACCTTGTAACAAAAAATGTTGACGGCGGCCCAATAATACTCCAGAAAGCAGTTCCGGTTCTTGAAAAGGATTCAGAAGAAGATTTGAAAAACAGAGTGCAGAAAGCAGAGCAGGAATGCTTTCTTGAATTCATTAAAAAATTCAGTGAAGGAAAATTTAAAATAGAAAAAAATAAAGCCTGGCTTGAATAAATAAATTAATCAAAGAAACAGCAATATAATTCCTGTTACTGAAAGAAGCAACGCAAAATACTGCCTTAAAACTAATTTTTCCTTTAAAAAAATTCCTGCAAGAACTGCAGTGACAACAGGAGAAGTAGCAATTACAACTGCTGAAAGCGAAGCACCAATTAATTCAATTGAAATGTAATAAGCCGTTAACCCAATAGTTAAAAAAACTGTTCCAGTAAGCAAAAATAAATTTGATTTGGTTTCAGATAAATTAATTTCTTTTTTAGTTGAAAGAGAATAAATTAAAATCATGAAAAAAATCATTGTTTCTGTAATTAGTGTTGTGTTAAAGGAATTCAAGATTAAAACAATTGGCTTAATCATTGCAAAATAAGCGCCCCATCCAATAAAAGTCAGAAAAGAATAAAGAACTCCTTTTTCTATTTTGAATTTTAATTTATTTTTTTCAAATGAAAGAAGCAAAAGCGCAAAAACAATTAGTATTACAGCAAAAATTTGAATCAAAGTCAGAGTTTCCTGCAGAAACAAAAAAGAAATAATGATTGTAACCAAAAAATAATTTTTCGTAATTGCAGTTACAAGGCTTACTTTCGTTTCTTTAACTGCTTTATAATAAAAAATTACAGCTGCTGAACCGATAAGTGTTGTGAATAAAATGTAAGGAATGAAATCAATTGAAGGGAAAACAAAATCAGTAAAAAAAGGAATGAAGAGAAAAAGCAATGCAACTCCAAACAAATATCTTACAATTAAAGCACTGAATGGGTTTAATTTTTCCAGCCCTTTTTTTTCGAAAATTCCAGTAATGCTCTGAGAAAACAAGCTCATGAAAGCATAAAGGAATTGAATCATTTAAATCAAAAAGAAAAAAGAACCGAAAAGAAGAAAAAGCCATGAAATTAAATTAATTTATGCCTCACAGGAATACAGAATTCATGCAAAAAAGAAGAAAACAATTTTTTGAAAATCTTAAAAGATTAAGAAACAAATCTGAAAAAATTCCTGAAGCTGAAATAAAAATTACAAGGGGAAGCAATTATTCAGGGTATTTTGGAAATCCTATTTTTAGAGATAAACCGGAAAAAGCTGCAGAAATAGTTTTTCATTTAGACAGTTTACCTGCACATAGAGGCAGTATTAAGCAAAAGTATCAATGGTCAAAACCTGATTCAATCGTTCATAGCGCAATTTCAATAGTTGAAGGAAAAGCTGTCTTAACAGTAATACAGGAAACAGCGAGGTTAAAGGAAGCTGGTTTAACTGACAAA
>DATDZZ010000039.1:0-2541 GCA_035288565.1 archaeon
CCTTGTTTTGATTTTAACTGCAATACTTTACGGAATAGACATTGCTTCAAACACAAATTATTTCTTTGTGACAACAGATTTATTTTTTCAGATCTTTATAGTGCTTGGATTGATTGCAGCTTACTTGTATGGAACAAGCGGAGAAATGGATTTTTTTATGCTTGCATTGGCATTGATTGGAGGAGGAGTTCTAGGCTACTTTAATCTTCCTTCAGGATGGTCCATGCAGTTAATAAGTGCATTAATCTGGACAATAATAATTCTTCTTTTAGTTTACAGGAAATTAAACAAAGAAATAAGCTAGCTGAAAAGCCAGCCGAATAAAAAGAAAGCAAAAACCAAAATAAAAACAAAATGCTTTTCAAATCTGGTTTTTTCAGTGAAAAACCCTAAAGACAAAAGAAAGACAATAGAAATTATTGGAAACAATGAACTAAACCAAGGGTACTGCCATATATCCATTAAGAAAACAAATGCGTAATTGAAAGCTATAAAATAAATGAAGCCCGGAAAAAGAGAAGCTTTATTTGAAATAATGTAATAAGCGAAAAGCAGGAAGAAAAGCCAATGCAGATTATTCATTATTAAGCTTGACCAGAAATATAAGTCAAATGCAAGGAATTTTCCAAGCATGAAAGGCAATGTATTGATGACTTCCATGAAATAAAAAGCGCTTCAAAACTTTTTAAACCTATTCTTTCACGTTAATTAGTGAATCAGAGCTCGAATTTTTCTTTTTCTTCTTTTTCTTTGCTGAAAATTGGCTTCATTTCCGCGAAGGACTCAACTCTTACTGCTGCAAGCTTTCTTGCTCTCCTGTGCCTTTTCTCTAATGAAAGGGCAAAGAAGAATGCCCCTAAAATTACTATCACTAAAAGCACTCCTAAGCCTGGCCTTAAAAACAATGAAGAGCCTAAAGGAACAGCGAAAGCAGTGAATCCAAGAAATCCCCTTAATGCCCTCATTCTCTGCTCTTCCGAGCTGGAAATAATTTTTTCTCCAAATAAAGGCCTTGACCTGAAAAAAACCAAGGCGCCTGCAAGCAATGATAAAACGAATACAAGCATTATTGTTGCTGTTCCAAATGAATCAAGCAAATTCAATAAATTTTCAATAATCCCTATTACTCCAAATAATGAAACCGAGATTGGGTCAAGCGAAGTAAAGGATTTCACTTCAATTGGGTAGCCGAACTTGGATATTTCCACTGTGTAATTTCCGAGCGCTTTTACAGGAAAAGTGGCAATTCCTTCAGAGCCTGTAGTGTAAGCCTCCACCTGATTTGAGGGAGTAATTACCTTTACATCTAAATTGCTTAAACCATCTTTAGTTGCAGAATTCTGCGCAATAAGAATCTGATATTCCCCTATTCCAATGAAAGGCCTTGACAACGAAATGTCTGCTTTCACTGCAGTGAATAATTTGTCAGCTGTTTCAAGGCCTGTCTTTCTTGCCCTGACTAAATACTTTCCCTGCTCTTCTACAAGAAAACAGTATCTCCTGTCAGCATTTGGAAGAATTGATTTTCTTTTATTTTTTGGGTTAACTATTTCCAATGAAACTTCTGTTGAAACATTTCCTGACCTGTCAATAATTGTAGCGCACTGCTCCGTTCCAATTATTGGCGTAACATCCCTTAACTGGATGTTGATTTCTTTAGCAGTAATTCTAAGAATTATTTCAAGAATGTTGTCTTCCCTTGTTCCTTCCTGGATTACTCTTTCCCTGTCAATGAAAACCTGAAGATTGTGAGTTCCAACACCTAAAAGAGATGAATCAAATTCAAAAGAAACTTGAGCTGCTTCTCCTACTGACAGCCCTGAAACAGTTTTTTCATCTAAAGGAGCAGTTAAAACAGATCCCTTGTGAAGCGAAAGCTTGAAAGGCAAATCAGCCGGAAGGTTTCCTTCATTCTTGATTGTAACCTTAAGGTTTACTTTGTCCCCCAATGAAACAACTTCTTCTCTCACCTGCGCAAAAACAGCTAAGGAAAAAAATACTAAAAAAAATAAAACCAAAAATTTCTTCAACTGCTCACCGCTTCTTATTTCTCTTTTCACCTGTAATGATGTAAAAGAAACTTTTTTTGTATGCAACCATTGCAATTAAAGAAGAAATCAATAAAAGAAGCAATGCAAGCAATTCATTTCTTGTTTCAGGTTCTTCAAGAAGCTGCGCTAAAGCGCTTTCGCCTTCAGCTCTCTCAATTGAAACATCTCCATCAAGCCTTAAGCCGAGCTCTCTTCTCTGCACTTCAGTTAATCTTTCTAAAGCAAAAGTTCTGTCAGGAATCAATACCTGCACTGCAACAAAACCTAAATTTGCTGCCCTGTCAGGCTGCACTGAAATAGGCGCTATAATTCCAGCCAGAATCTGGTCAATGAAAACAATATGAGGAGCCAAGCCGCATTCAGGGTCATCAACATCAATTAATCCATCAGCATCATTGTCTTTTGAATCAAAGCAATTAACTTCAGTTTCAGTGTAAACAGTCAAAGGAAAGCTTGCCTTATTATTTGACTTGAATTCTTCTCCTGGATA
>DATDZZ010000040.1:0-2969 GCA_035288565.1 archaeon
CTATGAACTTTTTTTGTATAAGCAAAAGCCTTCAGCACCTTACATTCTCGATCCCCAAAGCTATGGCCCTGAAGAATTTCCGGATTATGAATATGTTTTATTTGTTGGAATTAATGAGAAATCAGAGATTAAGGTAAGAAATTTTTATGACCTTGTTTTAGAAAAAAATGGATTAAAGCTTTTCAGAAAAAAGCAAAACTTTATTTAACTGAAACAAGACACCAATTCTGGATTTGCTTTTTTATTGTAAAATTGCATTGAGTTAATGAATTGCAGCATGCATCATTCGAAATTATTTCTTCTGCGTTGATTTTTTTAAATGCTGATTTGAGTTCAGAGCAGGAATTAGCTTTGCATAATGGGCTTAAAGAATGCATTAAAGCTTCGCTTTCCTTGCTTTGAAGTTCGGTTTTCCATCCAAATGGAGTGCTTAGGTCATAAAAGATTGCAGAGTAAGCATAAAGATCAAGGTTAAGCTGGAAGTTATCAGAAATAACAGCAAATCTTGAATCCGTTTCTTCAAGCAATTTAAATGGAGGAGATAAAGCATCTCTTGTAAAGAAAGGGAGCCCGATTAATGCAATCAATGAAAGCGTGATTGAAACAAATATAAACAACTTGAATGAGTTTTTTTCAATAAAGTTTTTTTCTTTAACAAAAAGAATTAATGTGTTAATTAAAAAGAAAAAAGAAATGGAAAAAGGGTCAATGTATTTCATTAAAGGAATTAAAAGTATTGCGAAAGAAAAACAAAGAAAAGAGAATAAAAGAATTGGTTGTAAATGGCTGTCTTTTCGGTACTGAAAAAATTTCCATCCCGCAAAAATAGAAAAAAACAGGTAGCCGGTAAAATAAATGAACGGAATTATGTTCGTTAAAATTATTGAAGGATTTTTCAGGTAGTATAAAAGAAAAAAATTGTATTCAGGAAGCGAAAGATTTTGAAAGTTTAAAATTGATGGCACCCACCAGAATGAAGTTAATAAAAGGGACAAAAAAACAGTCGCTGTAATAATTAATTTGTCTTTTTTATTTTTTATAAGAAAAAAACCTAGAAGATTAATAAAAAATAAAATCAATATTTTTGGGTATATTAAAATAAATATTGATAAAAGAAATGTGAAAGAAATAAAAAATTTTGTTTCAAGCTTTTTTTCTTTATAATGAATTAAGATTAGTATTCCTGCTAGAAAAAGAATCCATGAAAGAATTTCCTGCAGTCTTCCAAAAAAAAAGTTTGTGATTATCGGAAAGCTGGTGAAAGCGAATAAAAAAAGAAATGGTTTTTCTTCAACTTTTAATTTTAATTCTTTTCCTATAAAGAAAAACAAAATTATTGCTCCGCTAAACATAATTGCTATTGAAATTAAGAATGAAAGAACAATATTGTTTGTTAATTTAAATAATAATAATTCAAAAAAGAAAAAGCCAGGAGGGTATAATTGAAATAAAACGAAACCATTATACAAATTTTCCACTACTCCATGAAATCCGTATCTTTCAAGAAAAACAGTAGAAGCCATGTGAGAAGAATAATCAGTGGAAGGAAATCCTGAAAATAAAGTGAAAACTTTAAAAATTAAAACAAAAAAGAAAATTGCGAGCAAGAAGTTAATAATTTTTAATAAAATCACGCTTTTTTTATTTGAATGCATACTTTAAGTTTATGCGAAATATTTATAGTTGAGAGTTTCTTTTACTATTATGTTTATGGTTTGGAAAATTAAAAAGAATTTGTTTGAGTCAATAATGATTGCAGCGAAAAGCAATTACCCTAATGAGTTTCTTGCTTTGCTTGGAGGAAAGAGAAATGAAAAACTGCTTGAAGAGCTTGTAGTTATTCCCGCTGTTTACGGAAAAGATTTTTCTTTTCTTCAAAGCAATTTAATTCCGGTTGATTTCTCTATTTTAGGAAGTGTTCACAGCCATCCTTCTTATAGTTTTAAGGCAAGCAGCGAAGACTTGATTTCCTTTCCCAGGATGGGCGAAGTGCATTTAATTATTGCTCAACCATTCAATGATTCCAGTTTCGCTTTATATGATTCGAAAGGGCATGTGCTTCAAACTAAAATAATTTAAACTCAAAGCTCTTTTCTCTGTAATGAAACAATTTGTTTTAGTTATTTTGGACGGCTTCGGGTTTTCAGAGAAAACTGAAGGGAATGCAGTTAAAGCAGCCGGCATGAAATTTTATAATTCGTTGACTGAAAAGTATCCTCATTCTTTGCTTGAAGCGTCAGGTGAAAGCGTTGGAATGCCTGAAGGCTTTCAGGGAACAAGCGAGATAGGGCATCTGCATATTGGCGCGGGAAGAATTGTTCCGCAGCTAGAGTTCAGGATTGATAAGGCAATTGCGGACAGATCTTTTTACAGAAATGAAGTTTTTTTGCAGGCAATGGATAATTGCAGGAAAAATAATTCTGCATTGCATTTGCTTGGAATGGTTTCTGATGCAGCTGTTCATTCTCATTTAAATCATTTGTTTGCGTTAATGAAACTCGCAAAAGAAAAAAAACTTGGAAAAGTTTTCCTGCACTGCATTTTGGATGGAAGGGATGTTCCTGAAAAGTCTGCTGAAAAATACATTAATTTGATTAAGGAAAAAATTAAGGAAATTGGAATAGGGAAAATTGCTTCTCTTTGCGGAAGGTATTACGCAATGGATAGAAATAATGATTTTCATTTAACTCATGAAGCTTATGATCTGCTTGTTTCAGGGAAAGGCTTTCAGGAATCAAATGCTTTGCTGGCAGTAAAGAATGCTTATGCAAGAGGAGAGAGAACAGATTATTATGTTAAGCCAATTTCTTTAGCTGAGAATGGAAAGCCCGTTGCCTTGATTAAGGAAAATGATTCAGTTATTTTCTGGAATTTCAGGAGCGACAGGGCAAGGCAGTTGACTTATGCTTTCATTAAAAATGATTTCAATGAATTTCCCGTAAAGAAAATGAATTTGTTTTTTGCGTGCA
>DATDZZ010000041.1:0-14514 GCA_035288565.1 archaeon
ACTGATTATGTGAGAGCAGTTACTTCAAGCAGAGGCGACATAGGATTAGATTTTATCAGGTAAAATCTAATTTCCTTTTTTATTTTTTTTCTTGTTATTCCTTTTCTTTTTTTCTTGTTTTATTTTGTTTTGATAGTTGATTTATTTTGTTTATTTTCTCTCATCATTTTTGCTTCTTTTTTCATTTTTTTGTAGCGCTCTTTTAATTTTTTTAATCTGTGCTGCCACAAAACCAGAATCATGAAAGACAGGAGGGTAACTATTGTTGCTGTTGCGTAGAATTCAAGCGCTACTGCTATTCCAACGGCTGAGATAAGCCATATTCCTGCAGCGCTTGTTAAGCCGTGAACGATGTCTTTATGCCTGAATATTGCTCCTGCTCCAAGGAAGCCGATTCCTGTTACTATGTTTGCTGCAATTCTTGATGGATCGCTTGTTCCTGGAAAGTTAATTGAGAGAAGAGTGAATAAGGTTGCGCCGACTCCAACAAAAATGTGTGTCTTGATTCCTGCAGGGTTTCCTATTTTTTCTCTCTGCCATCCAATGAATCCCGCTAAAAGCATTGAAATAATTGCTTTTGAAATGAATTCCAATTCAAGGGCTGAAATCATGAAAAAATAAAGCTAATTACTGCTTAATAAATGTATTTGTTTAATTGAAAGTAATCAGTAAAGGAAGTGCGTTCAGGAAAAACAGAACGAGAATTGAAAAGAAGAAGAATCCTGAAACCAGTGCCTCTCTTTGCTGCAGAGTTAAGCCGGTCCATGAAAGGTATTCAGGGAAAATGATTCTTGCAATTTTTCCTCCATCGAATGGCTCCATTGGAAGAAAGTTAGTTAAAAACACTAATAGGTTAAGTAAAATGAACCACCAAATGAAGCTCACCAAGAAATTATACACTGCTCCAAGCAAAAAATCATTGAATGGAATTTCGAAGCCTTCTTTTGTTTTCTGCTCTATTGATATTCCAATTCTTCCCAAAGAGTTTCTTTCAAAAGAGTTTTCCTTTATTTCTCCTGAAGAAGTCAAGTATTTCATTAAAAAGTTGTTTGAATCAGGAGTTAAAGCTCGATAATAATCTGCAACTGTTATTATTTCTTTTCCGTTCACTTCAAGAATTTTGTCTCCTTCACTTAATATTCTGAAAGCAGAATTTTCAAATTTGTTTCCGCAGAAGTCACTGAATTGCTCTACTCCAATAATGTATAGTCCTTCGCTTCCTTCTCTTGAAAGTTCTTCAAATCTTGGGGCAACAAAGGGATTTACAAGCAATGCAAAGATAATTAAAAAAATTGGAAGAGTTAAAAGAAATACCATTAAGTTTCCTGTGGCTCCAGCTGAAAAAATTCTCAGCTGCTCTCTTTTAGGTGCTTTAAGCAGAGACTTGTCATCGGGCTCTACAAAAGCCCCGATTGGAAGAAATCCAAACAATAGAAGCCCGGTGTTTTTCACTTTAACTTTGGCTTTTCTTGCAAGCACTCCATGCATTCCTTCATGAATAATTAAAATAATTAATAGTGAAATCCATGCATGAACAGGAATAAATACTGGGACATTTGGAATCTGCACTCCGGGAATAACTGGAGCAATTCCCGGGCAGGCCTGCACTCCCTGAGAGGTTTTAATTAAAATGTCTATTGCCTGAAAAATCAATCCCGAAATGACGAACCCCGCAAACCCGAAAATTCCGAAGCCTAAAGAAAAGAATTCAGCGAAGCCAGCTGAAATTGGAGTGGAAAGAATTAATGGAAAAAAAATAAAGCTGAAAGCTAAATAAAAAAACGCGAACAATAGGATATCGCATAAAATTCTTTTTGATTTAGAGTAATTCTTTGCATAAAGGTAATCAAAGCCGATTAATCCGAAGCCTAAAACAATTCCGAGATCTGAAATTAGGTTCAGGATTTTTTTATGGTGGGCAAAGTATTCAAAGTATTTTATGGGCTTTTTTGTTCTGATCATTGAAATGAACAGGAAATGGTTTGATCCGAAGCCTTTTCTTTTAATGTAAAAGGCAACCAGGTAAGAAATGGAAAAAAATAATCCAATCCAGTAATATAGAGGGTCAATGTTCATTCAATCACTTTTTCTTTTTAATGAAATCAGCCAGAGTTCTTCCCTGTGTTTCATTTGATTCATTTAATTCAATTTCCGATTCATTTTTTTCCTTTAAGTTAATTCCCAGCTCTGATTCAATTTTCTTGATTAGTTCATTTGAAGGAACAATGCTTTGAGCTTCAATTCTTTGAATAAAGCTCTTGTTTTGAAATAATTTTTTTGAAAGCTCCTCTAAAGTTAATTCTTTTTTTTCTCTTGCTTCCCGAATTCTTTTTCCGTAATCTGAAGCAACTTCTAATCCTTCACCTAAATTTCCTGGATTTGGAGCTGAAATTTTTTTTCCTGTAAACGCAAAGGATTTCTTTTCAGTTGCAGGCACGCTTTTTTCAGGGTTGCAGCTGCTGCAAAGCATTAATTCTGTTCCGTCTATTTCTGCTTTTTTTAATTCAGAGTCTCTTCCGCATATTTCGCATTGCATGCAATCTTAGAAAGAATTGAAAGATTACTTTTATATATATTATCGAATTAATTAATCTTTAAGAGAGCTGTTTTAGAGGGCTGTTTTGGAGTGGAAGCAAAAATGGATGGAGCAAGCAATTCAGGCGAATTCAAGAAATTTGGTTCAAACATTTATGATTATATTTTTTCACTGGAAGAGCAGCTCAGACTAACTCAAAAAGAAATCCAGTTGAATAGAGGGAGAAATCTTCACCTGGAAAATGAATTGAAAAGGCTTTCAGATGAATTAAAGGAATTAAAGAACCCCCCATTAATTGTTGGCTCGGTTGTTGATGTGCTTGGAGAAAGAGCTGTTGTAAGGAACAATAATGGATTGGAGTTTCTTGTTAATTATCCTAAAGAAATACCGTTAAAGTTTGGCCAGAAAGTGGCTATGACTCAAAGAAATTTGAATATTGTTGAAGTGCTTGAAGATTCATCTGATTTGAATGCCAGAGAATTTGAAGTAATTGAAAAACCTTTAATTTCATTCAATGACATTGGCGGCTTGGATGATGAAATAAATGAATTAGAGGAAACAGTGATTCTGCCAATGGTTCATCCGGAGAAATTTGAAAAGCTTGGAATTGATTCTCCTAAAGGGATTCTGCTTTTTGGCCCGCCGGGAACGGGAAAGACTTTGCTGGCAAAAGCGGTTGCAAATAAAACTAATTCGGCTTTCATTGGAGTTAACGGCTCTGAATTAGTGAAGAAATATATTGGGGAGGGCTCAAAGCTTGTAAAAGAAATTTTTAAGCTGGCCAGAGAAAAAAATCATGCAATTATTTTTATTGATGAAATTGATTCAGTTGCAGCGCAGAGGCTTGACTCCACTACCGGCGGAGACAGGGAAGTTCAAAGAACTTTAATGCAGCTTCTGGCAGAAATTGACGGCTTCAAAGAAATAAAAAATGTTAAAATAATTGGTGCAACAAACAGAATGGATATAATGGATCCTGCTCTGCTGAGGCCTGGAAGGTTTGACAGAATAATAGAGATTCCTTTGCCTGGTGTGAATGCCAGGGGAACAATTTTTAAAGTTCATTCAAAGAGAATGAATTTAGATAAAAGCGTGGACTTCAATAAATTAGTTAAAATAACTGACGGAGCAACTGGAGCTGACATTAAAGCTATCTGCATGGAAGCAGGAATATTTGCTTTAAGGAATGAGCAGGAAAAAATTACTATGAAGAATTTTGAGGCTTCTGTTTTGAAGGTTTTAGGAGAAGAAACTGAAGACAATGAAGCCCTGAAAAAAATGTATAGATGATTTTTGAAATCTGTAAAAAGGAATTAGGGAGAATGCAACTTTCGCTGCAATCTCCTTCAATAGAGAGTTGTTGAACTTAGAAAGAATTGGATAGGCTCACAATACTAAGTTCTTTTATGCAATTTTCATTGCATTATATACAAGCCCCTTAGGTCATATTTAAACTTATTCAAAAACAAAGTATACATAACATTATTGTTTTTTTTTCTTTTGCAAAGCTTTTTTTAGGCAAAATAAATGATTTTTGAATTAATTTAGGCAAATAAAGTGCATTTATTTTTTTTATTTTGTCAGTGTTTTTGCTTTGAAAAGTTATGTTTTAAGGCTTTTTTTTGGAAATTAATTTAATTTCAAGCCTTCCTTTATTTATTATTGGTTTTTTTATGGGCTTAAAGATTGGGGAATTAATTGAAAAAGAAGAAATTTCTTTGGATTACCTTTCAGGGAAAATAGTTGGAATTGATACTTATAACATTCTTTATCAATTCCTTTCAAGCATAAGGAACTATGACGGCACTCCTTTAATGGATAAGCAGGGAAACATTACAAGCCATTTAAGCGGAGTTCTTTACAGGACAACTAACCTTCTTCAGAGAGGAATTAAGCCTGTATTTGTTTTTGATGGAAAGCATTCAAAGCTTAAAGCTGAAACAATCAGGAAAAGGCAGGAAATAAGGACTCAGGCAGAGATTGAACATAAAAAGGCTTTAAAGGAAGCAAGGTTGGAGGAAGCCAGGAAGGCAGGTTCAAGGGCATTGAAATTAACTAAGGAAATGGTTCAGGAAGCAAAGAATTTAATTGAATTCATGGGCCTGCCCGTAGTTCAGGCGGAGAATGAAGGAGAAGCCCAGATTGCTTTCATGGTTGAAAAAGGAGACTTATATGGGTGTGTGAGCCAGGACTATGATGCATTATTGTTCGGATCAAAACTTTTATTCAGGAACATTACTGTTTCAGGGAAAAGAAAGGTTCCGGGAAAAAGCATTTACATTGATGTTGAGCCGGAAAAAATTGAATTAAAAAAAGTTTTAGAACATTTAGGGATAACTAGACAGAAATTAATCTGGCTGGGAATTTTAACAGGCACAGACTTTAATGAAAAGTTTCCAAAAATTGGGCCGAAAACAGGATTAAAGCTTGTACAGGAATTTGATTCATTTGAAGAAATAATTAAGGAAACAAATTTTGAACCGAATTTTGACTATAAAGAAATTGAGGAACTTTTTTTAAAGCCTGAAGCAGAAAAAAATTATAAAATTGAATTCAAGGTTCCTGAAAAAGAAAAAGTGATTGACTTTCTTTGCAGCAACAGGGATTTTTCAAGGGACAGAGTAGAAAATGCGTTAAACAAATTAGAAGCAAAAGTTCAGGAAAAAGGAACTCAGAGTTCTCTCGGCAAGTGGTTGTAAGTGCTGAAATCAAATGAATTGAAAAATGATTTGAAGAAAGAATTGAATTTAGGGAAAAGAATTCAGGAAAGCAATTTTTTCAGGTTCAGGGAAATAATTGATGACTGGCATGCATTCATTGAAAATTTAAGTGAAAGAAAGCCTTCTTCCTGCAGAGTGAATACATTGAAGACAGCAAAAAAAGAACTCATTGAATCATTAAAAGAATTTGATTCAATTAAAGAAGTTTCTTGGTATGAAGATGCACTTGTTTTTGAGAATTCCTTAAAGCCCGGAAACACTTTAGAGCATGCATTGGGCTATTATTACATTCAGGATTTGAGTTCAATGATTCCTGTTCTGGCTTTGAGTCCAAAGGAAAATGAATTGATTGTTGATTTATGTGCTTCTCCTGGAAGCAAGACAACTCAAATCGCTCAGGTGATGAAAAATACTGGAACAATTATTGCAAATGAAGTTTATCCTGACAGAATTCAAAAACTGATTGCAAATATTTACAGGTTTGGGGCATTAAACACAGTGGTGGTTCAAAGCGATGCCAGAAACTTTTTTCTTGAAGAAAGAAAAGCTGACAGAATTTTAGTGGATGCTCCTTGTTCGAGTTTAGGGAATTTAAAAAAGCATTTGGATTTAATGAATGCAGATAAAGGAAAATCACTTACTTTTCAGGCAACGCAGATTCAATTGCTTAGAAAAGCCATTAAATACACTGAAACAGGCGGAACAATTGTTTACAGCACCTGCACTGTTGCTCCTGAAGAAAACGAAGAAGTAGTGAATGCATTGCTTGGAGAAGGAAGCATTGAAATTGAAAAAATAGAGTTAAATGCAGTGCATGCAAAGGGATTAACTGAATTTGAAGGCAAGGCATTTGATTCTTCTTTAAGCAAAACAATCAGGATTTATCCTCATCATTTCAACAGCGGGGGAATGTTCATTGCAAAACTCAGAAAAATTAATTAATTTCCTTGAAAAAGAATTCGGGATTCCAAGGAAAGTATTTGATGAATTTAATTTAATTGAAAAAGACAAAAAAGTATGGCTTTGCGCTAAAAACATTTTAATTCCTGACATGAATGTTCAAACTATTGGAATAAATTTATTTAAATTAAAGGACGACTGGCATTATCCAAGCAGTATTGGAATAAGGGCTTTAGAGAAGCACATTGCCAAAAATATCATTGAAATAGATTTAATTCAGTTGAATGAATTATTTGAAAATAAATCAATTGAATGCAAAGGAAATACGGGCTACAGAGCAATTAAGTTCAGAAATAAAGTTATTGGATTAGGTTACTGCAAGGAAGGAAAAATGCATCACTTGATTCCCAAGCATTTAATGAATGATTTAAAGCAGTTTTAATTTAAAGAAAGTTTTAATTTAGGTTTTTTGAAATGAATTCAAAATTTAATGCAGAAATCAACGCAGTAATTGTGCATGGCTCGAATGCTTCAAATAAAGGAAACTGGTTTTCATGGCTGAAACAGGAATTAGAGGAATTAAGTGTAAAGGTTTTTCTTCCGCAATTTCCAATAGGAGAAAATCAATTGCTTTTCTCATGGCTTGAAAGCTTTGAAAAACAAGCAGAAAAAGAACGATTTGAATTAAACAAAAACACAATTTTTGTTGCTCATTCACTGGGGCCAAGCTTTGTTTTAAGCCTGCTTGAATCAATTAACTTTCAGATTAAAGCCTGCTTTTTTGTTGCAGGATTCACTGGAAAGCTTGGAATTCCTGAATTCGATTCAATTCACGGCACTTTCACTGAAAAAAAATTTGACTGGAGCAAAATAAAGAAAAACTGCAAAAAATTTATTTGCATTGGCTCAGTTGATGATCCTTATGTTTCAATTGAAAAGGCGGGAGAGCTGGCTTTAATTCTTGGAGCGGAAATGATTGAATTAAATAATCAAGGGCATTTCATGTTTTTTGAGTTTCCTTTTCTGTTGAAAAAAATCAAAGAACAGTTATAGTTTAAGCCATTTGACGATTTTCACTGCCTGAAAACTTATTTAAACTTTCTATTGTGAGAAATCTTTAAGGTAAAAATGATTGCGATTAACGGCTTGGGAAGAATAGGCAAATTGGTTTTAACTATGTGCCTGCAGAGAGGCATTCCAGTTTTCGCGGTAAACATTCCCAACAACATTGAATCAGTTGTTCATTTGCTGAATTTTGATTCCGTGCACGGAAAAAGTTTTCTGAATTTCAAAGCTGAAGGAAACTATTTAACTGAATCCTCTCTTAATAAAAAAATCAAAATAATCAGTGAAAAAAATTTTGATTCAATCAAGTGGAAGGATTTGGGGGTAAAGATAGTAGTTGAGTCAAGCGGAAAAAATACTGAAAAAGAGAAATGCGTTAAAGCTTTAGAAAACGGAGCTGAATTGGTTTTAATTACTGCTCCGTCAAAAAATGCTGATGCAACATTTGTTCATGGAATCAACCACAAAAAATTCAATAAAGAAAAGCACAAAGTTATTTCAGCTGCTTCCTGCACAACAACATGCCTCCTGCCTATCGTGAAAATACTGAATGATGAAATAGGCATTAAGAAAGGATTCATGACAACAATTCACGCATTTACCGGTGACCAAAGATTATTGGATGGAAGCCATAAAGATTTAAGGAGGGCGAGGGCAGCCACTCTTTCAATTATTCCGACTTCCACGGGAGCAGCAAAATCAATTGAATTAGTTCTTCCTGAATTAAAGGGAAAGCTTGACGGAATAGCGCTGAGGGTTCCCACTCCAAATGTTTCTTTAATAGATTTAACCGTTGAATTAAACAGAGATACAAGTGTAAAAGAAATAAATGATTTATTTTTGAGGAAAGCAGAGGAAGATCAATTCAATTTAATTGATTTTTGTGACCTGCCGTTAGTTTCTGCTGATTTAAATGGATGCACATCTGCAGCTGTTATTGATTCTTTGTCTACAATGGTGAATAAAAATTCAGTGAAAATTCTTGCATGGTATGATAATGAGGTCGCGTACAGCAGCAAGCTCGTGGATTTAATTGAATTTATTTTAAGTGAGAAAAATGTATGAATTGAATGGCTTTAAGTTTTTAAGTGAAGTGAACATTGAAAATAAAACTGTTTTGTTTAGGTGCGACTTAAACTCAAATATTGTTAACCATGACCTTGAAATAAAGGACAGAATTATTGAGCATTCAAAAGCCATTAAGGAATTGTCCGACAAAAAAGCAAAATTAGTGGTAATGACTCATCAGGGAAGACACGGACAGGAAGACTATATTTCTTTGAAACAGCATTCTAAAGCGCTTGAAAAAGTAATTGGGAAGCTGGTAAAGTTTCATGCAATTGATGAAAATGTGGATAAAGAAATTAAAAGCCTGAATGCAGGAGAAATACTTCTTCTTGAAAACACGAGATTCATGTTTGAAGAAAAAATTAACAGGACAGCTGAAATGCACAGCAGAACTGAATGGATTCAATTGATTTCAGGGGCCTGCGACTTATTTGTTCAGGATGCTTTAAGCGTGTGCCACAGACCTCATGCATCAGTTATTGGGTTCTGCCCACTGCTTCCAAGATTTGTTGGGCCAACCTTGGAAAGGGAACTGAAAGCAATAAATAAAGTATTCAATGAAACAAAAAAGCCAAGGCTTTTGGTTTTAGGCGGAGTAAAACTGAATGAGCCTATAGACATAATGAAAATTTTTCTTCAAGAAGAAAAAGCTGATTTTGTTTTAGCCGGAGGAATGCTTGGAATTTGTTTTCTGAAAGCAAAAGGAATTTCATTAGGAAAAGAAGAAGAATTCATTAAAGAAAATGGTTTCGAAAAATATATTGCGGACTTGAAGTTTTTGCTTGAAAAATTTAAAGAAAAAATTATTCTTCCAACAGATTTGGCTTTGGATGAAAACGGCTTCAGAAACGAGGCAAAAATAGAGGATTTCCCGAAAAATTACTTGACAAAAGACATAGGGCATAAGTCAATTAAATTGTTTAACAAATACATAAACGAAGCGAGCACAGTAATTGCCAACGGCCCTCAAGGAGTGTTTGAAGACAAAGTTTTCATGGATGGAACAAAAAAAGTTTTTGAAACAATTGCTGACTCAAAAGCATTCACATTAATCGGCGGAGGACAGACAACTGATGCAATAAATGCATTGAAGATAAGCAAAGAAAAATTTGATTTAGTTTCCTTAAGCGGGGGCGCACTGCTTGATTACTTGGCGGGAAAAAAACTTCCCGGACTTGAATGCTTCAGGTATTAAATCATTTTAAGTGACATCAATTCCGCCTTTACTAAATCCTTTTTCTCCCTGCATTGGAACAAACATGAATTTCATGACTGGGTGAATTTTTTTATTTATTTTTCCGTTAACTTTTTCAATAATAATTAAATCCTGGGAAAACATGTCTCCTGTGGGGCCGACAATTTTTCCGTTTTCATTTAATTGCTCAATCAGTTCTTCTGGAACAGCGGGAGCGGCGGCCGAGAAAAGTATTCTGTCAAAAGGAGCTGCTTTCTTTAACCCAATTGACCCGTCTCCCTGAACTACTTGGGCATTTTTTATTTTCAATTTATTTAAATGTTTTTTAGAAATTTCTGCAAGTTCCGGAATTATTTCCACCCCAAAAACTTTTCCTTTTTCTCCAACTAAATCTGAAAGCAATGCCAGAACATAACCGGAGCCTGATCCTACTTCAAGCACTTTTTGATTTTTTTTCACTGAAAGAAGCTCAAGCATAATTGCAATAGTGCTGGGCTGGGAAATTGTCTGGTTAAAGCCAATAGGAAAAGCATTGTCGGCGTAAGCGTATTCCTTTAAGTTTTCAGGAAGAAATTCTTCTCTTGCTGTTTTAAGGAAAGCATGCTCTACTTCCCTTGATTTAATTGATTCAATTGATTTCATGAATTCAACTAAATTCTTTCTCTCAGCTCTAAAATCAGTTTTCATGAAATAATATTAAATAAAGGTAATAAAATTATTTCCTGTTTTCTCTTTCCTTAATTATTTTAACTAAATCCTTGGCGCTGCTAATTGAATCAAGTTCTCTGCCTTCAAACACTGGAGTGGAATTAATTGACTGATACCTGCATTTATTGGTTAAAATCATTGAACTTGAATTAAATATTTTTTTTGCCTGCCCTAAATTCAATGCTTTTCTTTTCAAGTCCTGCTTATTTGCCTTGGATACAAGGATTTCCTGCTTTTCTTTTGCAGTTGCATTGAATGGAGTCTTATGAAATAACTTGACTTCCAAGCCCAAATCCATTAATTTTTCAAACAAAGGGTCATTTAATTCTTCTTCCTTTTCTTCTTCACAGCAGAAATTATTTTTCAGGGAAAAATCTTTTATCAGACAGGAATTCAGTTCTTTTTCAAGCTTTTTTACTACATCCAGAGAAGAGTTTTTTCCTTTTTCAATTCTGTGCATTGACTCTTTAGTTAATCCGACTCTGTCAGCTAAATCCCTTAAAGTCAAATTAAACTGCTTTCTTTTTTCCTTTAACTTCACTGAATCAAGTTCAGCAATAGTTTTTCCCTTAAAATACTTAATGCTTGAAATTGAGTGGCTGAGCAGCGAGTTAAGTGTTTCAATTGAAATTGTTGTTATCCCGTATCTTTCATAAAGAATTTCTTTCTGCAAAGAAAAAATTTTGGATTTTATTCCGACAATTAATGGAACTCCTTTAAACCCTAAAGCAACTTTCCTTAATTCATCTGCATTATCCTTTCTTAATGCATCAATGTTTCCTAAAGCCTTAATCAGTAAAAGAAAGCCTTGCTTTCTTGCAATAAAGTCAAAGCAGTAATTGCAGTTAGAAAAATTTTCAAGCTGAAATCCGTTTTTAAGCAAATTTTCTTCAATGGCTAAAAGCAGTGTCTCCTTCATACTTAAATAATTCCTTGTTTCATTGTTTAAATAACTTTATGCTAAAAGAAAACGCTTGAAAGAAAGCCAATTAATGCAACAAACATAGCTGTTTTAGCAAATTTTGATGCCATTGAATAGCTTCTTTTAACCAACAGCCTGAAAGAATAAACAAACAAGAAATTAGCTGTAGTTATAATCAAGATATATGGGGTACTCAGAAAGCCGTTAGAAGATTTTGTAATGAAAGAAAAAATAACCGGGAAATACGAAGAAATTATTGCAATAATTAAATAAAAGAAAACTAAATAAGAAACTGAATTAAGATTAAGCAGCTGAGGCAAAGTAATTTTGAATCCTTTGTCTCCCTTCAGGTCTTCAATGTCTTTAATTAATTCTCTTCCAAGATTGGCTGCAACAGCAGACAAAGCCAGAATTGAAGCAAAAAAATAATTCCCTGACACGCTTGCACCAAAAATTAAAGTAAAGCCTGTTCCAAAAGCAACAATAAAATTCCCAATGTATTTGTATTTCTGCATGAAAGCTGAATAAGCAAACAACAGAATGCTGAAAATCAAGGCAATAATGAAAGCAGAAAAATTAACTAAAAAAGCAAAAATCACTCCAACGAAAAACAAAAAAATTGAGTAAAAAAAAGCAGTTCTTTCATTCATTCTCTTCGAAGGAATTACTTTATGCTTCTTTGTCTTTGCATCAATATCTCTGTCAAAAAAATCATTCACTGCCTGTCCTGCACCGCAGATAAAAAAGCTTGCAAGTGCAAGAAAAAGAAGTTCAATTGATAAATTAAAATAAGAAAAAGAAATTAAGTAGCCAATAAAAGTAGCGAAGCCCGCAATAACGCAGTTAAATGGCCGCAAGATTTCAATGAATGGATTTAATTTCATGCAATAATTAGATGAGAAAAGAATTAATTAGCTTACTGAATTAATTAGATTGCTTTCAGTGAATTTACTTTCCGGCACTCTTCTTAGCCCTATTCTTTGTCCTGAAGCTCTTGCCGCCGCATTTCCTGCACTTCCCAGGCTTTGTTCCAGGCCTTGCTCTATGCGGTGCATTGCATTTCATGCAAATCCACATATTTGCAAACAATCTTGCATCTGCTTCTTTGAATCTAGCCATAAAACCACAATCAGCTCAACACAAGCTTAATAACAAAAATGGTTAAACAAATATTTTTAAAGGAATCTTTATTAAAATCCTTAATAGTTTTAACGAACTAATTTTTTTGAATGCTCCAGTAGTGTAGCCCGGCCCAGCACTCTGGCCTTTCAAGCCAGTAACCCGGGTTCAAATCCCGGCTGGAGCATGTTTATTTTTTGTAAACAATATGTTTATAAAAAGTTAACAATATATTTGCTGCATGAATTCACTTGAAAATATTATTTCAAAAACTAATCTTCAGATTTTAAGGTGTCTTTCCGGGCAGAATTTTTATTTAAGGGACTTGGCCAGGAAATGCAATTGCTCTCCAGCCAAGGTTTTGCAGGCTTTGAGAGTTTTTGAGGAGTTTAATTTTATTTCTTATAAAAAAGATTTGAACAAAAAAATTATTTCTTTGAATAAAGCCAATTCAGTTCTTTCGAATGTGAGAAGGCTCGATAATTTGTTTTTGTTGACTGGTTCTAAAAGCTACAAGAAATTGTCTAAGCTTGGAAAGCTTGGCGTATTTGGAAGTTTTGCTGAAGGCACGGACAGGGCAGATAGTGACATTGATTTTTGGTTTTATGGAAAAGATTTGCCTATCAAAACTAAAGAGGCAAGGAGGCAATTGGAAAAAGAACTGGGAAAAGAAGTTAACCTAATTCATTTGACTAAAGCCAAGGTTGACAATTATAAGACGTCGGATGCTGAATTTTACAACAGGCTTAAATTTACTTCTATTTTCCTTAACTGCAACAGAGGGGATATTTTTGATTAATTCAAAGCAGTGTTTTGAAAAAGGCTTACTGATTAAGACTAATCCAGATAAAGGACTGGCCATGAAAAGCCTTGAACAGGCAGAATACTTTTTGAACAAAACAAATGATTTAATTGAAAAAGGAGAAAAAGAAATAGCAATCCTTCCATTGTATAGCTCCTTTTTTCATGCAGCAAGAACATTATTGTTTCATGATGGAGTCAAAGAAAAAAGCCATTACTGTATTGCACGCTACCTTGAGGACAATTATTTGAAAAAAAACTTATTAGGACATGAACATATCACTGCTCTAGACGACATCAGAAACACAAGACACGAAATACAATACGCATTAACAAAAATAAAACTTCCAGAAAATTTAGAGCAGATGGTTAACGACTGTGAAACATTAATTACAAAGATAGAAGAAATCATTGAAAAAAAAGAAGAAAAAAAACAAAACTATTAACGCAACTATTGCACTTTAACGAAAAAAGTGCCTTTTGAAGGCATGGAATTCCCGGCTGGAGCACTTAATTTGATAAATGTTGTTTTTAATTATGTTTTTTTAATGAAACATAATGTTTTTTATTTGGAACAAAAGGCATGATAATAAAGTATGAATCCAATTGAACTGATCAAAAAGCATTACAGTGAAAATGAAAAATCTTTTTCTATTTTAGTGAGTCATTCAAAGCTTGTTGCATTGAAAGCTTTAGAGGTTGCTGAAAGGGTTCCTGAATTGAATCCTGATTTAAAGTTTATTGAAGAAGCTGCAATGCTTCATGACATTGGAATTAAATTCACTAATGCTCCCGAAATTGGGTGCAATGGGGGCAGGCCTTACATCTGTCACGGATTTATTGGAAGACGGTTGTTGGAAGAAGAAGAACTGCAAAAGCATGCATTGGTTTGTGAAAGGCATACAGGAGTTGGAATTAGCAAAAAAGAAATTATTGAAAACAAATTGCCTTTGCCTGAAAGAGATTGCATTCCTGAAACAATTGAAGAAAAAATAATTGCTTTTGCCGACAAGTTTTACAGTAAAAATTCAGGAAATTTGTTGAAACAAAATTCTTTGAAAAGAATAAGAAATGAATTAATGGTGCATGGAGAAAATAAAGCTGAAAAATTCAATGAATGGATGAAAATATTCAAGGAATCAGAATAAGTTTTAAAAAAATTAAAAAAAAAATTAAATAAAAAAAAGGAAATTGCAGTTAAGGAACTGCAATCAGAAGAATTCATCTTCTTTTCTTTTTAGCAGGCGCTCTTTTGGCAGGTGCTTTTTTCTTTTTTGCAGCCATTATGTTTCCCTCCCGAATTTTTTTATAAAAAACTATTTGTATTAAAACAATTCTCATATTTAAAGGTTACCATTTTTAATTTATTCAAAAAATATTTTTTTTGCACAAAAATTTGGATAAAAAAATTTAGTTAAAAATATTTTTTAAAAAAAAGACAATAAAAAAATTTAATGGAATGCAATTTAAAAAAATAAAA
>DATDZZ010000042.1:0-4052 GCA_035288565.1 archaeon
ACAGTTACACAGCAGCAGTTAGCAAAATGGGCTGATGCGGATGTAATTGTTTACATTGGATGCGGTGAAAGAGGAAACGAAATGACTGATGTTCTTGTAGAGTTCCCTGAATTAAAGGACCCGAAATCAGGAAAGCCTTTAATGAAGAGAACAATTTTAATTGCGAATACAAGCAACATGCCTGTTGCTGCAAGAGAAGCATCCATTTACACTGGAATGACTATTGCAGAGTACTTCAGAGACCAGGGATTCAATGTTGCTTTAATGGCTGACTCCACTTCAAGGTGGGCTGAAGCAATGAGAGAAATTTCAGGAAGATTAGAGGAAATGCCCGGAGAAGAAGGCTATCCCGCTTATCTTGGAACAAGGCTTGCAGGCTTTTATGAAAGAGCAGGAAAAGTAACCACATTGAATGGAGATGATGCTTCTGTTACAGCAATTGGAGCAGTTTCTCCTCCCGGCGGAGACTTTTCAGAGCCAGTAACTCAGAATACTTTAAGAATAACTAAAGTTTTCTGGGCTTTAGATGCAAGCCTTTCAAGCAAAAGGCATTTTCCTTCAATTAACTGGCTTAACTCTTATTCACTGTACTTTGACATGATTGATCAATGGTACAGAGACAATGTAGAGAAGAACTGGCCTGAAAAAAGAGACAAAGCAATGCAGCTGCTTCAAAAAGAATCTGAACTGCAGGAAATAGTGCAGATAGTCGGTCCGGATGCATTGCCTGAAAAAGAGAGAATGATTTTAGAGGTTGCAAGAATGATTAGAGAAGACTTTTTGCAGCAGAATGCATTCCATGAAGTTGACACTTACTGCGATTTAAAGAAGCAGATTGGAATCATTTCCTTGATTCTGCATTACCATGAAACAATAATGTCTTTAGAAAAAATTGATGTTGAAAAGCTTTCAGGCTTTGATTCAGCTGCGGAAATCGGAAGATTAAAGTATGTTCCTGAAAAGGAATTTGAAAAATCTCTCAAGGATTTAAAAGAGCAGATGAACAAGGAATTTGAAAAATACCTGAAATCAGTGGAGAGGATTTAATGATTAAAGAATACAGTTCAGTTGAAAAACTTGAAGGGCCGTTGCTTGTAGTTAGAGGAACTACAGGAGTTGCTTACGGAGAGCTTGTTCAGATTAAAAGTCCTGACGGAACTTTAAAGAACGGTCAAGTGCTGGAAGTTTCAGAAGACATTTCGGTTGTGCAGGTGTTTGAAGGAACAGCAGGAATTGACACTAAAAACACTAAAGTAAAATTTTTAGGTGAAACACTAAAAATAAGGGTTTCAAAGGAAATGCTTGGAAGAGTATTCAACGGATTAGGCAAGCCAATTGATGGCTCTCCTGAAGTAATCGGAGAAAAAACTTTAGACATTTACGGCCAGCCAATTAATCCTGTTTCAAGGCAGATGCCTGAAGACTTCATTCAGACAGGAATCTCCACAATTGATTTAATGAACACTTTAGTTAAAGGCCAGAAGCTTCCAGTGTTTTCAGGTTCAGGTTTGCCTCACAACAAATTAGTTGTCCAGATTGTGAGACAGGCAAAAGTGTTGAAGTCAAGCGAAGACTTCGCAATTGTTTTTGCTTCAATGGGGGTAACAAGCGAGGAAGCAAATTTCTTTAAAAAAGAATTTGAAAAAACAGGGGCATTAGAGAATGTAGTAATGTTTTTGAATTTAGCTGATGACCCTGCAATTGAAAGAATAATTACTCCAAGAATTGCTTTAACTTCAGCGGAGTATCTTGCCTATGATCTTGGAATGCAGGTTCTTGTAATTCTTACAGATATGACAAACTATTGCGAGGCATTGCGCGAGATAGGTTCAGCAAGAGAAGAAGTTCCAGGAAGAAGAGGCTATCCAGGCTACATGTACACTGACTTGGCTTCAATTTATGAAAGAGCAGGAAGAATTCAGGGAAGAAAAGGATCAGTAACACAGCTTCCAATATTATCAATGCCTGACGACGACAAAACCCATCCAATTCCTGACTTAACAGGCTACATTACTGAAGGGCAGATAGTGCTCAGCAGAGAATTGCATAGAAAAGGAATCTTTCCTCCAATAGATGTAAGGCCAAGCTTAAGCAGGTTAATGAATAACGGAATAGGGGAAGGAAAAACAAGAAAAGACCATTCAGGTGTTTCCAATCAATGCTATGCTGCTTATGCTGAAGGAAACGAAAAAAAAGATTTAGTTGCAGTTGTAGGAGAGGAAGCATTAACTGAAAGAGACAAGAAATTCTTAAACTTTGCAAACGAATTTGAAGACAAGTTTGTAAGGCAGGGCTACGAAGAAAACAGAAGCATTGAAGACACTCTCGCAATTGCATGGAAGTTATTCACAATCCTTCCGGAAAGAGAATTGAAGAGAGTGAAGAAAGAAGAAATTGAAAAATATCTCCCAAAAAAATAAAAAAATAAAAAAGAAAATAAATAAAGCAAAACAAAAAAAAAAGAAAAATTTATTTTGAGCTGATGAAATGAGCAAAGCACTGAATGTTAAGCCTACAAGAATGGAGCTTCTTAACTTAAAGAAAAAAATTTCTTTAGCGAAAAAAGGGCATAAATTATTGAAGGAAAAAAGAGATGCTTTATTCAATGAATTTTTCACTACATTGAACAGAGCAAAGGAGCTCAGAAAATCAGTTGAATCAAATCTCTCAGAGGCATACAATTCACTGGCAGTAACTGAAGCGCAGTTAGGGATTTCTAAAGTGAAAGAGTTTGCAGTTACTTCATCTGACAACGCTTCTTTGTCGCTTGCAATTACTCAAAGAAATATAATGGGGGTAAAGGTTCCTTCAATTGAGGCAAGCAACCTGCAGAGAAACCTTCTGCAGAGAGGGTATTCTTTGATTCAGAGCTCTGCCTCTTTAGATGACACTTCAAAATTATTTGAAAAAAACTTGAATGAAGTAATTAAATTGGCTGAAATGGAGTCAGTTTTAGAAAATTTAGCAATTGAAATTGAAAAAACCAAGAGAAAAGTCAATGCATTGGAATACATTATAATTCCGAGGCTGATTAAAGCAAGGAAATACATTGCTTTCAGGCTTGAGGAAATGGAAAGAGAAAAATTCTTTGTTTTAAAGAAAGTTAAAAAGAAAATTGCCTTGAAAAAAGAGCAACAATAATTTAAAAACAGATTTCTGCATTAATTTCTATGCATTTCATTATAACAAAAGACACTTTGATTCATGAAATTATTTCAAGCTTTCCCGGAACCAAAATTGTTTTTGAAGCTTATTCTGTAAACGGATTGATTGAAAGCTTTTACAGCAAAAGACTTGAGTTTTTTGCTAAAGTAAATCAAATTAATTTAAGCGCTTTAATAAATGACTTGAAGGGATTAATTAAAGGCCTGATAAAAGAAGAAAAATTCTTGAATGAGAAAAGGAAAAAATTCCAGCTGGGCATGGAAACAAAAATTGCTTCATTAATGGAATTGTTTCCTGAATCAAAAAAAGTTTTCTTGAAGCACAAATTTGATTTCTTTGAGGGCTCTGCAGCCCTTTTCGGGGAAAAGTTTCTTTCAATTAAAAAAGCCTGCAAGCTGCATAAAATCAATGCAAAAATTTTTTTGAATGACCTGCAGAAATCGCTGAAGGAATTAAAGTAAGCAGGCTTTAACAAATATTTTTAAACCCCTAATTCCAATATAAATCATTTAAAGGTGAATTTAATGCAAAGCGATTTGTTTTCAAGTGCTTTAAAGCAATTGGATATAGCAGCAGAAAAAATAAGTGCAGACCCCAGCTTAATGGAGATATTAAAAAAACCTATGAGAATTCTTCAGGTTTCAATTCCCGTTAAAATGGATAACGGAAAAACCGAAGTTTTCACCGGCTTCAGAGTACAGTACAATGATTTAAGGGGGCCAACCAAAGGAGGAATAAGGTTTCACCCTGAAGTGAATTTAGCGGAAGTTGAAGCGCTTGCCTTCTGGATGACTTGGAAGAATGTTGTTGCAGACCTTCCTTATGGAGGAGCAAAAGGAGGAGTCATCTGCAATCCAAAAAAACTTTCTGAAAGAGAATTAGAGCAG
>DATDZZ010000043.1:0-2238 GCA_035288565.1 archaeon
ACTAATTCCTCAATTGCAGAAGAATTTGAATTTAGTACTCCAGGAAAATACAATATTTTTATTTCTCATGTTCCAACACAAAGCAATTGGCCTTGGATTGGTTTGCCGAATACAACTACAAAAATATGGATAAGACATAAATTGGAGAGCACTGAAGGAGCAGACAATTCATTATTCTATCTTCCATTTGATGGTGAACTTGGATTAGCTGGAGATAACAACAGAGTTGGTTACGGTGTTTCGTTGAAGGCTGATTCAAACCAATTGAAAGTGAATTTGCCTAGCGCAGTAGCGGTAGCAGGAGAAAGACCGCTGAAACTAACTGCGAAAGATGGTGGAGATAATGGCAATTTAATAACTTTTAAGAAAAATGATTTGTCAGGAATGGTTTCAGATGGATTGCTGTTTAGCTTTAATAATGCAGAAAAGAAATTAACTTTGAGTCCTTCAATGCCGGCTCCTCTTGGATTGGTTGTTGCCAAGAATTTATCAGAAGAAAATGAAGTAGTAATTAACGCTATTTATTCTTTCTTTACTTCAGGAAATCAAGCATTTAATCCAAGTGAAGGGGGAGAAGTCTTTGCAGTTAATTGGAGTATCATGGGATTCGGAGTTGCTTTGGAGGCTGGAGAGAAGGAAGACTTAAAGGTTGACTTCTTCGGAAACAGTATTTCAGATACAAGAATGAAGGATGAAAAGGAAGGAGAAAGCGCAAATACATTTAAAGTTGAATGGAGCGGCTCAGCAGATGCTGCAAGAAACGGGACTTTAATGCTGGCTGGAGTGCTTTATCATCCAATTTCCAAAAGTCCTTTTATTTCAGTTTCACGCGATTCAACTGCTCTTGCAGTAATAAGAAACAGGGATGGGCAGAGATCTGCAACAGATGCAGTTCAATCAATTAATTTAACGGATATTGTTTTGCCTTCAGGAGTGCAGAAAGAAAACCTCGATGTTTTAGAGTCCTTAAAGAAATTAAATGAAGAAGGGTTTTTGTGCAGCACTTCAAACCAGAATTCATTAGAGCTTAGATGGCATGAAGATAAAATAATTAAGGAGTCAGGAATAATTGACAGATTGAATGAGGAAAGAACAAGGCTTCAGGCGAGATAATTGAACACTCAAGTAAAGTTTTCTTTGTTGATGAGTATTGCTTTGTTTTTGCTTGGATTGGTTTTAGGTTCAATTGGAATTGGCTTGCCTTACTATGAAGTCGGCTTATCTCCTGTAATTAATTTAATTGTTTTAAGCTTAGGGACATTTATTTTTTCAATTCTTTTTTTTGGAAAATTAACTCCATTGATTTTTCTTTACTTAGGAGGAGCAATCGCTTTAACTTTAATGGTTTCACCTGAATTAGCTTTCATCAGAGCATTAAATGCAATTCCATTATTTTTTGCTGCTTGGGCTGGAACAGAAGCAGGTGTTTCAAGCAAAACAGATTTAGAAGGAGAAGGCAATTTATTTTTGAACAAAAACATTGGAATGCTTTTACTTTTTTCATTAATTTTAAGTTCAGTTTTTGCATTCGTTTTCACAGCTTGATTTTTTTTAATTAGAAAGCTATTTGAACTTTTAAAGGACATATTTAGTATGGCTAAGAAATTTAATGTAATTATAGAGCAAGGAGAAGATGGTTATTTAATTTCTGATGTAGTTGAATTGCCGGGTTGTCATACTCAAGCTAAAACATTGGATGAATTAATTAAGAGAACAAAGGAAGCTATTTCTCTTTATTTAAGTGTTTATTAAATAAATTATGATTTTTTTATAGGCGCACGTTAATATTTTAAAGATTAAATTCCTTTGAATTATTGATTTTAAATGAATAAATTTGTTTTAATTTCTTTAATTTTTTCCTTGTTTTTGTTTGGCTGTGTTCAGCAGTCACAGCAGGCAGTGGAAATGGATTCTGATTTAGAAAAAAATGAATTGCTTAAAGAAGAAAGCGAATTACCTGATCCCATTGGAGCGGAAAGCGTTTCATCAACAGAGGCAGTTGATTCTGTTTCAGGGTTTAAAAGAGAAGTTTTTGCTGGAAGTGTTTCTCCTTACCTTGCTTTCATTCAAGAAGATTACATTAAAGCAAAAGCAGAAGGAAAAATAATTTTATTGAATTTTTATGCTAATTGGTGCCCTATCTGCAGGGAGCAGAGACCTGAATTTTTAAAGGCATTCAATGAATTAAGTGATTCAGAAATTATTGGTTTTCAGGTTAATTACAAAGACAGTGAAACA
>DATDZZ010000044.1:0-2243 GCA_035288565.1 archaeon
TGTTATAATTTCAGCAGATGAAAATGCTTTAGCAGGAGACTTTACCTTTAAGGTTAAAGCAAAAGTTGGATCTCTTGTTAAAGAAGAAGTGAAAACAATTAAAGTAGTTGCAATAGATAAATTAAATTTCAATTCTTATCCTGCTGAAATAAATTTAATTTCTGGAGAAGAAAAAGAAATTGAATTAATTCTTTCAAATCTTGGAAACAGCAATGCTTCAAACATTAAAATTGAATTGATTGGATTGCCTCAGGGAATTTCTTTTAATTCAATTCAATTAAATGATTTATTTGTAAATGAATCAAAGCCAGTTAAATTGAATTTAAAGGCTTCAAATGAAGTTGAAAGCTTTGAAGGCAATGCTTTACTGAGAGTCTCAAATGAAAACTTTTTAACTGAAAAATTAATTTATTTTAATGTTCAGGGAAATGAAAAACAAGAAAGCAAATCAGAACAAAAAAATAATTTAATTGGGGCAGGCTTTGCTTCTCTTGGAAGCTCTTATGAATTCGGCTTAATTCTATTGTTTGTTTTAATTGTCGGGATAGGTTTTTTCATTGTCAGGGACAAACACCTTGCCAAAAAGCAAAAAAAAGGATTGGAAGGATTGAGATGAAAATAAAGCTATTATGCATTTTTCTTGGATTCTTTTTAATAATGCTAAGCTATTCAGTTCAGGGAATGAGCTTAAATTTAACCCCTAATGAAACAAATTTTGTTTTACAGCAGGGGACTCAAGGAAGCTTTTCAGTTGAATACAAATTTTCCCCTGAATATTTAAGTGAACCTGTTTTAGTTAAGACTTACAGCAATTCAGTTAAAGGAATTAATTTAGAGTTTGGCGCAGGAAACAGCCATTTATTTTACGCTGGAAGCATTTTTCAGGGATTCATTTCAGTTGACAGAAACATGAAGCCAGGCTTTTATTCTCCTGAATTAATAATTGAATACGAAAATGAAGGAATTCTTGCAAGAAAAAACATTATTTTCTCCGTTAAAGTAATCCCTAAACAGGAATCAATTTATTTAATTGAAGAAAACAATAATCAAGCTCCGGAAATCAGAGGCATTTATTTAAGTGAATCATTTCTTTTAATGCAGAGAAACGAATCAAAAGAATTGTTTGTAAATTACAGAAATACTGGCAGGGCTTCAAATTTTTCTTTGTATATTGAAGGAGAGCAAAAAGAATTAACTCTCACTCCTTTAACTGAAAAAGAAAACAAATTGTTTTTCAGAGCAGACACTAATTCAAGCACTGCTCAAGGAATTTATTATTTCAAGATTTGGCTTAAAGACAATTTTTCAGGCAAACAATACTTGGCTGACACTTTAACTGTTTCAGTTAAACCTTTTTATGATTTAGATGCAGTAGTTTTAGGCAATGATTTGCAGTTAAATTTAAATGAATCAAAAACAGGAAAAATTTTAATTGAAAACAAGTCAAAGTTTCCTCAAAGCATTTCAATAATAAGCTCAAGCAATGAAGTTTTTCTTCCGGAAAAAATTGATTTAAATGCCTTAGAAAAAAAAGAAATTGAATTCACAATCAATTCAATTGAATCAGGAAAGAAAAATGCAAGAATAACTTTAATAGGAGAGGAAAACACTCAAAGGCACATTTTTCTGAGCTTCAATGTTTCAGGAGAAAAAGAAGCTTCAATTGTTTCATCAGTTGTAAGCTCAGGCATTAAAGGAGCTAACAGCACAGCCACTGGTTTTGTTTCTTTAATTGACTCAAATTCAGGCATTGCAATAGGATTGCTTTTAATTTTAGTTGTTTTCTTTTATTCAAAATACAGTAATTTAAAAAATAAAGCTCAAACAATTGAAGAAGTCAAAGAAATAAAAAAAGAATTAAAGGAAATAAAAGAATCTGAATCTTTGCAGGCAGAGAAGCTTGAATCCCATGAAAGCGTTTTCAATAAAAAATATTGGACTAAAATAGCCGTGCAGGCAGAAAAAGAATTCGAGAAAGAAGAAAACTTTTAGTAAAATTTTTCATTCAGCTTAGAAACCCAATATAATTCATATTCAATTATTGTGCTTTTTCCATAATAACAAAATACAAATTATATTAAGTGAATTATGCTTTTTTTATGAATCTTTAAAGTTTGAAAAACTATTTTATAATTTTATTTATTGCATCTACAACTTTTTTGTAATCGTCATCTTTTAGTTTGCATAATTTTTTCTGTATTTGTTTTTTATCAGCTGTGAAAAGCATGTTTGCCCGAATGAAA
>DATDZZ010000045.1:0-7351 GCA_035288565.1 archaeon
AGTAGAATACGCCTATCCAATATTAAAGAAAGCCCAAGTGCAGGAAAAAAGCGAATTAACAACAAAACACAATTTATGCGTGCAGGAAGTTGACTGCTACATTCAAAGATGCCCTGAAGAAACAGTGAATTCGTGCAGCGAACTGTAAAAAACAAAAAGAAGGAATGAAAGGCTTCCCCCCACCACAGCATTTTAGAAAAAAGCTGGTGAAAAACAACTTCGGCTTTTAAAAAATAATACTAAAAAGAGGCATGGCTTAATGAAGGATTTTATTCAACCTCTTCAATTTTTTCAAACTTTAATGAACATTTTTACAGAAGCTTTATATTGTAGCTTATAGCAATTATTGTATACAGGTGGTTTTTTTTTTGGAAGTATTGACTACTAGGGTTGAAAAAAAAGAAGTTAAGGATTTAGAGTTCATTGAAAAGACTGAAAAATCTGACAGAGCAGTTGTTGTCAGAAAGCTTTTAAGCAGAGCAATCAAAGAATGGAAAACTGATTTTGCTTTAAATGAATTAAGAAATCATAAAATTTCTTTGAGGAAGGCGGCATCACTTGCAGGTGTTTCTTATATTGAAATGCTTGACTTGTCTTCAAAGAAAAATATTGATATTGGCTATTCTTTAAAGGATCTTGAAGAAGATTTCAAAAAGCTTTAAGTTGATTTAATGGCAGTGATTGATTCATCTGTTTTGATTCATTTAAGCAGAATAAACAAGCTCTATTTACTGAAAAAATATTTTAGAAAAATAAAAATAACAGGCGAAGTTTTTGAAGAAACAGTTTCTGTGAATAAAAGTTTTGAAGGAAAAAATGACATTAAGGAAGCATGCACTGACTGGATTAAAGTAATAAATCTAAAAAATAAAAAAAAAATAAAGGAAATATCGGAAATTAACGGAATTGAGGAAGCGGACTCATCATTAATCCTGCTCGCTGAAAAAGAAAAAGAAATTATTTTAACTAATGATTATTTGCTCGTCCAAGTTTCGAAGAGCAGGAAAATTGCATGCTGGTGGCTGACAACGTTTTTATTGAAGCTGTTAAAGAAAAAAATCATTAAAAAAAATGAAGCAAAAAAAATTCTTTTTGAATTGATTCAAAACGGGCTGAGAATATCAATTGAAGTTTATGCTGCAATAGAAATTAAAATAAATGAATTTACATAAGCAATCTCAGCTTTCAATTACTTTTCCTTCAGGCTCTTCTTCAATAAAAGTTTGCGTCTGGAATTTATAGAAGTGAACTCTTCGTTCCCTCCAAGAAGTTCTCAGCAGGCCTGCTTTGAAGCAGATTTCCTCCAAAAAAGTTTTCACACTCCATTTCTGGATTATTGGTTCATAGGGGAGCATTAATGCTTTTTTGTTTTCTTTTTCAGCAATTAAACCGTCTTCTCCTAAATGAATTTCTTCAAGCAATTGATCTCTGCTTTCAGTTTTGATTTCTTTTGCTTTGCTTAAAACGCTTACTTCAATTAAAACCTTATCCAAATCAGAGGATTTTAATGCTTTAAATCTTGGATCTCTGGTGGCGGCGTTTATTGCTCCTTCAATTACTGCATCCCATAAAGAGTATTTTGCTTCAGGAAAACCAAGTGAACCAAGAAGAGTTTTGTCTTTCATTGATTTGACTGAAATTATTGCTCCTCTTTTTTCTTCAAAAAATTTTTTTGAAGGCAAATCATTGATTCTGTTTCCTGTAAGCAAAAAAAACTTAATGCTTTTTCTTGCAAGCTTCACTATTTCCTGCCCCTGCTCTAAAGAATAGTCTTTCATTTCACTCATATAAAAAGTTTAAAAGAAAAAGTAATTTAATTTAAGCTGATTAATTTCTTGCTAAAATTAAGGCAATTAATGCAATTAATGGAACCAAAAGCAATGAATTGTCCGGAACAGCGATTGCTGTATCCTGCTCTACAATAAAGTTTTTTGTCACTCTGTTGTTTCCGAAGAAATTATCTCCAACTGCTGAAGCTTCCAGCAATGCAGTGTATCTTCCTGGAGCCAATCCGTTCAATGGAACGCTTAAAGCTACTTCAGCTTTGCCGAAGCCTGAAACACTGTATGGAGTGCTTGCACTCAATCCTGTGTCTGCTCTTGAATCAGCATTAATTATTGATAAATCAACTGTTCCGGAAGCCCCTGAAGCGCTTTTCCCTAAAGCTGTTACTTTAATTGAAAAAGTGTCAGTGCTTTTAAATGAAAGGCTTGAAGTAGGGTCAGCTATTGCGACTGCGTCCTGCGCTGAAGCAAAGCCAGCAAACAAAATAACTGAAAGCATTAAAATCAAAAAAGCTGTTTTTTTCATTAATTTCATTTGAATCACTAACATTCAAGTAACAATATTGTTTAAGTATTTAATTTTAATGCACCCAAAAAATTAAAAAGAAGCTTTACGTTGATTGCCTGAATTCTTGTTTTTATTTTAATTGTTTTCATTTTAAGAAATTCTATGAAAATAAAATTTCTTCTGCTTGCTTTAATGATTTTTGTCAGCGGATGCCTGGATTTAAGCAAATTAAGCGGAGAACAAAAAAGTCTCTGCAATGCTCTTTCAACGAACACAGCAACTTTAATTCCTGAATGCAGGTCAGAAGACGAATGCATGAAAAAAGCAAAGGAAGCAATTCAAATTGATTCAAGTGAATTCTCGGAGCAAGTGAAAAAGAAAATTTCTTTGTTTGAAAAAAAAATTGCGTCCAGCTGGGTGCAGTTAAATAAATCCAGAAAAATTTTGAATGAAATTAATTCAATCTGCAGCCAGAAAAACACTTCAGGGTTGTCATTGAAATTAAATGAATTAATTAATTATCTTGACTTAAGCGTGAAGGAAATTAATGAATCAAACAAAATCGCGCTTGACTTAATTGAATCAGAAAAAAAAGAACTGGAATTCAATGAAATTCATTTAATTAAAGAAGAAAAATTATTCAATGACTACATTAATTTAATTTCAAACCTGAATGACTTAGGCGCAGAAAACCATAACTCAAATTCCTTTGCTTCAAATTACTTGAAAGACTTGATGGAGCTTAATCAATTGTCTTCCGGCATTGGAGTGAATTCAAGCAAGAGCTCCTTCATGCAGATAGATTTCTTTAACACCTTGGCAAATTTTGACTCAATTGTTAAAGAAAATCTTGGATTTAACTTGAATTTTGGACTGCTTCAATTCCCTTTAATCAAAGACTATCTGTTCACTTCAATAAAAAATTCTTTGTTCAGCTCTAATTACTCTGTTGCCAACGAGGCACTGAAGAAAATGAATCCTCAAAAAATTTTTTCAGTCTTTGACTCAATGATTGGAAAAGAAAACTCTAACCTGCTGATTTTTTCCAAAATGCTGAATGAAAATGCCTTGCACAGAAAAGAATTAAGGGAAAAAAAAGAGATGCTTGCAAAGGAAATAGAGCTGAAAGCGAATGAAGTTTCGCTTAAAATCAATTCATTTGATTCAGAAAAATTCAAGGCAATTGATGAAAAGTTTTTTGAGGAATTAATTATTTCATCAAAAAAAGAAACTGAAATCAAGAGCAGGTCAATTAATTTAAGCGAATTAAATGAATTTGATTCAATAGTGAAAGAATTCCTCGGCTTGAAGAAAGAATTCAATGAATTAATTACCTCAAGCGAGTTTCAGAAAATAGGCTTCGCTTTAAGCAGTTTAAGGGAGAAAGAAAACAGGTTTCAGGAAATAAATGAAAGAATTGAATTCCTTGACAATGACTTGACAGGATACGTAATTGATTTATGCAATGCAAAAACTTCACTGGTTTCCGATACATTGAATTCAATTAACCTTCCAAAAGAATTCATTGAAGTAATTTACTTGAAAAACAAGGCAAAAAATAAATTAAGTGATTACAGCAAAGCAGATAATTCAGAAAAAATTTCTTTATGCAGAAGCATTTCAGATGAATTCAATGAATTCAAGAAAGCATTGGAAAACTTCAATCAATACAAGCTGGGCTTTGAATCCGAAATTGAGTCATGCATTGAAGATGCTAAAAAAATTGTTTTGTCTGAGTCGAGATTTAATTCATTCAAGGAAAGGCTTAATTTGTTTCTTTCTTTGAGCAAGCCTTACGAGAATTCAATTCAGTTAATTGAGTCATGCAGCCAATTCAAGTCAGAGCTTTTAAATTTTCTTCCTGAAGCAGGGAAAATTAATGAAAAATTTTTTAAGGCAGTGAATTACTTAAAGAAAATTGAATTCCTTGATGCAGATGAAAGCGGAAAGTTTGAGAAAGAATTCATTGAATTAAGCTCTTTCTTTAAGGACAATAATTTGCTTCCCGAAAAATTCAGGGAATTAAATGAAATTGCAATTAAAGTTAACTCATTCTTTGAAAGAATCAGATTAAAATTAATTGAATTGACTGAAAAAAATTTAAGTGAAGAAACTCAAGTAGTTTTCTTTTCCTTCAATGCCCCTATTGCAGGGGAATCTTCAGAGAATGAATTGAAAATAGTTATTGAAAACCCTTTTTTTGATGAATTAAATGAAGAACTTTTCTTCGAGATTGAATTAAATGGAAAAGAAATTGAATTGATTAATAAATCAAAAGAAGTCAGTGACACTGTTTTCAAAAACAATAAGTTAAGAGTTTTCCTTGGCTCGCTTCCTGCGGAGCAGCAGTCAATTGAATTAAAACTGATTTCACGGAATTCATCAGTGAAGGAAAAAAATTCAGTTAAATCAATGAATTTAAATGAAGCTTTAATTCAGAGGGAAATTGAAATTAATTCAGATTATTTTATTCCGGTTCTTGAAGTGAAAACAGTTCTTTATGAAAACTTTTCATTAGTTAAAGGAATCACTGCCTTTGATTCAGGGAAAGCAATTAATTTTACTTTAAATGAAAATGAAGTTTCATTCTTTTTAGAGGACGTAAAATCAGGCAGAAAGGCTTTCATGGAATTTTTTGTTGATGATTCACTTGAATTGATTAGAAATGAAATTCAGTTAAATGAATTGAATGAAAATGTTTCAGAGATTTCCCAGGAATTCACTCTGAAAAATAATCTTGAACTTGACGCAGAAAAAATAATTGTCCCAATTTCATTCGGGTTGAATCTCGGCTCTTTGCAGGAAATTAAATTTTTTTCTTTGAATGGAGAAAAAATTGAAGTGAAAAATGTTTTTGAGGACGCTGTTTTAATTGAAATAAATAAGCTGGAAAAAAATTCTTCAATTGAATTTAATGCTTTTTTGAAAATAAGTAATTTGAAAAAAAATTTTAATGAAAGCCTGCTGGAGGCAAAAAATGATTTAATTGAATTAAGTGATTCAGCTGGCGCGGGAATTAAAGCAACGGCATCTGAGATATTGAATGAATTGAAGCTTCTTGAAAACCTGAATGAAGTGAAAGACAAGGACATTATAAAGCTGCAGGAAATTGAATCTGAAACCCAAGAGCTGAAGGAAGAGAAGCAAAAAAATGAACTGGCTTTAATTGAATTTGAAGCCCTGCTCCAGGAATTAAATGAATTGATTAATGAAAAGGAATTGCAGTTAATTGCACTGCAGGAGGAGGGAAAAATTGAGGAATTCTTTAATGAAAAAAACAAGCTTGGAGGGCAGAAAATTTCTTTGAATGAAATCAAGGAAATAAAGGAATCAAATGCTTTTGAGGCTTTAACTCAATTGAATGAATTAAGAAATGAATTTACTGCTCCTGTTCAGGAAAATTTGTTTTCATTTTTTGAGAAAAAAAATAATTTAATGAATGATTTCAGTGAATTAAAGGAAGCGAATCCGCTGTTTTTTGAAGCAAATCCTGAAAAAGTTAATGAAATTCTTTCACTTAACAATGAAATAGAGAAATTAATTTCAAAAAACGATTCAATTAATTCGGGGGAGAAGCTTTCATTTCTTGAAAAAAAAATTTCTGATTTAAATGAAGCAACTGAAAAGATGAAAGTCAAGGAATTGAATGATCTTTCAGTTAATGCCGGAAGATTTATTGAACTGGTTCATGGCAATGAATTGAAAAAAGAAATTGATTCATTTGAGGAAATTCTTTCAGGAGTGAATGAATCTGAGTTAAGGGAAATGCAGTACATTCCTCCTTTAAGCAGTTCAGAGTTAAAGAAAAAAAAAGATTTTTTAAGCGAATTAAAAACAAAATTCTCGAAAAGCAAGCTTGAAGCATTTATTGACTTAATTGAAAAAAATGAAATTGATAAAGCAATTGAATTCAAAAACAAAAACCTTAAAGGATTTGAAGACGCATTCAATGAAGCTGCTTTGATTGAAAAAGAATTGAATGAAAAAAAGCAAGGAATTGAAAAAGATTCTTTTGAAATGCTTCAAAATGTTTTGGAATTCGCTGAAGGAAATTCAAATGAATCCGCTTTAAGTGCTTTAAGCAATGCAAAAAAAAGCTTTGAGGAAAGCAATTACCTTGATTCAATTAAACAATCATTCATTGCAAAATCTTTAATCAAGTCAGATGACGATAAATTGCCTGAAATTCCTTTAATTCTTCTTCCAATAATTGGATTACTCATTATTTCTGGATTCTTTTTATATAAAAGAAATATGTTTAAATTCAATGAAACCAAAGAATTTCAAAAAGTTTCAAAAAATTCTTATTAACTTTTATTAAAGGTTTTATCAAATCTTTAAATTATTAAACAACTCTTTCCTTTAAATTATTAAACAACTCTTTCAAGAACTCTTTTCAATTAAGGTTTATCCTTCAAAAAAAAATGCTTTTATAAAAAAAAGCATTAGAGCTACATTTATATATCTCCTTGCCTTTTTTATTTCAGTTCAATTATTATAATTTTAATTCAAAAGGAAAGCAAAAAAATCAAATGGAGAAAGGTGGTTTAGTGAAAAAAATTGGATTAATTTTAATTGCATTGCTTTTAATGCTTTTAGCAAATAATGGTTTTGCAGCGGCAGCTGGATGCCAGGTTTTAGTTAACGGACAGACAAATTATCAGGCAGCTTTAGGAGAAGGCGTCAGTGTTACTCTTAATACTGCATGCAACCCGGTTAAGCCTCCAGCAATGATTGACTGCGGAAATACAGCTACTACAAGCCTTGCATGCATTGATAACGGCGATGGAACAGGGTCTTATTCTCCAAATTCATGCGTTTACAATTCATTTGGAACATTCACTGTAACTACTACTGTTGGCTGTGCTCCTGCAACTGTAATGGTTTCTGAAACTTCAGAGGACAACCAAGGCCCATTAATTACTTTCGCTGGCATTAATCCAGCTATTGCAAGTCCAGGGCAAGCAGCTACTTTGACTGCCACTGCAGATGATACTTCTACTGGAAATTCAAATATTGAAGCAATTGAAGTTGTTTCAGACCAATTAACTTCTGAAGG
>DATDZZ010000046.1:0-6621 GCA_035288565.1 archaeon
ACTGCTTGTTTCCTGACTCAAGCTGTAAAATCAAGGAATCGGTTTTGTTTACCTGCCCGGAAATGTTTGAAGTAATTGAATCAAGCTCGCTGATTAAGTTGTTTAAAATTTCACTTGATTTTTTGAAGCCGATTGAGTTGACTGCATTTCTTGCCTGAGCCAAAAATGTGCTGGAAGCTACAATTGAAGAGTCATCGTGAAGGAAAATAATTTCAATAAAAGATTTATCGGATTCAGGAGGAATAATTATGGCTCCAAGGGAAACATTTCCTCTCTTTATGGCATTGCTTAACTCTTCTTTTGAATTAAATTCAGTTACTTTAAGGTATTCAATGGAATTCAATTCATTTCTGAAAAAAATTAAGTCAAAAAAGTCTGATTCAAGAGGCAGAACCACTCCAAGCTCAATGCTTGACAAGCCTGTTTCGCCGAAAGAAATATCTGTAACGGAGACGCCGCTTAAAGCAAAGGCAAGGGCTGCAACTGCAAGAACTGGGTAGAGAAGCATTAAAGCAATTGAAATTCTCTGGCTTTTAATTAAATCAATTTCCTTCAATGAATAAGTCAATACTTTATCCAAGCCATGAAAAAAATCTTTAAAGGTTTTTTTTATTTTATTCACCTGCCTTCTCTCCGGTGAGTTTCAGGAAAACATCCTCTAATTCAGGTTCCTTGATTAAACTGCTTTGAATCTTTATTTTATTTTTATTCAAAAAAGAATTAATTTTGCTTAAGTATTTCAGAGAAGCTTTTTTATTGAAAGAAATTACAAGAAAATTATTGGTTAATTTAATTGAGCTTGAAGGAAGAATTTTTTTTAATTTAAGAATCAATTCTTTTGATAATCCTTCTGCCTGGATTTTAATTAATTCTTTTCCTCCATGCTTTGCAAGAAAGCCTTGAGGGGAATCAGTTTCAAGAATGCTTCCTTTAAATAAAATTGAAACCCTGTCGCTTAAATACTCAGCTTCATCCAAGTAATGAGTAGTGAGCAGAATAGTTTTTCCTTCTTTTTTTAATTCAAGGATTTTTTTCCATAAAAGTTTTCTAATGCTTGGATCCAAAGCAACCGTGGGCTCATCCAAAAAAATTATTTCAGGATTGTGAATGATTGAACAGCCAATATTCAGCAACCTTCTATAGCCTCCGCTGAGCAGCCCTGCCTCAGTGTTTTTGAATTCACTTAATTCAAGCCATTTAAGCAAAAAATTAATTCTTTTATCCAAATCTTTTCCGAATACATTGAACATTTTTCCAAACAATTTCAGGTTATGCAGAACAGAAAAGTTTTTGTAGAAGAATTCTTCTTGAGGCACAACCCCGATTCTCTGCTTTCCGGATAATTTTTCTCCTAAAAACAAAATAGTTCCTTCTGAAGGCTTTTCAATGCCAATAATTAATTTCATTAAAGTGGATTTTCCTGCCCCGTTCGGGCCAAGCAAGGAATGGATTTCTCCTTTCTCTAAAGAAAAATTAACCTGATGCAATACAACTTTTCCTTTAAAAACTTTTGAAACATTGCTTGCTTCAATCACTTTCTGCATGCAAGAAATAGAGTGTTTTAATATAAATTCTTTATTGAACAACTTTATTGAACAATTAATTGAATAGAAAAAATGAGGCCGCCCAGATTTGAACTGAGGTCGCAAGCTCCCAAAGCTTGAATGCTAACCAGGCTACACCACGGCCCCTAATATAAAAGAAATTAATTAAAAGAATTAAAAAAAGTATTCATTTTCCAAATTACTGCGGATCCCAAATTACTTCACTTTCTTTGCTTTTTTCATTCCCGGAATATCAATGTGAGAATAATCTGCCCTCACTCCAAGCTCTTTCAAGGCTTTTCTTACTGCATAAGTTTTAACGAACTCAGACATTTCTTTCTGCTCTCCTGTTTGCCATTCAGGTTTTTCAGTTATTTCCTTAACTACTTTTCCGAGCTTTGCTCCGTTAATTTCCGCTAAAGCTTTTGAAATGTTGTCAGCTGATTTTCCTTTTTCAATTAATTCATTTAAGGCAGCGTCAACTTTGCTTAAATCAACTTCTTTTCTTAAAAAACCCTCAATTTTATTGTCAAAGCTTGTATTCAAGCCTGCAAGAAACTCCATTACTGCCTTAGGCCTTGTTTCATTAGTCACTTTAATTTTTTTTACTGCAACCCAATCTGAAAAGTTCGACACGAACTGAATTGACTCTTCCATTAAACCACCTAAAAAAATAACTTATCTCGGAGCAGAAATTAATCCTTCTCCTAAAATATTATAATCCCTGTAAAGCTTATAAAGCTCTTCCTTGTTCTCATGCCTGTAATTTTTTTTCCTTGAAACAGTGCTTAAATCTTCATGCAAAGAAACTTCACTCCATTCATTAGGCAAGGCATAATAAGGATATTCCTTGTCTGCATTTTCAACATATAAAGCACTGAATGATTTATTCAAAGTCCTTGCAAGAAAAGCCCTGTGGGCTCCATCAGCAATCACTGCCTGATTGTCTGCTTCAGAGAACTCAACAATGATTGGAAGCAAAGTAAATTTTTGCTCATTGATTTCATAAACTAAGGCTTCCTTTAATTTAAGAACATCAATTTCATGCTCTTTTAAAAAAATGTTTCTTAATTTTTTCGCCCATTCAATTTGAGGCTTAAGCAAGTACAGAGTCGGAGGCTTTGCTTCCCCGCTTTCCGGATTGAATTCCTTAAAAGAAATTCTTGCATTAGAGTAAGGCTTTACTTCCCTTAAATTAAGCAAAGAAACTTCTCTTGCTTTCTTAATTAATTCCTTTCCGGAAATTCTTTTAATTAAATTCAAAGCCATTTCAAGTCACTCTTCAAATCACTGCAATATCATTATTCAATTCCTAAATCGCTTTTCAGTTCTTTAAGGAATTCTTCAACTTCCATGTATTTTTCTTTAAATATTTTTTTGCTGAAATCAAAATTTAATTTTTCGGCTCTTGCAGGCATTCTTTTTTCAAGCCTTTCAATCACTCCTTTCAATCCATGGCCCTGCTCTCCGCAATGCAGGCAGATTCTTGCAATTCCAAGGGCTCCGAAGCCGTCCAATTTATCGGCATCAAAAACAATTTTTGCTTCAAGAGAAGCCTTTTTTGCAGTAAAAGTCCTGTCATCATGCAGTTCAATGCAGTGAATTATTTCTTTTACTTCGTTTTCTTTATAGCCGGCATTATTCAATGGATTCAAAGCAAGCTTGGCTGACTCTAAAGCAGATTCTGGGCCTGAAATGTTCTTTAATCTCCCCAAATCATGAAGCAGGCAGGCAGGCACTATAATGTCTCTTTTGCCATTCAATTCATTGCTTAACTTTAAAGCAATTCCCGCCACTCTAAGAACATGGCTTAAGTCATGGCTGGGGCTTTCCTTGAATAAGTCCTTTAATTCGTTGATTAAGTGCTTTTCTTTCTCATTTAACTCTAAATGCATGAAATAATTGCATTGGAATTTTTTATTAACTTAATTGCCTTTAAATTAATTCAATGAAAGGAAAATACATAGTGTTTGAAGGCATTTCCGGAGCAGGAAAAGGCACTCACTTAAAGCTTTTATCAGAATACCTTGAAAAAAATAATAAAGAATTCATTGCAGTGAAAGAGCCAACCGAAAAGCTTTATTCCCTGATTAAAGAAAAATGGAGCAAAAGAAGAATTCCATTGGAAAATGCTCTCCTTTTTGCAGCAGACAGAGTATCGTTAGTAGAAGAAACAATCAAGCCTTCATTAAAAGAAGGAAAAATTGTTTTAAGCGACAGAAGCTTCATTTCCTCCCTTGTATACCAGTCAATGGAAGGGCTTGAATTAGCGTTTTTGCAGGAAATTAATTCCTTTGTTCCGGAACCTGATTTGATTTTAATTTTTTTAACTTCATCAGAAGAAGCATTGAGAAGAATAGATAAAAGAAGTGAAAAAAGCTCTTTCGAAAACAAAGAAGAAATAGAAAAACTAATAAAAAAATTCAAGGAAATCTCGGAAAAACTTCCAAATGCAAAAATAATTAATTCAGAAGAAAGCAAAGAAGCAACGCATCAGAAAATTTTGAAAACTTTGAAAGAATTTAGTATACTGAGCAAGGCAGAAAAATAGCTGTCCAGGTTTCTGCGTTTTTTTATTTCTTGCCATTAATGAATTAATTCAATTAATTGTTTATTTTTTTAATTTATGAAAGTAAACTGCTGCTCCAACTAATATTAACATGATTAAAACGAAAACTAAAGTTAAGTCGATAGGCTTTGCTTCTTCTTTCTTTTCTGGCTCTTCTTTAACCGGTTCTTGCTTTTCCTGAACTGTCTTTCTTGCAACTGGAGTTATTTCTTTTACTGGCTCCGCCTCTTCGCTGACTGCTTCCTGCAAAACAATTTTTTCTTTTACTGCAAAGTAACTAAAGCCAAGGCTTTTTGCTTTGAATTCCACTTCACTGTTATTTTCTGAAATAATTATTGTTTCTAAGTCAGTCCAGTTATTTGTGTATCTAGCTAAAACAATTTTATCTTTTTCAACATTATTTTCTTTTAACCAGCTCTTAGGAACCTTGAATGAAATTTCTACTTTTCCTATATCGCTGTCAACAATGTTTTCTTTCTTTATTTCAAGATATTGATAGACTTTCGGCTTTATTGTCTCTGTTTTGTTTGATGCCGGAGTAATTATTGTTGCTCCAATTAATTCCTGCACTTCTGAAGGCCTTTCTTTTAACAATGAAACGGTGACAACAGCGTTAGGAATATTTTTAGTGAACTCAATATTCATCTGGCTTACAGCTATTTCTGGCTTTGAAACTGCAACATTCACTGTTCCTTTTTCAATATTAATGATTTGTTTTCTAACTATTTCTTCTACATTAGGCCCTTTAACCACAGCTGTTCCATTTGTGCCGCCAGATGTTTTTGTTTCACTTGAGCTTGACCCTCCTCCGCCTTGAATGTTTACTGTGAAACTAACACTTGTGTTTGCATCAAATCCAACAGAATCCCTGCATTGATAATAGTAAGTATAGCTTCCATTTGATACTCCGCTTAAACTCCAGCTGTGGCTTGTAGAAGAACTGCTTGTAACAGCTGAACTCATTGAATCATAATTCAAGTCAGTTGTGTTGTATCTGCATGCAGCTGCTTCATTTGTGTTTACACTTAAAGTTACATTGCTTGAAGTCTGAGTTGTTGTCGGCGCTGCACTTGACAGAACAGGTGCATTAATGTCAGTAATGTAGCTTGTCCAGCTTCCTGCATTAAAGTCAAGCTGCCCTGAAACAGCATTATAATCAACATTAGTGCAAGAAACACCGCAATTCAAGTCACCTTTTCTTATTCTTACATTCGTTAATCCTGTAGGCAAATCATAAACAGTTATTCTCGCTGACTTATTCAAGTCATTGAATGCAGAGGAATCAACTGTGACAGTTTTTTCTACTCCTGAAGCAGTAATGCCGAAATATGTCTGCAATGCAATTATTTTTGATGCCTGGTCATAAGTAGACAAATTTACATCTTGATTGAATGCAACTTTTCCCAAACCCGCAACCGAGAAAACTAAATTAGGAATTGCTTCAAAGTTTGAAATTGTTTGAAAGTTAGTTGAATTTCCATCCAAGCCAGAAGGAATAGTCATTGAATAAAGTAAAACAGGCGTTGCTGTGTTCATATCGGCTTGATTTCCTGCTGTGTCCTTAATCCTTAAAGTTACATATTTTGCTGAAAAATTTAAATCAAAAACCCCTGCATTGTAATCTAAAAAATAATTTCCGTCACCCGAATTAGTCATCGCATACCATGTTGTATTCAATGAATTTAAATCACTAAAATTGGCGTTAACATCAACCCAGGGGCTGACCTGATTTACATCTGAGTAAATATTTCTGACTCTAACAGTTAAGTTTTGATCCAAACCAACAAACAAATCAATACTTGGCGTTCCACTTAAAACACCTGTTTTATTTACGTCTGCACGAACATCCACTCCTGAAACAGGCTGAGTCTTATCAATCAAAACATAAAACGTGTTAGTGTCTCCAACATTTCCTTTTACATCAGTTGAATTAAAATCAATTGCGTAATTTCCATCAGGAATCACAACTATGGGAGAAGAGTAAGTCTGCCAGCTTCCATAACTCACAGTAACAGAAGGATTAGTGTCAAGCCTATACTTTGTGATAGAACATCCTGATCCATTGCCTTTTTCGTTGCAGGTCAGGCTAATTACTGAAGCAAAATTCTGCCACGTATTATGATTCCCATCCCAAGAAGTTGAAGGAGCGTTGTTGTCAACATTGATTGAAACAGTTGTAGAAGCTGTTCCTGCAATTCCTTCATCATCCATTGCATTGACATCAATGAAATAGTTGGCATCTGCAACAATTGCTGTATTGAGGGTGTAAGAACAAGTCATTCCGGATGTTGCAATGTTTGCTTGATTTGTACAAGTTATTTGCCCAACTCCATCAAGCAAATTCGCATCCGTTGCAATTTTATTGTTGAAGCTTTGGGCTCCCTGGGCTAGAGTAGGAAGCCAGATATTTCCATCAATCCAGTTATGCGCTGAATTCGCATCAGTTACATTAAAATCAATGCTAAGGTTACCGCTAAAATAACCTCCAGAGCTCGGGGCAGGATTAGT
>DATDZZ010000047.1:0-5663 GCA_035288565.1 archaeon
GCTTCTGAAAGCATTCTTTTCTCTGCATTTCTTCCGACTAAAGCGCTGTTCCCGTAAGGGTCTTTGATTATTAAAGTGAATTTTTTTCTTCCGTTTTTTGCTTCAATTAATTCATTTAATTTTTTTTCTGCTTTTTCTTTCTGCTTTCCTTTGCTTGAATTAATTATTACTGAAAAAGCTTCTTCAATTCTGACGATAAGCCCTTCCACGTTTGTTATGTATCCATCTGATGCAGGGCCTGGCTCTATTTCTATTCCCATTTCAGGAATTTCAATTGTTCCTGAAGAGCTTTTAATTACTTTAATGCTTAAATCGTCTTCTTTTTCTATTAGTGCTTTGAATTCAACTGCGTCATTGAATTCAGTGCTCATTACATCAGTGAACCTGTAACCGCATTTATCGCATTTAATTGCAGTAATCAATACTTCCCCGAAATTCTGCACATTTTGCGTTGCCTGAACTACGCGGGTGTTCTCGTTGCATGAAGGGCATTTGATTACTGAGTCAGCTTTCATTTAAACCCTGCTCTTTTCTTTCAGGAATTCCTTCATTTCAAGAGAAATTTCCTTCATTCCAGTTAACTCGACTTTCGTGTTCGCCCTGAAATTTTCAAGTTCTCTGAGCTTTGAGTTTAATTCCCTTAAATTGTTTATAATTATCTGCGAGTCTTCCTTGCTTAAAGAATTCAATCCAATTAAATTTTTTTCAACATCGGTAATCCTGTTGTGCGCCATTGAAATGGTTTCATCAAGTATTTTGCATTTTGACTGCAGATTAAATATTTCTCCGTACAATACATTTGAAGGATTCTGCTCAACCTTTAATTTATCCTGAACTTCAATTAATTTTTGCCTTGTTTTATTTAATTCAATTGATTCCTGCTGATGCCTTTCAGCAACTGCAGCCACATCAACATTAAGAATCCTGCCAGCGCTTGCTTTTGCCGCAGGCTTTTTTTTGTTTTTCAACACCACGAAATTGACTATTGCAAGCAATACAATTAATGAAATTAAAATTAATGCAATTGAAGCCATAATAATCATCATTTCAATGAAGCTATAAAAGCTTTACTTTAACTTGAATAATTTTTTCACGTTTTTGCTTATTTCTTCAATTAATTCTTTTTCAGGAATGCCTTTAATTTCTGCCAGTTTTTCTGCTATTCTTGGAATCCATGTTGAGTGAGCCGGCTGTCCTTCAAATGGAACAGGGGAATCAGTTTCAAGCATTAAATTCTTTAAAGGAATTTTTTCCGCGAATTTCTGGTAATCTTCTCCAAATAAAATTCCGGGGCCTATTGAAATGAAGTAATTTTTTTCTTCAGCAATTTTCCTTAACTTCCTGTCTCCGATAAACCAATGAAGCAAAACTTTTTCAGCTTCATTTTCTGAAAGCATTTCCAGCACTCTTTTCTGTGCTCTCCTTGAATGAATGATTAAAGGCTTTCCGTGCTCTTTAGACAATTCAATGAATTTTAAAAAAACTTTTTCCTGAAGCTCTTTTTCTTTTTCGGTTTTCGCGTACTTGAAATCCAGCCCTGTTTCTCCGAAAGCAATGCATTCATTTTGGTTTCTTGAAATGAAATCAAATGCTTCATTTATTTCTTTTTCATTTAATTTAAGCAGATCCATTGGATGCAAACCCAGACAGCATTTAACTTCACTGAATTCTCTTGAAATTTCCAGGCTTTTTTTATTGGATTTTAAGTCAACTGAATTGCAGAAAATGCTGAAAACCTTAAGCTTTCTGGCTTCCATTACTTCCTTTGAAATGTCATCAAATTCATATAAATGGCTGTGAACATCTGAATACATTCATTAATTAAGAGAAAAACTGCTTAAAAAACATTATTTTTAAAGCTTTCCCAATTTACTTGAATATACAAAAAAGTAATGAAAATTATGGGCAAAGAAAAAAAAGCAAAAAAAGAAGAGAAACCTGAAGCAAAGGAAAAAAAGGAAAATCTTTTCAGTAAAGGAATTCCTCTTTACTTGGTTGCCTTATTGGTTGTGTTTGCGTTATTGATCGGCTTCACTTACTTTAATACTTTAAGCAAGCCAGAAAACGTAGTCATTTCAGAGGATATTGTTAAAGTTCCTGTAATTCAAATTGAAGATTCAAATTTTAATGTAGAAGTAATAAATGTTCTATCAAATGAGCACACTGCTTTGAAAGGTTCATCTAACAGCCTTCTTTTCAGATTGAATGAAATAGGAGTCAGTTATTCTGACAGAAATGTTTCAGCTGATTCAGAGGAAGGCCAGAAAATAGTTCAGGATTACGGAATTAAAATTATTCCAACTTCTCTTGTAAAGACATCTGATTTAGAAAAATACTCTAAAGTAAATGAATTGTATCTTAATTTTGTCAGTTCAATGAAAGCTTTCTTCAAGCAAAGAAACGGCTACTTAATTGTTCCTGAATCAAACCTTGACTTGAAAGAGCATTTAAAGATTTTTTTAATGAATCCGGAAATCAGCACATGCAGGCTTCCAGAAGAAGGGCATTTAGTCTATTTGTTTAAAGATCCTTATCAAAAAGATTCAATCGGCAATACAGCAAACCAGCAATTGATCAAAAAAGGTTTTGAAGATGCCGGCATTAATGCAGAATTTAAATGGAAGTATGCTCCAACTCTTTCATCTATTGAGCTGTTTGATAAATTCACCCAGGAAGAGGTAGAGAAAGCAGCTAAATACTATGCTTTTGCTTCAACTTCAAATAAAGGCTTGGAATTCGATTTATGCCTTTCAGCCAAGAGATGCGGATTGAAGGAAGAAGAAGTGACAGTAAGCAAGATGTCTGAATGCACTAGGAATAACGATAAAATAGATTCTGAGTTAATTGATGAATCTTTTTTAGAGCAATGCTTTACTCAGACCGGCTTGAATAAAACAGAATTCGAGGAATTCAACAAGAATTTAGCTCAAACTTATTTAGCTGAGGATTACAGGCAGGCAGTGAATTTTGGATTAATTAATTTAAATGAAAACGTTGTTGCTCCTTTCGCGGTAGTTGACTGCAGATTCACAGACCGTCTGCATAACACTGATGTAATTGTAAACAGGCTAGAAAAATTAAAATGAAAAAATATTTCCTTAAAAGCAAAGAACTCTATTTATTTGATTCTGTTTATGAGCCGAGAGAAGATTCTTTTCTTTTAGCGGAAAGTGTTTCAATAAAAAAAGGCTCTTCAGTTCTTGATTTAGGCACCGGTTCAGGAATTCAAGGAATTAATGCTCTGCTTTTAGGCGCAGGAAAAGTGACTGCTTCCGACATTAATTCTGAGGCTTTAAAGAATTTTTCAATGAATGCTGAAAAGCTTGGCTTCAAGAATTTTGAATGCATTGAAAGCAATTTATTTGAAAAAATTCGAGGAAAATTTGATGCAATTATTTTTAATCCTCCTTACATTCCGGCTGAAAAAATTAAGTTCATTGACCTGGATGGAGGAAAAAAAGGAAGGGAAGTGCTTGACGGGTTTCTTGAAAAATTTGATGAGTATTTGAATGAAGGCGGAGTTTGCTTTTTTCTGCAAACTGATTTAAACGGAGCAGCAGAAACCGAAAAAATCCTTAAAAAAAAGAATTTAAAGTTTGAAATTATTGCCAGAAAAAAACTTTTTTTTGAAGAACTCCTTGTTTTTAGGGTTGAAAAGTAATTTAAATTTTCTTTATTTAATTCTGTAATGCCTATTAATGCAAGCCATGAGTTCTGGGAAGCGCAGAAGAAATATGACGAAGCAAAAACTCCTTTAGAGAAATTAATTGCCTTGCAGGAAATGAAGAGGCACGCTCCAAAGCATAAAGGAGGAGAAAATCTCAGAAGAGAGATTTCCCAGAAGCTGGCTCAGATTAAAATTAAAATGGAGAAGCAGAAAGAATCTGCAAAAAAAGCTGGGAAAGGGGCAAAGCTTCATGTAAAGAAGGAAGGTGAAGGCCAGATTGCTTTAATTGGTTTCCCTAATTCGGGCAAAAGCACTTTGCTTAAAAGCCTTACAAATGCTGATGTGGAAATAAGCAGTTATCCTTTCACTACAACGAGGCCGCAGCAGGGAATGATTGATTTCAAGGGAGCAAGGCTTCAGCTGGTTGAGGTTCCTGCAATAATTGAAGGCTCCTCCAAGGGAAAAATGCAGGGAAATATTTTTCTTTCAATTGTAAGGAATTCAGATGCAGTTTTAATGATTGCCAATTCCGTTGAGGAATTTCAGGTAATTGAAAAAGAATTAAGGAATGTAAATATCTGGTTTGCGGAGTCAAGGCCTAAAATTGAAATTAAAGTATCAGAATTTCCCGGAATCTCAATCACGGGAAAGCAGTTCCTTAAAATAAAGGAAGAAGAATTAATTGATTTCCTTAAGGCAATGGGCTTATACAACTGCTCTGTTGTTTTGAACCAAGAAACCACAATTGAAAAGGTTGCCCAAGTTCTTGACGAAAAAATTGATTACAAGAAAGGAATAATTTTAACCAGAAACAAGGAAATAATTGATGAATTAAAAAACAAAACTAAAGCAAAAATTCTTTCTTGGCAGAAAGAAGAAGACTTAATTGAATTAAAAAAAGAATTAATGATTCTGTTGAATAAGATTTTGATTTACACTAAAAAGCCTGGAAGCGAGCCTGACTTTAAAGAGCCTCTTGTATTGAATGCCGGAGACACAGTTGAAAATGTTGCAAGAATGCTTCACAAAGATTTTGCGCAAAAACTTAAAGCGGCAAAAGTTTGGGGCTCAACCAAATTTCCCGGCCAGCAGGTATCAAAAAACTATGAACTAAAAAACGGAGACATAATTGAAATGCAGGCTTAAGTTTTTGCCTTCATTAGTTTTACGGCTTTTTTCTGAGCTTTAAGAGAGCTTTCCATTAAATCTGAAACAATTCCAGTCAATTCTTCCGGCTTAACACTTGAAGTTTTCAAAACATTACCAAATAAATATTACTTAAACAGATATAAAAGAATTCCCAGAGTTTTGTATTATTTATTAAATTTTCAGTTCTTTCTTCCACTGCCTGCACACTTGCTCGGTTTTCTTCACGCTTTCCCCAATATACTTCTCAGGATTCTGAATTATTTCCAGCTGCTTTTTAGTGAATTTTTTTAAATAAGGATTTAGTTCTTTGTCTTTAAAGGCAAGCTCCCTTAAAGGCTGTCCAAGTTTTTGTGCTTTTAATGTTAATTGCTTTACTGCTTCATGCGCATCTTCATGTCCGTACAATGAAAGCAGGATATACAATGGCTCTGCTGTAATCATTTCCTTGTTCATTTCAAAATTCTTTTTCATTGATTCTTTGTCAACAATCAATTTTTTCATTAATCCATTCATTCTGTAAGTTGACTCAGTTATTGCAAAAAAAATTTCTGGAAGAAACCTTTGACTGGCAGAGTTGCTTAAATCTCTTTGATGCTCGCTTATTTGGTCCATGAAAACTGTAATCATTCTTGGAGTGAAAGTTTTCCACATGCTTTTAATGTTTTCAAAATTCCATGGGTTTCTTTTATGAGGCATTGTGCTTGAACCAACCTGCTTTGAATCAAATTCTTCCGCCACTTCATTTATTTCGCTTCTCTGCAGGTGCCTCATGTCATCAGCTAAATTTGCCAGCACTCCATAGCAGCTTAAAATTGAATAAATCAGTTCAGTTAAATACTCTGGCTCC
>DATDZZ010000048.1:0-6339 GCA_035288565.1 archaeon
CCGAAAACCATTGACCACCCAATTTTATAGGTTTTTTCAAGAATTCTTACTTTAGGCCAGCCGGTCCTCAAAAAAATGTATCCAATGGAAGTTGAGCCGATGAATAAAAAAACAAATGCAAACAATTCAATTCCAAGTAAATCCATTGCCATTAAACTACCTTTTTCTCTTTCACTGGAAACATATTTATAATAGTTAAATAAATATGTTTCCATGGCGGAGCCGGCACTTTTTGAGAACATTTTTTTTTCATTGCTTCAGCTTTTATGGGGCGGCCTCGTGCTTTCAGTTCCTTTTTTTGTTTTAACTTTCATTGGAGCGAATTTAAAGAAAAGAATTCAAAAAAAATTCAGGCTTTCATGGATTCAGGCAAGCTTTGCTTCAATTTACTTGATTTCACTGCTATTCGTTTTAATCGCTTTCTATGGACTGAGCTTAAGCTTTTTATCAGACTATTACATTGGAGAAATTCCAAGCACCATTGAATCCCAAATCGGCTTAATTGATCCGCTGAATGAGGCCTCTAATGCAGTAATTATTTTCATTAAACGCTTTGCAGTGGCGCTGGTTTTCAGTTTACTGGTTCTCCCGTTTGCTTTAATTGGCTCGCTTGCAATGGATTTTTTTAAAAACAGATTCAAAAAAATGAATAAAAACATTCAACTGCTTCTTGGAGTGTATGCTTCTTCCTTCACTGCATTTATTTTAATTTTACTTGCCAACTGGATTGTTCCAGGATTAATTTACTTGTTTTTCTTTTTCTGAATTAAAAGAATTTGGATGCCCTGGATGCATTAGTCATCTTTATATAGTAAAATATATTACTTTATTATAATTAAAGGCATAAATTAAAAGTGAGTATAATTAAAGGTGAATTTAATTAAAGGTGAATTTGTGGAATTGCTTGAAAGCCCGCTTAAACAAAAAGCCAGTGCTTTTTTCTGGATTTTTTTAATGCTTTTCTCTTCTTTCACTCCAATTGCTTTTGCCCAAGAAAATAAAGATAATGAATTCAATTATTCAACTGAATCAATGAAATTCAATTCTTTTTCTGAAGACACTTTTTTAGAAATCAAGTTTGCTGATGTAAAGGAATCAGGAAGCAGCGTCTGCAAGGTAAGCAGGCTTTCCCAGAAAGAAGTGCAGGACATTAAAGACAAATTAATTAGTGACTTGAATGGATTCAGGGCAGAAGATATTTCTTCAGGTGAAAAGCCTAAAGACCAAGTTGATGAACTTGCATTCAATGAAGCTGTTTTTTCCACTGGAGACACAAGAGAAGGAGTGAAGGTCTCAGTTCCAACAGTGGAAGTTGAACCAGAGCAGTTCACTCCTTTCACTGAAAAAAGAGTGCAGGGAGCATTCGCAGTAGGAGTTGTTTTAGAGGACACTTTAAGAGTAGGCAGGTGCACTGATGATTTAAGAAAGCAAGGCAAGTGCTCTTTGGAAGGAGACAAATTAAGCTTAAGGAATTCAGGTGAAGGAATTGTTAAAGATTTTTTGAATGCCAAGGAAAGCTTTTTTGAAGGTGTTTTTGGAGACGAAAAAACAGGCTTGAGTGATGAAGAAAAACAGAGAATCAAAGAGCAGCTTGAAGGAGAACAGCTTCAAGGACAAGAAAAGGAAACAGAAATTCCCATTACTTCCGGAAGAAGAATTCCGGGAGAGCCAATAATTAATTTAATTGATGCTCAAAGCTTTTCTGCCGGAATGGCAAGCAACTGCAATAACTCTAAATGCGCTATAGCGATTTACTCTTTGTTTGACAAATACTTTAATTCACAGTACTCAACTGTAATCACTGGATCAATTCTTGGCCCAACCATTTACCATAACGTGGGGCAGAAAATTATAAGCTACGGACAGCAGAGGCTTGGAGGGTACTGGCCTTTCGGAATGAAGAACAGCCAGTTCCTGAAAAACGTTGAAGCAGGATTATTCACTCCCGGAACATTTTTAGGGGATGCAAGAATTCAGAGCCTGAAATCCTTAAGGCAGAAGTATCCTGAAATAAATAAAGTGCATTTCGACATGGTTTCCGGAAAAGGCGGGGACTCAGGATACAGCGCAATCAAGGGAGGAGGCTTTGAAGCGTGGTTCAGTAAAGCAATCCAGGAAGACGGATTAATTGGATCAATTAAAAGCCCTGAAGTCAAGGGAGCACTATACAAGTACTTCAGGCAAATGGAATCATACTTCAGGACAACTGAAACATTAATTCAAAGAAATGCAAGCAAGGCAAAATTAGTGGAAGAAGCAATTAAAGACGGAAGGCTTACAGGAGCTGCAGGTAAAACAGCTTTGGCTGAAGCAAAGCTTTCAGATGCCAGAGCCTTATCAAAAATAATGCAGGATGTCGACAATCACTTGGATGTTGATTTGCCTGAATACTTTATGAGGAAAAGCGAGTGGGGCTTTCCAGGCTACGGAGTGAAAGACACAACAAGAAACTCTGTTTTCGACTTATATGAAGACTCCTCAAGATACGATATGCAGTTCTTCAAGCCTTTTCAAGATCACCCGGAAGGAAAATGGATTAATTTTTCAAAGCCCGGAGGAAACACAGTACTTGAAACAGATGAGTTAGGAAACTTAATTTTATACAAAATGAGCCCTTCAGCGCAGCCCTTAACCACTATATCAAAAGACCAGATTGACAATGTGATAGCTGAATCAGCGAAAGTCGGAACAAGAATGGTTCAATTAGATAATGGAACATTCATTCACTTAAGCGATGACACAAAAAAAATAATTCTGGAAAATGTTACTGGAGACATGAAAATTTTCGAGCAGGGATGGATTAAAGCTCCAGATCCATTGACTCCCCAAAGGCTTGCAGAGCAGATGACTGAAGGGTACACTAAAAGAAGATTAAGTTTTTACGGCCCAAATAACATGAATATAGCTGCAAACAATTTGCTTGAAAGAGGCTTTGCAGCAAGAAACTACACTTCTGTTTTAGACAAGCTTTACGCTCAAGATGCTGACCTAATAAAGAATTATTTTTCATTGAAGGGAGGCTTAAAGTACACTGTCGCTCCAGTGCTTTACTGGTGGGCTAAAAGAGGGGCAGGATTTGAAGAAATTTCTGCATATCAATTGCCTGATTCTTGGACTGAAGTAAAATTCCTTCACAAAGACACTCCAATTTACGGCGATGCATTCATTGATTTCTTTGCAAATGAAGGATCAGACCAAGGAGATTTATTTATTCAAGTATTTCAGGCATTTCCTTGGGCAATGATTTACGACAAGCTAAGCGAAGCATTCAATCCAATCAATGACACTTATGATTATGTAACAGGAGACAACAGAAGAGATATTGTAGAAAATATTGTGTTCTATCTTTCAGGGCCAAAGGAATGCCCTTCATGCTCCATTACATTAAAGTCCCCTAACCAAGAAATTGTTTCAGGAAAATATGAAATAACAAGCGACTCAAGCTCATTCATTTTAGAGGAAACAATTAAAGGACAGGAAAAAGGACAGCTATTAATTGCTTATACCCATCACACTGACCTTGATGGAAAAACGGATAAAAGCGAAAGCAGTCCCGGAAAAATTGATTTAGAGCAGGAAATAAAAAACAAAAATGACTGCTCCACTAAAGTAAAAAATTTAACAATTGAAGGAACAAACATTCCTCTAACTTTCGGGGCAAACATTGGTTCAAGCGTTGCAGGATTTTATGGAACAGCTGAAACACTTGCTTACGTTACATTCGGATGGCCTGCAATTTCAGGAACAGTAATTCTTCAAACTTTAGTGTTTCCCCAGCTCCAGGATTGCGTTGACACAGAGGAAGGCTATTATGCTCATTACTTTACTCCTTTCACTGAAGACAAAAGCAAAGTGGCAAGCGCAAGCGAAAAAGCAACAGAAAAAGCAGCAAACCTAGTGGATGAAGGAAAAGACAGAATAACTGGAATCCTGAGAGGAACAGACACAAATTCAGTTACAGAAAAATTAATTGATGAATTAGGAAAAAAAATTGAAAACTTTACAAATAACGCGAAATCCAATCAAATAAATCAGGCAACAATTAACCTGCAAAGCAAAGCCAATGGAAGCTTTGCGGCTCCAAAAATATTTTATTTCTGGTTCCAGCCCGGAGCAATATTCACTCCAATAGGTTACTCAACTCAAGGGCAGACAGTTTTAACTGACAAAAAAGGAAACAAAGTAGAGCTAAGCAATGAAAAAGGAGAACTGAAAGTAAATGGAGAAACAATAATTGATTCCAGCGGAGCGGATCATGTAAGATTAGCTGCCCCAAACCTTGAAATTCCTGCAATAGAAATCCCGAACACATTAAATTTATTCAAGTTAAGCGGAGAAAGAGAATTAATTCAAGTAACAGTTGACGGAACAGCTAAAGTAACCGACTCAGAACTGCTTGACTGCGTGAGAAACGCAGTTAAAGACCAGACAGGATTGAGTATGGAAACTGAAAACACGTTAAGCAAAGCATTTGGAAGAACGGAAGAAATGAGCACAACGCTGTACCAAAAACTATTGTTTTCCAGAAGCCCTGAAAAAATTATTGCTGAAGGAGTTCTAAGAAAAACATTCGACAACAGGAACACAACAGTCAGCATTATCTCCAACAGGGATGTAAACATTTCAGTTCCAAATGAAGAAGGATTTGATGCAGGAAAATTAAATTCAATTTCACTTGAATCAGGTTCATTCATTGTAAAGCCTGAAACAAATGAATTAATTATTTATTTAAGGCACCACAAAGAAGGAGGAGTAATTGAAAGCCAGGAAGTAAGCAGCCTTAATGCTAAATTGACTTCAGTGAATAACCCAAACAACAACTGCTCTGAACCGGCAATTGAATTAAGCGTAAGAGGAAGAGAAGGAGCTCAGCAGAGAGATTCAGAGGATTTCACTAAAAGCCTGCAGCACATGGGCCCCTTTCAGATTCTTGACACTGAATCAAAAACAATTATTTTTTACTCTGAAAGAGACGCTTCAGGAATATGCAAGGAGAAAATGAAAATAATCAACAAGAATACAGGAGAAGTTTATGATTCAGAGATTTCTTCAATTCAGCAGACAGAAGACGGAATAAGAATCAGGACAGCTGACGGAAAAGAACATTTATTAGATTTTTCTGCTCCAAACGGCGTGCCGACATTAACTTACAACGGAGAACAGGAAACACTTAGAAGCGCGCAGGGAAGAAACGGAAGCTTCTACTATGACCCTGAAAAAGGCTTATGGTACGCAGAGAACGCTCAATTGCTTCCATTGCTTGAAGCATTCAGGCAGCAGGGAATTGAATTCAAAGGCAATCCAGATGGAACAGCTTCAGGAAAAGCAGGAGACAACATATTCCTATTCGGCCAAGACGGAGCAGGAGCGCCAAACCCATTAGCCAATCTTCCCTCAGTGCCGGAAAACCCATTAACGTTAATGCTTTTCTTAATCTCAATTTTATTTGCAATAACTTTAATCAGAAAAAAAATTCAATGAAAAAAAATAGAAATAAAACTAAAAAATCAAGCAATTAAGCTTCTGCTCTCGGAAGATGCTTTATTCTGCTTTCATTTAATTCCTTTAATTCCTTAATCAGTTCTCTTCTTTCATTAAAATCTTCTGAAGCATTAAACCTTTCAAAAATTGCATTAAACTGATCTTTATATTCATTGAAGCCTGCTTTTAAAGAACCAAATTCTTCTGCTTTTTTTAATTCAATTAATTCGCTTCCAACTTTAAATGCTCCTCGCGCAAAATCACTGAACAATAATCTCTCCCTGGCTGCATCAGCTAAAATTTCCTGCTTGATTCTTTGCTTCCTTCTTTCAGCTAATTCTTTTGCATCAAATTTTTCAGTCGGGGCCTCGGTTCCAATTATTTCCCGCAAGCCATACTCTTCTGCTCTTTTAATCTGCCTTCCAGTCATTTTTCTTTCCAAGCCAGTCTTTCCAGCAACAATTTCCCTCGCCCTGAAGCCGGCTTCAAAGGAAGCCAAAGCAATCCATCTAACTATTCCTAAAGGAGCCCTGAAAACCAAATGAAGAGGAAAATTATACCAAGTCAGGTTCTTTAAAAGCCTTCCAAAAAATTTCTTTTCATCCTTAAACCACCACTCTCTTCTAAGAAATTTTGGCAGCCTTTCATCCATTCCAAGAAACTGCAAGGGAGGCTCACGCGCAAGCATGCTCTTCCTTAACTCAGCTGCATGCATTGAAGTATAAGCAGACTCTTTAGTAATTACATCCAGTTTCCTTAAAGAAGAAAGCCAATGCCTTGCATCCAAAGAAAAATCCCTTTCAGGAAGCCTCTCCCTTTCAGAAAGTCTTTCGCGCTCCCTTTCCTCAAGAGGCTCGC
>DATDZZ010000049.1:0-10150 GCA_035288565.1 archaeon
AAAAAAGGCTTAATTTTCTCTCTTTCTGATCTGCTGATAGCAAGCCAGGCAATAGAAAACAATTTAACTCTTATAACCAAGGATAAGGATTTTGAGAAAATAGAGGAACTGCAGAAAATAGTTTTATAGGTTGAAAGCCAAAAAGCTCGTCCAAGTTTTTGCGCTTTTCTATTTTTGGTTTTTTTGCTATCTTGCTTTTTTCACTGCAACGATTCTTAGCGGAATTGAATCTGTGCCTTCTTCTCTTATTGAGTTCAGCAAGTTTGCGTAAATTGCAGGGGATTTAACATCCTGCACTTTTTCAATCAGTTTTTTTCCTGCTATTTCAAAGCCGTTTTTTGAGGAAGGTGGAAATTAACGGAAGGTCTCCTTGATGGATTGTCAAGTAAAGCCTTCCTCTTTTCATTAAAACCCTTTGAACTTCTGCCATTATTTTTTCTCTTTGCCTTTTGTTTATGGCATTGAATAAAAAATCTGCGTTAATTACTTTCACTGAATCATTTTCAATCAACTTCAATTCATTTTCAGCTTTTCCTGAAACTAGTTCAAGGATATTTCCTTTTTCTTTAATTGTCTCGTTTTCTAGTTTAGGGTCAATTGCAGTTATTGTTCTTTTTCTTTTGCTTCTTTCAAGAATTTCTCTTTTGCTCTTTCAGCATCTTTCCCTGCACCTAAATCAACAAAATTTCTTGTTTTAACTTTACTTCTTCTGCTTCCTTTAGCCACTTGGCCACTCTTCCTTTTCTTCTTCCCTTTCCTCTTCCTGCTCTGTTTCATTTTCTTCAAATTCCTCTTCTTCCTTTTCTTCCTTTGCTTCTTTTTTTTCTTTCTTTGCTTCTTCTTTTGCTTTGTATAATTTTTTTATTATTGTTTCTTTTAAATTGTCTTCAACTTTTTCCCCTGTTTCAATTATTTCTTCTTTCACTGCTTTCCTTAATTCATTGAACTGCTTTTCGCTGTAAACATCTTTTTTGTTCGCCACTGCAATAAATGGGGCATTAAAGTCTTTCTTCAGTGAATTGAATAAATTGATCTGCTTTTCAAGTGAATAAGAGCATGTTTCACTTGGATCGAAAATGAATACAATTAATTGAGGCAGATGGCTTAATGCATGAACTGCTTTTCTTTCAATTGCATTTCTTTTCTCTTTTTCTCTGTCAAGCAACCCTGGAGTGTCAATTACTTGGAATTCCTTGAATCTGTGATGAAAGTAGCCGAGCTTGATTGACTTGGTTGTGAATGGATATACATTTATTTCTGCTTTAGAGCCTGTTAATTTGTTCAGCAAAGTTGTTTTCCCCGTGTTTGGAAAGCCTGCTAAAATTACTGTGAGTGCATCAAAATTTATTTTAGGGAATTCCCTTAATTTTTTTCTGGATTCATTCAATGACTCAATGCTTTTTTCAAGGCTTTTAACTAATGAAGCGGTTCTTCCAAAAAACTGTTTTAAAAATGAAGCTATTTTTGGAGCGTCTGCATCTTCTCTTATTCTTTGAATTTTTCTTCTCAGCTCTCTTCCCAGTTTTTTAATTATTTTTGAAACCTTCATTACCTGGCTTAAATTTTTTCTTACTTCAATTACATTAATTGTTTCTTCAACTAACTCCCTGTAAAAGGGATGCAGGTTATCAAAGCTTTTGGTTTCATAAACCATGTCATCTAATTTGCTTGTCAAGTAATTAGTGGAAATATCTATTTTCTTTAATGCCCTGTTCTTTATTCTTAGAAATTTTTCTTTTGGAGGCCTGCCTTTCAATGAATCCTTCCACGCTTTATTGAACGCAATTTCAAGCAATTTCTCTGGTTTTTCAATAAATCTTAGCTCCATAACAATCTTCCATTAAAAAAAAGCTTTAATTGAAGTATTCTATGTTGAAGTGTGTTTTTTAATTCTTTCTTCTTTTTATTCTCTTATTAATTGAATTAATTTAGGTAGTGTTTCATGAATATTTTTAATGGAGATTACAGGAAACTGATTGCTGTTCCAGTAATTTTTACAGTAATTTTCTTGTTTTTGATTTTTGTTTCTCCGGGCTTAACTAAGGGAATTGATTTAGATGGAGGGTCAAGAATCACTGTTAAAGGAGTTTCAACTGTTGATGCTCAGTCCTTAGCTAAAACTCTTGAGGAAAAGCATTCTTTGAGGAATGTAAAGGTTGTTCCAATAGGCAATGGAGTAATTATTGAGTTCTCTGAAAACGAGTTTTTAACTAAACTCAAAAATCAATTGAATGAAGCCAGGGCAATTCTTGAATCGAATCCTGCACAGGCAAGAACTCTGGGGAACAATTTATTGAATTCAATGAAATCGGTTGTTTCTTTTTCCGTGCCGGATAATGCTTCTGATGAGGAATTCATTGAATTTGTGAATAAAACTTTTTTGAAGGCAAAAGAAAAAAATGAAAGCGATTTGCAGAGCACTTTAAGAAGCGAGTTAAAGTTAAGTTCTTCTGCCTTAATCAGCATTGGAGAGGTGCCTCCTACTTTCGGTAAATATTTTTTTGATTCAGCTTTAAGGGTTGCATTCATTTCAATTGTTTTTGTAATAATTGTGATTTTCTTTTTCTTCAGGGAAGTAATTCCAAGCCTTGCAGTTGTTTCAGCTGCTTTCTTTGACATTCTTGGAGCGCTTGCTTTCATGGCTTTTTTTTCAATTCCAGTTAACTTGTCAAGCATTACCGCTTTATTGATGCTTATTGGTTACAGTGTTGACACTGACATTATGCTGACAACAAGAGTGCTTAAAAGAAAGGAAAAGCATGCAAGGGAAAGGGCTTTTGATGCAATGAAGACTGGAATGACAATGACTTTAACCACTGTTGCAGCGGTTTCTGCAATGAGCTTGATTGCTTACTTTAATCAAATCGTATTCATTTATGAAGTTGCAATAGTGATTTTCTTTGGATTGATTGCTGACATTATTGTTACATGGCTTTTCAATGCTCCACTGCTTTTATGGTATGTTGAAAAAAAAGAGAAGGTGCATAATCCGTGAAGCGGACTTTAACTAACTGGAGAATTGCACTGCTTTTATTCCTTGTAATTTTTTCTCTTGGAATTATTTTCATTAAAGGAATTTCTTTCGGAATTGACTTCAACGGAGGAACTTTGTTTGAGATCCAGTTGGCTGAATCAGTTAAAGACCCGCAAAAAGTGGATCAGATTCAATCCACTATTGAGCAGAGGCTGGATGCAACTGGATTGACTGACAAGAAAGTTAATGCCATTGGCTCTGAAGCTTCCGGCTATGAATTCATTCAGGCTCAGATAGCTATCACTGATCCTGCTGAAGTTCAGAGAATTGAAAGCATTATTTTAACTCAAGGAAAGTTTGAGGTAATGGTTGATGGAAGCCTTGCCTTGCAGGGAGAAGAAATTTTAAGTGTTGTTAAGGATCCTTCCAAAGGATATGGCTTTTATGACCAAGGAGAATTCCTTCAATGGGTGCTGCCGTTCACTTTAACAGAGGAAGGAGCAAGAAATTTTTCTAAAACCATTTTCCATAAATGCAAAAGAATCGGGATAACTAATACTGGAAACGACTTTGACTGCACTAAAGCATATTTTTTCATTGACAGGCCGGTTAATTCAATTATTGTTTTAAGCCAGGGCTTGTTTGAAGAGGATGCATTGCTTTTACAGCAGGGAAACCTTAATTTGAATTTCAGTGCAGGAACTTCTGTTAATGAATTATTATTGAATTCAAATGTTCCTTTTCTCGCTTTCAGTGAATCTTTAACTGAAGAAGACATGAATAAATTAAATGCGCTTGCGCTTGAAAACAGGTATGCAGTTATTCCTGAGTCACTGAATAAGGAAATCAAAGATGAATTAACTTCAATTGGCTTTGAATTAAGGGAGTTTCCTGAAATTCAGGGAGAGCCGTGGCTTTGGAGGGCTTTAGGGGCAAGAAGCATTATTTCTTTAAGCGAAAGCATTACAAATGACTCTCCTTATGTTGAAAACTTTGAGCAGGCAGTAATTCAGTCAAGTTTGGTTATTCAAGGCAGTGCTTCCACTCCAGCAGAAGCTAAAAAGAATTTAGATGATTTAGTGATTTTACTTGAATCAGGTTCATTGCCTGTCGGAGTAATTGATGTGTCTAAGACAATTATTTCTCCTTCTTTTGGAGCAGAGTCATTAAATGTTTCAATGCTTATCGGAGCAATTGCATTAATTGTTGTTGCTTTAGTTTTATTCATTAGATACAGAATAACTAAAATCGTTGTTCCAATAATTTTAACCGGCTTCAGCGAAGTAGTTTTAGTGCTTGGCTTTGCTTCAATAATTAATTATAATCTTGACTTGGCTGCAATTGCCGGAATTCTGGCAGCAGTTGGAACAGGCGTGGATGACCAGATAATTATTACAGATGAACTGCTTAAAGGAAGAAAGGAAGCCGCTGGAAATTTGCTTGCAAAAATAGCTGCTGCTTTCTTCATTATTATTGCAACTGCTTCCACTACAATTGCTACAATGGCTCCAATACTGTTATTCGGATTAGGATTAGGAAAGCTTGTTGGCTTTGCAATAATGACTATTTCAGGAGTATTAATTGGAATTCTTATTACAAGGCCTGCTTACGCTGAAATAATGAAAATAATTTTAAAAGAGAAAATTTAAATCATTCAATCAACTTACCTGTTAAGGAAGCTTTTAAGAGAGAAAACATTGCTTTCAGACATTGATGCTTCCCTTAAAGTGTTGAAAGAATTTGTTTTAAGCGTGGCAGAAAAATAATTTCTTTAAAGAAATCCTGAAAAATTCTTTATTTTAAGCAATTTTAAGCTGCTGTAATACCATAAAGCAATAATTAAGGCTGACATTGCAAACCAGCTAATCACATGAGTTAATTCAGCCGCCTGGATTCCGAATAAAATTCCCATCCATAAAACAAATATTACCCTGAATACATTCCCTATCAATAAAATAATTGTTCCAGCTAAATACATTGCAATTTTTTTTTCTATTTCTGGTTTTTTTAATGAAAAAATTATTGCTGCCAAAATAAAGCTTGAAATCAATCCAGTGCAGCTCTTGCTTATAAAAAAAGGCTGTGCATTAATGTAAATGAAAAGCCCTTGAGAGGGAAGATTCAATGCATTTGAAGCAAAATCAGCAATGAATTGCTGTAAAAAGTCAGTGTCAATTAAATAAATTAAGTAATGCAGTACCGAGAAAATTAAAAAAAATTTGAGTAAGAAAATCACTGATTTTTTTCTTTTCTCTTTTTTGCTTAATTTTTCTTTATTTTTTTTCATGAATTCATCCAATGTTTTTTTAGACTTTTACCTTAAAAGATTGCAGCATCGAGCGCAAGCGAAGATGCTGTGTCTCTGCAGCCGCGAGAAGGCGGCTCACCATGGAACTTTTTTTATTTTTAATTTGAATCCAATCCAGTTGCTGAATTTATGTACAATTATTGTTACTCCTGCCAGCACTGCGAATTCAGATAAATTGATTAATACTAAGTGAAGGGAGAAAAGGATTCCCCCTATAAGAAAATCTAATTGGTCTAGAAAAGGTGCTTGCGCTCCGCTTTTTACTTTCATTCTTCTTTTAATGAAGCTTCCTGCAATGTCTCCAATTATTGCTCCGATGCTTGAAAATACCGCGAACTCTAAATAGCTTGTTGTAACAAAAACCGTGTAGTTAGGGAAAAATGAAGCGAATAAAAGGCCTGCTATTGACCCGAAAATAATTCCTGAAATTGTTCCTCTGATTGTTTTTCCTTTTCCGAATAATGGCTGTTTGTCAAGGTATTTTGCATTGAAGTCTAAGGGATGGCCCCCTCCTAAAAGCATTGCAGAGCTGTTCGCAATATACATTGGAAGCAGATAGAAAATGAATCTTGCAGTGTTCGGGTCAAGCATTACTGATTTGCTTTGAGATGGTTTTAAATTAATAATCCTGTTTATTTTTTTAATGAAGAAGAAAAACAGCCATACTTACTGGAAGATTGGCTTTGGACTTTTAGGAATAGTTTTGATTTTAATTGCTTTAAGTGTTTTAGCCAGCTTTTATTTTCCTTTTGATTCTTCAGCTAAAATGAAGGGAAACATTGCTTCGATTCCTGTTAAAGGAGAAATTATTCTTGACGGAGAAGCAAGTGTTCTCGGCTCTTCTTTTGGAGTGCAGAGAATTATTGATGACATCACTGCAGCTGAATCTGATCCAGGCATTGATGCAATAGTTTTAGAGATTAATTCTCCTGGCGGATCAGTTTATGCTTCGAAAAAAGTTGTGGATGAAATTCTTAAAGCTGAGAAGCCCGTTGTTGCTTACATTACTGAAATTGGGGCTTCAGGAGGCTATTACATTGCAGCCGCCTCAGACGAAATTTATGCTGATGAGGATTCAATTACTGGCTCGATAGGAGTTATTTCTGTTTTAATGAATTTTGAGGGCTTGTTTGAAAAGCTTGGCTTGAAGGCAAATGTTTTCAAGGAAGGCGAATTCAAGGATATTGGAAGCCCGTTCAGGGAAATGACTGAAGAAGAAAAAGCTTTGTTTCAGGAAATTCTGGCGCAGGCTTTCAATAATTTTAAAAAAGATTTAAGGGATTTCAGGGGAAGCAGGCTTGACTTAATTAAATTTGATGAGATAGCTGATGGAAGAATTATGACTGGACAGCAGGCTTTAGAAGTCGGCTTGATTGACCAGACTGGAAGCATTGATTCTGCTTACTCCAGAGCAAGCTTTCTAGCTGGAAAGGATCCTGATAAATACGATGTATGGTATTACGGAAAAATTGAATTCAGTTTTTTTGATTTGTTTGCTAAAGCAGGATCTGCTTTCGGCAATGGACTGAAGCAGTCATTGAAAGCAGAAACAAATCTGCAGGGAATCAGAAGTTAAAAGCCGAATTGAATTAATTCAGCTTTTTTTTCAACTAAGGCAATTTCTTGGGAAGGGCTTAATCTTCTGATTTCGGAAGCAATGTCATTCAGCTTCAGATTAATTTCACATAATTTAATTAGATCTGATTCTGCTTCCATTTGTGTTTTATAGGCAAGGTACTTTCTTTTAAGCGAATTTATTTTAACTGAATTATTTTCCATTGCATATCCCATATCCATCCCCTTAAAAGAAAGATTTTAAGTACAATAATTTACTAAAAAAATATTTTTAAACACTACTTTTCTGAAAAACACAAATTGTTGGACAAATTTTTCTGCACTGAATCGTAAAACAAAAAATTTTTTGCGAAAAAAATAAAAAATAACCATGAAAAATTTTTTAACGTAAATTCCTGAATGCATTCACTTTCACTTGAATGTTTAAAAAAATTTTTTGCCTTCTGCTGATCTTTAATTTTTTCAATGAATTGAAGAAAAATGTGCAATATTTTTAATTTGCTTTATTTATAAAAAACTGAAAAGCAGGACTGCAATAACTGCTCCTGTTAATGACGCAAGAAAATTAACGCTTGTATTGTTTAATACTTTTTTTCTTTCAAAAGTGGCTCCAAGCAGGCTGTCAGTCAATGTTCCTATAAATCCTGCAGCGGTTACTGCAATAAGTCCTGCAAAGCTTCCTGTTAAATAATGAAAAATCAATCCAATTAATGCAGAGAAAATTATTCCTGCAAACAATCCAAGAAAGCTTATTCCTCCGTCAGTTCCTGTTTCAACTTCCTTTAATGTTGTAATCAGAAAAGGCTTTTTTTTTGAAAGCATTCCTATTTCTCCGCTTAAAGTGTCTGATAAAGCGGCTGCCATTGCTCCAAAAAAAGCTACATTGAATCCTTGAAACATTAATCCTGGAAACCTGAATCCGTTAAGCATTAATTCTGTTGAACCAAGTGCAAGCACTATTAATGCTGCTCCTGAGTTTCCTAAAATATTTCCTGTTGTCCTTATTTCATGCTTTCCTTTTCTTTTAATTTTTCTTGCAATTCTTGTCAGGCTTTCTGCTGAAACGTAAAATAAAATCATTAAATAAAAAGAAATTATTCCCCCTAAAAGATAGGTTATTACTCCTACTACTAATCCAAGCAATATTCCGTTTAAGTCGAGTGATTTCTTGTAATAAGATATTATTGAAAAAAAAACAATCAGCAATCCAACTATTATCTGTTCAGAAAGAAACAGCATGGCATCATCTTCAAACTGGCCTTGACTTTAAGACTTCAACTCTTTTAATTAAAGAAATTTTTTTTGCCTTATTAAATATTCCTGAAGGCGTTCCCCCGAAAACAAACTCGTTAATTAATTCTTCATAGTTTTTGTGCTTAGCTTCCTCTTCAATTGTTTCAATTATTATTTTTCTTATGTCAGTTTCCTGCTTTTTTGGAACTTTTTTTTGAGTTATTACTACTGCTTTAACTCTTATTTTCTTATTATCCTTTGAAATAAAGTCATTTACTGCTTCAACTTTGCTTACATTTCTTCTAATAATTCTTTTCAAATAAGAGCTTACAATTTCATGCCCTGTGAGTTCAGTGTAAGCCTTTGATCCCTGCACATTATTTATCTTGAATTTCATCATTAAATGCCCTTTTTTCGGCTGATTGATTATTTCCCTTAAGCTGACAGTAATAACTCTCCCGTTCAGCAGCTCAGGTTTTTCAGCCACTGTTTCTCCGACCTTTTTCTGGTTAAAGATTTTTGGGGCAAAGATTTCATACCAAATCTTTCTCTTCCACTTGTCCTTTGTTCTTTTTTGTCCTTTTTCAGCCATTTATTTCACTTGAAACAATTTCATCCAGTTTTTTAATTAAATCAATTAAATTAATATCTCCTTTTTCTTTCACTTTTCTTTTTCTTTCCTGAAAAATAAATTCATAATTCATTTACTTCACTAAAAGAGCTGCTCCTTCAGGAGTGTATTTCCATCCCTGTTCAAGCTTTCCTGTTTCAGTGTAATACCTTGCAAGTTTTCTGATTTTTGATACAGTTAACTGATAACCTCTTTTTGAAACATTGTCTTTTTTGTTTTTCTCCATGTGCTTCTGCAGTTTAACGCTTGTTCTAATTAAATTCAATAAATCTCTTGGAATATCTGAAGCCATTCCTTTTTCTTCAAGAATTTCGCCAATTCTTTTTCCAGTTAAAGCTTTAACGCTTGGAACTCCGTGCATGTCCCTTAAAATCATTCCGATTTCGCTTTCACTTGTTCCATGGTTATTCAAGTCAACAATAATTTTTTCAACTTCCTTTGCATTCAATTCAACCCATTTAGGGCTGGTTCTTTTAGCGTGAGACAAGCTTCCGCTTTCTTCTATTGCCTTGACGTGCTCTTTAGACATAAAATCACATAAAAATTCTTTGCATTAAAAAATTTCTTTTGCCTTCTTACTCTGCTGAAATAAGAACGCCTGAAAAAACATCAGTATAAAGGAAATTCATTAAGAAAGGTTTAAATAGCTTTTTCCTTGAGCCTTTTTGACGATGCATTAGTTGCTTTTAGTGAATTTTTCATTCTTTGATGGTTTTATCAATTATTTTGCTGAATTGCAAAAAACTTAACAACAATTTTGCCAAACCTTTAAATGGCGACTGGGTTTTACATAAAGATCGTTTATTTCAGGGGAAATCTACCTGCATTTTTGTTTTTAAAGAAGTTGAAGCGTTTCTTATTATAGTGTTTTTTTCGGAGGCAGAAAAGTGAATCAAAATGCATTAGTTGTTTTTCAGGATAAAAAAATCAGAAGAGTATTGCATAAAAAAGAATGGTGGTTTTCTGTTGTAGATGTAGTTGAAGCATTAACAGATAGTTCATCTCCACGGCAATATTGGGGTGTTTTAAAAGATAGAGAAAACCAGTTGTTAACATTTTGTTTACAACTGAAACTTCCTTCTTCTGATGGAAAGTTTTATGCTACTGACTGCGCAAGCACTGAAAATATGTTCAGAATTATTCAATCAATTCCTTCAAAGAAAGCTGAACCATTTAAATTATGGCTCGCGAAAGTTGGTTACGAGAGAGTTCAAGAAATAGAGAACCCTGAACTAGCTCAAAAAAGAATGAAGGAAATTTATCAAGCTAAAGGTTATTCTGATGATTGGATTGAAAAAAGAGTTAGGGGAATTGCTGTAAGAGATGAATTGACTAATGAATGGAAAAATAGAGGAGTAAACGAAAACACGGAATTTGCGATACTCACATCAGAAATAACTAAAGCCACTTTTGGCATGACTCCAAGCGA
>DATDZZ010000050.1:0-7118 GCA_035288565.1 archaeon
TTTTTTATTTAAAAAATTTGAATAAAGCTATTCAATTAATTTATTAAATTTGTGCTGAATAAATTTTTCATGCAATTCAATAAAATGCTTAAAGATTCCGCAAAAAAATTTGAGTCAATTGTATGCATGGGATTAGATCCAGTAATTGAAAGAATTCCTATTGAAGAAGGGTCAATTGAAGACAAAATAACTGAATTTTATTCAAGAATTTTAGATCAATGCGAGGCAGAAAATGTTTTTCCTTCAGCAGTAAAGCCGAATTACGCTTTTTACGCTCAATACGGCTTTCAAGGAATAAGAGCATTAAAGAAAGTAATTCAAAAAGCAAGAGAAATGGAATTGCCGGTAATTTTGGATGCAAAAAGAAATGATATTGGAAACACAGTGAAAGCTTATGTAAAAGAATCATTTGAATTCTTTGAAGCCGATTCAGTGACCTTGAATGCTTTTCTTGGAAGGGATTCCATTGAACCATTTTTGGAAGAAGCAAGGCAGGGAAAAGGAAGCTATCTGCTTGTAAGAACTTCTAATCCTGGGGCAGAGGATTTTCAGAACCTTAAAGTAGGGAAAAAGTTTTTGTTTGAAGTAATGGCTGAAAAACTAATTGAATGGGCGGAAGACTGCAAAGGAAATGTCGGAGCAGTTGTTGGAGCAACTTCATTGAAAGAATTTGAATTAATTGCAGAGAAATTCATGCTTTCAAGAAATGAAGTTCCTTTATTGATTCCCGGAGTTGGAGCGCAGGGAGGAACTGCTTCAGAAGTAGTTAAAGTTTTAAAAGAAAACAATTACCCTTTAGAGTTAGTTAGAATAAATGCTTCAAGAAGCATCAATTACGCTTTTGAGAAAGGAAACTCAAAAAATTATGCTGAAGCCGCAGTAAACGAATTAAAGAAAATGAATGAAGAAATAAATTCTTTTGATTTTTAAGACTTTAACCAAAAACTATTTAAGGCGGAAAACCATTATTCTTTCGATTTTAAATGCATTGGGATGAATTCACTTCAGAAATTGCAAAGCTGATTAAAAAAATCGGATTCAACGCAAACGTAGTAGTTGGCATAACAAGAGGCGGAGTGATCCCTGCAAGAATTCTGTGCAGTAAAATGAAAATAAATGAAATGTACTGCATTAATATCGATAAATCAGCTCAAAGAGTTATCACTCCAATTGAAGCTGATTTAAGCAATAAAAGAATAATCTTAATTGAAGACGTGCTTGAAAGTGCAACCAACATGACTGTTGCAAGAAAGTACCTGGAAGGAAAAGGAGCAGAAGTCAAAACAGCCGCCCTATACTACTTAGAAAATTCAAAAGAACTTCCAGACTATTTTTTAAGCGAAGCAAAAAAAGTTCCATCCTTTCCATGGGAAAGATGAAAAGTGATTGAATGAAGAAAAAAAAGAAAAACCATAACAATCATAGAAAAGAAATGCTTATAGAGAAAGAAAAAGAAATGGCTTATTCCAGGGAAATGAAAAGCATCTACCTTCCCATTTCAACCGGAAAGCTGATTGTGTTAATGAATGAAGTTGATGCAAAAGAGCTTGGAGTGCTGCCATTAGACAGAGTTGAATTATTTCACTCGAAATCAAAGAAAAAAGTTGTAGCAATAGTTGATGTAACTTCAGCTTTTGTTAAAGAAAATGAAATTGGGATATACCTGGAAGCCGCAGAAAAAATTGCATGCAAAAAAGGAGAAATGGTTAACGTTAAGCCGATTCCAAAACCTGATTCACTTTACCATATAAGAAGAAAAATTGAAGGAGAAAAACTTGAAGAAAAACACATTAAAGAAATTGTGAAAGACATTACCGACAATAAAATAAGTGAAATAGAGCTGTCTGCCTTCATGACATCTGTTTTCATTCACGGCTTTGACTTGGATGAAACAGTTGCAATGACAAAGGCATTAATTGAAAATGGAAAAACAATCAAATTAAGGAAAGGCCCTGTGCTTGACAAGCACAGCGTTGGAGGAATCAACGGAAGAGCCACAATGATAATAATTCCAATTATTGCAAGCCAAGGATTTTATATTCCTAAAACCTCAAGCAGAAGCATTACAAGCTCAGCAGGAACCGCAGACGCAATGGAAGTCCTGGCAAATGTAAATTTATCGTTTGACCAAATAAAGAAAATAACTGAAAAAGTGGGAGCAGTAATATGCTGGGGCGGAGCAGTTGACTTGGCTCCAGCAGACGACAAAATAATTAAAGTAGAGCACCCATTGTCGCTTGACCCTGAAGGACAGGTTGTTGCAAGCGTAATGGCAAAAAAAGCAAGCGTAGGAGCAAAAGCAGTAGTAATCGACCTCCCCGTTGGGCCGGACGTAAAAATTAAATCAATTGAACAGGCAAAAACCCTGGCGCATAAATTCATTGAAGTAGGAAAAAGGCTTGGAATAAAAGTTGAAGCAGTTTTAACTAACGGCTCAGAGCCAAGCGGAAAAGCCTTCGGCCCCGCACTGGAAGCAAAATATGTAATGGAGATTCTTGAAGGAAAATTTTTTGACAATTTAGCTCAAAAAAGCGTTGAATTATCAGGAGTTCTACTAGAATTAACTGGAAAAGCAAAAAAAGGGCAGGGAACAAAGCTAGCAAAAAAAATTCTTGAATCAGGACTCGCATTAAAGAAAATGAGTGAAATAATTAAAGCCCAAGGAGGAAAAATATCCAAGAGCGAGCAGATTGAGTTAAGCAATTTAAAAGAAACAATTAAGTCCGCTGACTCAGGAGAAATTTCAAGAATCAATGTTAGAGGCCTTGCAAAAATTGCCAGAATTGCCGGAGCCCCATTCGATAAAAAAGCAGGAGTAATGCTAATAGTTAAAGAAGGAGAAAAAATAATTAAAGGATCAAAGCTATTCGAGATTTACGCGGAGAACTCAAGAAAATTAAAGCTTTCATTAGAGTATGCAAATAAATACCCGCCAATAGAATTACAGCAAATAATATTAGAAAAAATTGCATAGGAGGAAAAAAAATGTCTTTAATTCCAATAAAAAACCAGCTAAAGGATCTGAAAGCAGAAATCAATGTAATGATGAGCCTTCACTTCACAGACGAAAGCGAGGAAAGAGTAATAGTAAAACTCATAGTAAAAACACTAGATATAATAGAGAAACTAGCAGAAGACGTTGATTCATTGGAAGCAAACTTTGAAACAGCAACTCAAGAACAAAGAAAAACAAAAGCGGCAAAAAAAGCAGTGAAAGCAGTTAAAAAGAAAACAACAAAAAAGCTTCAAAAGAAATCAAAGAAAAAATAATCAGAACAATTCATTGAAAATTTTAACTAAAGCCTTAACCGAAAGAGACTGAACCTTTTCAGTAGAATGCTTCATAGCATTCGCTTTTTCAAAAACCTTTTCTTTATTGAGTTCTTTAGTTTTACTTAATTCATCAAACGACTGCTTTAATGCATTAGAAAAATTCTTGTTTTTAAATCTGAAAATATTCTTGACGAATTTAATGAATAACTGCTCATCTTCAACTTTTCCAAATCTTTTCCTTGAAATTAATTTAATTACAGCTGACTCAGTTTTAGGAGCAGGAAAAAAGCTTGAGTTAGCTACCTTGAATTCAAATACAGGCTCAAAAAAATAATTTATTAAAACAGTAATTGCAGTGTATTCCATAAAATTTTCTTCAGCTAACAGCTTTTCAACAAATTCTCTTTGAAGCAAAAAAACCGCGAAATCAAAATCCAAAGAAAAAAGCTTATACATAATGCCTGATGATATTTGGTATGGAGGACAGGAAACAATTTTATTGAATTCAGGCAATTCAACTTTCAGAAAATCTCCTTCAATCAATTCAAAATTTTTCCTTTCACTCAATTCATTGCTATTCAAAATTTCTTTTTTCAGTATCTCAATCAGTTTTTCATCTAATTCAATTCCAATCACTTTACAGTGCTTTAACAATTCCTTTGTAAGAAAGCCGGTTCCAGAACCAATTTCCAAAACAACATCACTGGATTTAAGCTCAGCCAATGCAACCATTTTATCCAAAACAACTTTATTGATTAAAAAGTTTTGAGAAAACTTCTTGCTTGGCTTGAATGAATAATGCGCCATTAAATTATTTAATTCAGAAAACAAATCCATAAAAAAAAACAAGTAAAAAATTAATTAATACCTTTTCTTGAATTCAGGCTTTAACTGAGCTGGAGGCCTGACAAACAAATAATATTTAATGTCGCCTGCCTCAAGCTCTTCAATAATTCTCTTCACAATTGCCTGCACTGGGTCAGGCATTAACTTAACTCTTTCAGTAATGTCTTCAAAGCTTTCAAAAGGCTTAATTTGCCTTTGCTTTAAAATGTCCTGCATATGCTTTTTCCCCAAGCCAGGAATTAATTCAAGCTGGTGCCTCTTAATTGTTATTGCTCCGCACTTATTATAGAATTCCAAGTACTTTTCTTTTTTCTCTAAAACAAGCTGTTTAACAACCTTTGAAAGCTCGCCGGCAGCAGTGGAAGTTAATTCCTTGAAAGCAACTCTTCTTTTAATGAAATCAATTTCATCTCTTTTATCCTTTCCAATGTAAACCTTGTCAAGAATCTTCAAAGACTTTTTCGGAACAGCTTCAAGCAAAGTAAAGCTTTCAGTTCCAATCAACTGCACAATTGGCTCGCTCTTATAGGAAGCGCTTTTTCCCGTGGCCAGATAATCCAAAACAATTGCGTAATCCTCACTAACCACTTTAAAGCCCCCTCCATTAAACAATTTATTTATTTTAAACTCTTTTTAACTAACTCAAAAGCCTCATCTACAGCTTTATCGCTGATTTTTGCTCCCTTTGGAATAAGCAAATTCATTACATCCATGCTTTCAGGAAGAATATCAGCCACCTTTAAAGCAAATTCTTCATCTACTCCATCAATTTTCTTTAATTCCTCTAAAAGCTTTTCCGACTGCTTTTCAGTCAGCTTAGAAAACTTTTTTGAATACTCAAAAGTAAGCTTCTGCTCATAACTTAACTCAGCTCTTTCTTCACTGATTTTCTTTAAAATAGCTTTAACCTCGCTTAAAGGAACAACTCTTTTAGAAACAACTTCTTTTCCAATCATTCAACCACCTTCACAGCCTTCAAATGAGCTGGATGCACAAGCATCTCAACAGCCTTATTCATTCTCTTAGTTTTAACCCAGAAAACTCTTCCCTGCTTTCTAAGAATGGTTCCAGCAGCTCCATGATATCTCCTGAAAGGAATCCCTGAATGAATAGAAGGATCAATAGTAATAACTACCCTGGAATTTACAGGAAATTCCTTTAAGTGAGTATTAACAGTTGCCTTGCTTCCCTTCTTGGATAACGTTTTCCTTGTCTTTGCCCTAATTCCTCTCGCTTTCTTGTTTGCCATTAATTCACCTGCTCATAGCTATGCAAATCTAAGTACAATAATTAATTCTTAAATATAAGATTTAAAAAGGTAAGCAACGCCGGACAGATCCGCTCGCCGAAAAGATTCGGCGGAGATCTGCACGATCTTCGCTTGCGCTCGATCCTGCAGCTGAAAAGATTCGCTCGCGGGAAAGATCCCGCGGTGATCTGCTCGGCATAAAGCCGAGCTCGCACTGCTTCAGCAGTGCACCGTTTCGCCGACGGCACTGCTTCCGTTTCGCCGACGGGACGGCGATCTGTGCTGTCTTCGCCTTTCAGGCTCGACACTACTTCAATATTCTTGGCCACGTATTGAGCGAAGCGAAATACGTGCACTCAGCCTCGCCGGCTGAACGGCGGCCAAAAGGATTCGGCTCACCGGAAGCAATCCAAGCTATGCCTAGCATGACTCTGCAATCCAGTAGTAATAAGCGTTCCTTTCATGAACATCAAATTAAAACCAGCGGCTTTGCCCTTTAGTCAGCACTGCAAGTTTAGTGCTCCCTCTCACCTGCTTTAATTGCAAAGCCAAAACCGATTTTTATTTTTAAAGCCCTTTTTAAATGTTTCGAAGGAAATTTAAGTTAAGTAAAGGCATTTTGGGGGACTTAAAATGAAGTACACAATAGTTAATTTAGTTGCTTCCGCTAACTTGAAGGCAACACTCGACTTATATAATTTAGCAATTACAATTCCTAACATTGAATATGAACCAGAACAATTCCCTGGAGCAATTCTTAAATTAAAGGAACCAAAAGTTTCAATGCTCTTATTCAAGAACGGAAAAGTAATTGTTTCAGGCGCAAGCAATGAAAAGCAGATTGAGGATGGAATAAAGAAAGCAAGCAAAATGATTTCAGAAATACAAAAAAAAGTCAGGCCGCTAAAAAAAGTTGAATACGTTGTAGTGAATTTAGTTGCAACCGCTAACCTGAAAAAAACACTTGATTTATTCCAATTAGCAATGGGCTTAGACAACGTTGAATACGAGCCTGAGCAGTTCCCAGGAGCAATTCTTAGATTAGATGAACCTCGAATGACTTTGCTTTTATTCAAAAACGGCAAAGTAATCTGCGCAGGAGCAAAAAAAGAATCACTGCTGAAAAAAGGATTGGAGAAAGCAGCGAAAATAATTAGGGAAGCAGAAAAAACAAAGTAGCGCGCCGTCTCGCCCGGCGGGTGCGAGCACACCATTTCGCTTTTTGCTCAATGGTGGTCAACCAACATCACTAATATTAGCTAAATTTTTTGACTGCCGTCCCGTCGGCGAGACGGTAGTGCCATTCTTTGAATGGCACGGATCTCAATCGAATCCCTTCGGCTTGCGGATGCAATTACATGTGTCCTTGATGCGTGGCTTTATTGCCCACCTTTTCTTAAAGGCTGAGGAATCAACTAAAAGAAGTGGCTCATTTTTGCCAATTTTTTCTTAAAAAGTTGTTCGGCTTTACGCCGAACGTTTTCGCCAGCCTTTTCTTAAAAGGTTGCAGGGCTGAAAGCCGTGCTTTTTTTGTCAACTTTTTCTTAAAAAGTTGTTGTCCCATCAAAGACAGGATTGTTTTTCGCCAGCCTTTTTCAAAAAGGCTGAATGAAAGGTTTTTAAATCTTTAAACTCAAAATGTTATTGATTGGCGGTCATAGCGGCAGGGCAACACCTGAACTCGTCCCGATCTCAGAAGTTAAGACTGCCAGCGCCGTAGTTGCAGTGGATTTTAATTCGCAGCGACCTG
>DATDZZ010000051.1:0-11920 GCA_035288565.1 archaeon
TGCCTGGAAAAAATAGAGGATTAAAGCGAGCTCGGAGGGATTCGAACCCCCACTGCACGGCTCCGAAGGCCGGCGCACTGTCCATTATGCTACGAGCCCATACAAGTTAATTGGCTCTCAAGGTTTAAAAACCTTTAAAAAACCTTGTTTTGAAACTTATTTATACTGATTTTAAAGGTGTTGAGTTTGGTTAAAGTTTGCGTAACAACAAATAAAGAAGTAACAAGCGAGTACATAGAATTTAAATGCCCTGGCTGCCTGAAAGCCAATATTGTCAGGTCAAGGATTGCAAAAAGGAAAGCAGCTCCATATAACTGCACTGAATGCGGATTTCTAGGCCCATAACGTGGTTTTAATGGGGTCAAAGACTTTAGTTATTTTCAGGATTAATGCCAGGGACATGGATAATCTGCAGGAAACAGAAGAGCAGTTAAGGGAAGTAAAGTCAGGCGAATTAAAGGACATTAAAAGGGTTCCGATAGGCTTTGGAGTAGAAGTTATCAAGGCTGCTTTTCTGATTGATGAAAAGTCTGAAGGAGCTTTAGAGGAATTAACCAAGGAAGTACAGGAACTTGACTCTGTTGAAGACGCCGAAGTTGAAGGAATGACTCTCCTGTAAAAGAAAAAATTATTAACTTCAAATTCTTTAATTTAAAATGAAAAGAGTTCCATTTCTTTTGATTCTAATTATTCTGATTGCTTTAATTAATGGCTGCATTATTCCTGTCGGAGGAGAGCGGGTAAGGCATCCGCAGGAAGTTGAAGAAATAACCAAAAAAGCTGTTGAAGAAAAAAGATTCAGTGCATGCAGTGAAATAGAAAACGAAGAGCAGAGAGCCTACTGCACTGCACAGGTTCAGCTTGCAATAAAAAGAAAAGGCCTTGAAGATTTAATCATTGAAAAAAACAGATAAATTATTATACAGTTTATTCAATTTTATTTCATGGAGCATATTTATTTCGCAGTTGTTTTTTTATTTCTTTTTTCGGTTTCGGTTATTGCATTAAGCCAAACACTGGCAGGCAACTCAGATAATGCAAGAGAACTAAAGGCTGATGCATTGAACCATCCAACATACAAGAACTGCCAAAGGCTTTCCGCTTTCCTTGATCAAAGCTTATGCCAGGCAAAGAGGTCAATAAAAGAGCAGAAAATGGAGCTCGAAGAACTGATTATTGAATAATTTTAACTAACTTTAAATCTCTTTCTTAACAGAATATTTTAGTGATTAAAAAAGTTTATTTGGAGAACTGGAAAACCCATAAAAACAGCTCATTTGAATTTGAAAAAGGCACTAACATTCTTGTCGGCTCTCTTGGCTCCGGAAAAACAAGCGTAATGGACGGAATATGCTTTGCTTTATTCGGGACATTTCCTTTGCTTAACTCGAAAAAAATTTCAGTTGAAGAAACAATAATGAACAAGCCCCAGAAATGCGATCACTCAACAGTGAAGCTGGAATTCACTTACTCAGGGAAAGAGTATTTAATCGAGAGAACAATCCATAAAGACAAGGCAAGCGAGGCAAAGCTTTACGAGAACGGAAAATTCATCGTAGGGCCGAAGCCGAAAGACGTCAATGAAAAAATAAATGAATTAATTGAAATGGATTTCAACTTATTTTCGAGAAGCGTTTACTCTGAGCAGAACCAAATAGATTTTTTCCTGAAGCTTTCTCCTCTGCAGAGAAAAGAAAAGCTCGACGAACTTCTTGGGCTGAATAAATATGAACAGGCAAGGTCACAAAGTGTTTCAATCAGCAACAGAATTAAAACCATGCTTGAAGACAAAAGAAAATGGTTTTCAGAGCAGAAAGAAAAAATGAATGAAAAAGAATTGGAAGAGTTGAAGGAAAAAATCCTGAAAAAAGTTTTCGTTTTAAAAGAACTCGATGACAGTCTTCTTAAAACAAGGGGAATGAAGGAAGAACTGGGAAAAAAATTAAAAGACTTAGAGGAAAAAGATTTAAAATTTTCTTCACTGAGCGAAAACTTAATTAAACTTAAAGCAAAAAAAGAAGAAAAAGAAAATAAACTAAATGAAATGAGGAAAGAAAAAGATTTAAGCAAATTAAGTGGAAAAGATTTCAGCCAGCAGATTAAAAACCTTGAAAAAGAATTAAAGGAACTTGAAGCAAAGAAGAAATCAATTCAGGAAAAGCAGAACAGCGTTTCCCTTTTAACTGAAAAAATAAAATTAAACGAGCAGAACCGGGAGCAGAAAAAGAAATCAGTTCCTGAAAGAATCAGGGGAATAAACGAATTAAACAAAATGCGGGAAACAATTGAATCTGATTTAAATGAATTGAAAAAAATAAAGGAAAAATCAAATGAAGCCCAGAAAGCTGTGCAAAAAAGTTTGAATGAATGCATTCAAAAAATGAATCTGGATTTAAGCAAGATGGATGATTTAAAAAAGCATTCAAGTGAGTTGGGCAGAGCTCGCGCGAACTGCCCAGTTTGCAGGAAAAACTTGGATGAAAAATCAAGGAATGAACTGCTGGAAGAAAACGATTCACTGATTAAAAAATTGAGCATTGAAGCAGTTGATTTGAATAAAGAAAAAAAAGAATTTGAAAAAAAAATTGAAGCGGAAATAAATAATTACGAAAAGGCAAATGAGCAGATTTCATTTAATGAAAAAAAACTAAGTGAATTTGAGTTAATGAGAAAAGAATTAAATGCAATCAATGACTTGAATGATTCAATTAAAGCATTGAACGAGAAACTAATTGCAGAGAAAAATAATTTAGAGCTTGAAGAAAAAATGTTTGATTCTGAAAAAGAAAATAAAATAAAAAAAGAAATCGAATTTCTGCAGAAGCTTTTGGAAGCTCTGGGCTTAATGAATGAATTAAGCAAAATTTACGAAGAAATATCTGAAAAAGAAAATTCCATTAAATTATTGAATTTTGTTCCTGAAAATCTTAAGAAAATTAATTCAGATTTCATTAAAGCAAATTCTGAAATTGATTCACTTGCAAGGGAAATCAGTTCAGGAAAGGAACTTGTTTCTGAAATGGAGAAAAGCCTTAAAGCAAGAAACAGGCTAGCTGAGCAGTTAAATGAATTGGAGAAAGAAATTAATTCTCTTGAAATTTTGTCTTTGAAGCTGAATTTTTTCATTAATTCATTGAAAGCAACTCAAAGCCAGTTAAGGGAGCTGATGGTTGAATCAATTAATCATGCCATGGATGATATCTGGCTGAAGGTTTATCCTTACAGGGATTTTTTGAGCGCAAAAATTGAAGTAATTGATGGAAACTATGAAGTCATTGTGAAGGAAAAAAATGGTTCCTGGGTGAGAGTGGAGGGAATTCTTTCAGGGGGCGAGAGAAGCTCTGTTGCTTTGACTTTAAGGGTTGCCTTGTCTTTGGTTTTAACCCAGAACTTAAGCTGGCTTATTCTTGATGAGCCGACACACAACCTTGATTCGCATGCAATTAATAATCTTTCAATTGTGTTGAAAGAGCATCTTCCTGAAGTGGTTGACCAGATTTTTATTATAACTCATGACAAGGATTTAGAAAAAGCCTGTTCAGGTTCCCTGTACTTCTTGGAAAGAGATAAAGCGAATGAAGGCGCAACAAAGCCTATTTTATCGCAGATAGAGTGAAATTTATTCTTTGCTTTTGGCTTTAATAAGCCTTCCAATGAAGCCTGCTAAAATATTTCTTGTAACTTTAGAGAAAGGAAGTTCAAGCTTGCTCAGTGTTTCCTTATTTTTAGTAAAATTTTCACTGAATTGTTCAGGGTAATTTGATGTTAAGTATTCTGCTCTGGATTTTATTCCTCTTGGAACTGATTTTCCCATTTAACCACCAATTTCTATCCTTTGAATTTCATTGTTTGGAAGAGTCCTTAAAACAGAAATGGGGAGAACTTTTTTTTCAAGCTCTTTTCTTGCAATTTCCCTGTAGTTTTCTTCCTTGACTGCCTTAATTAATGGAGGCGCCCCCAAAGAGAGCTGAAGCGCTCTTGCACTTAAAAGTCTTGTTACTTCAAATCTTGTCAATTTATTCATTAAAATTCCTTTAAAATCAGCTCAACTAATACTCATCTTTTAAGGCAAAAAATTTATAAATAATCGTAAAAGCTTTTTTTTCGGCAAATTCAGGTATTTTGGAGTTTTGGCACAGGAATGCTGCTTTCAAAAGCAAATTCCTTCAATAAATGCAAAGCTTTCTCTTTTTTCACAAAAGACTTAGAGTAAGTCTGGACAGCTTTAGAGCCATTTTTTTGAAAAAATTCATTGAATTCATTAAGGGTTTTTTTCTGCATTACCTTCACTGCATTAAATAAATCCATTGAAAAAAACTTGGAGTTATTGAAAAACAAATAGCTTGGAATAAATGAAAGCAAGTCGCTTAAATTTTCTTTGAATCTCTTCAAGTAAAAAAAATCAGAATCTTTTTCAAGAACCATGCTAGCCATTAATTTATGTTCACTTAATGCCCTTAATTCGGCTTCTTTAATTATTCTTCCAATTAATTCGATTTTTTTATTCAATGAACTTATTTCCTTTGATAAAAATGATTCTTTTTTTTCGCAGAACCAAATAAGTTCATGCCTTGATAAAACTCTTGCCTTGTTTTCTTTCAATAATTCTTTCAGGTCACTTAAAGGAATCAAAGCTTTCTGTTTCTCTTTGAATGGCCCTGCCGGAATTGATTTCAAAAACCATTCCTTCTGCATTCTTTCCCTTAAATGCTTTCCTTCATTTTTTTCATGGAATTCCTTGCTCCAAGTTAAATGGCTTGACTCAAAATAAATTCCGTTCATTAAGAATTCAACTTCAATTAAAGAGCTTAAGGATAAATTTTTTTCATTAATTGTCGCAGGAATGCAGCACCCGCAGTTCTTGGAATCAAAGCCCAAATTAAATAAAGGAAATGAAAACAAGTTAGGCCAAACAAAAGAAAAATCAACTTCCACAAAATCGTTTAAAATTTTTGAGTAATTGATTTTTTCAATTTCCGTTTTTGCGGCTTCCTTTCTGGGCAGTGCTTCCCTGAATTTAAAAAACATTTTTTCAAAAAAAGCTTCAGTTATCAAGGCTTTTTTTTCAGGAATCTCCATTACAGGAACACTTAAAATGCTGCTTAAAATAATTGAATCACTCAGCCTTGAAGCAGTGCTTTTATTTGATTCAATTAATTGATTTAAAGTATTGCTGAAGTCATCTGAAAGGAATTCTGCCTCAATTTCGGGAACAGAAAAATCCTCTACTCTAATTAACCCATTATCCGCTTTAATGAATTTGTCGTAAAAGCTTAAATTGTTTTCAATCAAGAACTGCCTTTCAGGGCTTAAAATTAACGGATTCACTTTAAATGAACTAAACACAAGGTAAGCAATTTTTTTCAAGTCATCAAAAGAGCTTGCGAGAACAGCAATTGAATTTTTTTCATTTTCAATTATCTTGAATTTTTTAGGATTGTATAATGAAAGCACTTCTTTAAGCAGTCCAGCATTAATTAATTCCTTGCTTAAATAAAATTTCGGGAAAAAAGTTTTCCTTTCACTGAACTTTTCATTCTTGTTTGAGTACTCAACTATTGCCTGCTTTTTTTCATGAAGATACTTTACATTAGTCAAGTAAAAGCTATTGGGAGTTAAGGTCATAGAAGAGTGCTTTCTTGGGCCTTTTTAAAGAATTCGGAGGAGCAGATTTCCGGTGAAATTTCAAAGAAATTTTTCAAATTCTTCTCTTGTCATTTTTAATTCTTTTTTAATTATTTTCAAGAGCAATCCTTTGTCTATTTTTCTTCCTGAATGGATTGGAATTACAACAATGTTTCTTGAATTATTTGCAAATGTTGCGTGGCTTCCTTTTTGTCTTAAAAATTCATAGCCAAGTTTTTCAATTATTTTAATTAATTCGTTTGCTGTTAATGGCTTGAGTTTAGGCATTTACAATTACTTCTTTGAATTGAACAAATTTCTTTAAAGGTTTTTTGTTCAGTTCTTCCATTGACTCAATGTAAAGCCCAATTGCTTCTTTTATGTTTTCCATTAATTCTTTTTTTGTTTTTCCTTGAGAGTAGCATCCTGGAAGTTCAGGCACTTCTCCGATGAAATAGCCGTTTTCGCCTTTTTCAATAACTATTTTGAATTTCTTTTTCATTGAACCACAACAATTTAACCCTTAAAGTAAATATAACTCTTTTGTTTTCATTTAAAAACGCAACTGAGGACCAGATTTCCCCTGAATTTTTTTCTTGTTTTTTTTGTTTGGAAATCTTTTAATATTTGTTTCTCTTTAATTCTTGCATGGAAAGAAATATTTTCTCCAGGAATGCAGGGATTCATGAAATTTTCAAGAACGAAAAAGTTTTGTATCCTGAATTCATTCCTGAGAGATTGCCTCACAGGGACAGGGAAATTGATTCTTTAGTTTATTCTTTTAATCCTGTAGTGAAGGGAGGAAAGCCCATTAATGTAAGCGTCTTCGGGCCAGTTGGAGTGGGGAAGACTGTTACAGTGAAATATGTTTTGAATCAATTAGAGGAATTCACTGACCGGGCAAAGCATTTGTATGTCAACTGCTTTGAATTCAATACAAGGCATTCAGTGCTTTCAAAGATAACTGCTTTTCTGGGGAGAGCTATTCCGAGAAGAGGAATGGCTACCGATGAAACTTATTCAATGTTTTTGGAGGCATTAGCGAAAAGCGATTTCACTCCAATAATTATTTTGGATGAAGTCGACCAGTTATTTGAAAAAGGTGAAGGATCGAAATTATTGTATGACTTGCTCAGGGTTTTTGAATACCAGAAAGCGAGAATAGGAATTGTGATGCTGAGCAACAACATGACAATGAATTTTAATTTGGATGAAAGAGTGAGAAGCTCTTTCACTGAAGAAAAAATTGTTTTCAATCCTTACACTCCTCAGCAGTTGAAGGACATTTTGATTGACAGGGCTGAGCAGGCTTTTCAGAAAAATGTTCTGCATAAAGATGTGATTCCTTTGCTTGCAGCGAAAGCAGCTAAAAGCGGAGGGGACTGCCGAACAGCAATTGAAGCCTTGCTTAAAGCAGGAAGATTAGCGGAAAAAGAGAATTCAAAGACAGTTTCAGTTGATCATTTAAGGGAGTCATTTGATTCAATTGAGTCAAGCCCTGCAAAAAAAGTTTTAAAGCATTTAAGCGAGCCGGAAAAAAATTTGTTGAAGATTCTGGCTCAAAGCAGTAAAGAGCTTTCTTCTGGAGAGCTTTACGAGAAATACAATGAAAGCAATGATCCGTTAACGATTAGAAGGTTAAGGGAGTTTGTAACAAAGCTTTCCACTTTAAACATAATTAATGCTGAATTAAATGAAGGAAGAGGAAAAACTAGATTAATTTCATTGAAGTTAAGCAAAAACATTGTTTTAGATGAATTGAAATAATTAATAATTAGCAATTAATTCAGCCTATTCTGAAAGGGCTTGGGTCATCGTCTTCTTCTTTGAATACCTTTACATACCTTTTTTCCTTTTTAGGCATTACTTCTTCGTAATAAATTTTCTGCCAGTCATCCTGGTGCCTGACTGTTCTTTCCTTTGAATTAAAGTTATAAGCATTAATTGCTGATTGAATTCCTATAAAGAGATAAATGATTAAAGCAAAAGCAGAAAAAAAGAAGGCAATTCCTAAAACAGAAACAGCTGCTGCGAGAAAAATTATTCCTTCAAAAAAATTGCCTTGAATCAACTGCCCTAAGCCGGGAATTATAAAACTCAGTATTCCCATTAAAATATTTTTTTGAGTTTTTTTTTCTCCTTCCCCTGATTTTTCATCCATACAAAAATATTGATTAGATTAATATATTACTTTGCGTTCTCTTCCTTTATGGCTGGAGCTAAACCCGATTTCGTTGATTTTGTTTCAATTGCTTTAAAGGAAGTTAGAGGGCAGAGAAGAAGGATTGGAACACTTGAAAAAGAATTAATGCAATTTGATATTAATCCTGATGCAAAAAGGGTTTTGAATGGTTTTTGGAATAAATTGCTTGTTAAAAAGCTGCTTTCTGTTAAAGAATTCAGGGAAATTGTAAGGATAAGCGGGGGATTGAATACCTTAAAAACGAGTGTGCTGGCAAAAGTCCCTCTGCCTCCTCAAAGCTTTTTGAAGCTGGCGTTAGCGACTCTTAATAAAGAAGCAGATAAAGAAGCAAAAAATGAAGGAGGCCTTACTGATAAATTGCATGACATTTTTTCTTTTGTTACTGAAATTGAAGCATTAAGGGAGGCAAAATCGAGTCTAAAAACAGAGATTGGTCACCATGACTTTTTTATAAACGCATTTGACAAGGGAATGAGTGTTGAGCAATTCAAGGAATTTGTTTTGGCTTCAAAAAGCTTTTCTTCTTTAATTGACAAAGTTGTTGGCGCTGGCTTTTCAACTGAAAAAGAAGGAGCTTTACTGAAAGCAAGAGCCATGAATGCTTTAAATCCGGAAATGGAAAGAGAAAGAGAAAAGAAAGGAAAAGAAAGAGAAGAAGCAAGAGAGCCAGCGCCGAAACCAAGGCCAAGGCATGGAAGAAGATAGCATTTAATTTCTTTTTACCTTTAATTCTTTAATGCTTTTCACTGACAAGTACGCTCCAAAAACTTTTAATGAATTCATTGGAAACCCTAAAATTGTTGAAAGAGCAAAGCAGTGGGCATCTGATTGGAGTAAAGGAAAAACTTCAAAGCCTTTATTGCTGCATGGCTCTCCTGGAATTGGCAAAACTGCTTTGGCTTACGTTATTGCAAGTGAATTTCAATGGCAGTTATTTGAATTGAATGCATCTGATTTCAGAAACAAGGAAGTAATTGAAAGAATTGTGGGGGGAGCTGCACTTAATTCCAGTTTTTTTGGAGGAAAAAGATTAGTGTTAATGGATGAAGTTGACGGAATACAGAAAAGAAAAGATAAAGGGGGCTTGCCTGCAATTCAGCAGATAATTAAGGAAGCAAAAAATCCAATCATTTTAACTGCAAACAAAATTTATTCAAAGGACAGGAAGCTTGACTCAATTAAGTTTTACACCGAGGAATTAAAGTTTGAAAAAATTCGAAGCACTTCAATTGCAAAGCACTTAAAAGAAATATGCGAGAAAGAAGGAATTGAATTTGATTTAGAAGTTTTAAGCAAGTTAGCTGAGCAATGCAATGGAGATTTAAGGAGTGCTTTGCTTGACTTGCAGAATCTTTCAATTGTTGGCAATAAAATTACTTTGCAGGACTTGAAAGAAGCCGGCTACAGGGAAAGGGAAACAGATATCTTTAATTTGATGACTAAAATCTTTAAATCCAAGGATTTGAATGAAATCAGAAAAGCAAGGTTTTCAGTTGATGTTGACAACGATTTATTGAAGAAATGGGTTGAGGAAAACATTCCAAGAATCTATAAAGGAGAAGACTTAAGGAATGCATTCAATGTTTTAAGCAGAGCAGATATTTTTGATGGAAGGATTTTTCGAAGACAGCATTACGGTTTTTTAAGATACAGCACTGAATTAATGACTTCAGGAGTTGCTTTAGCCAAAGAAAAAGAATATCATGGATGGCTTCAAGTGCAGTTTCCTTCAATAATTAAGAGGCTTTCAAAGTCAATGGCTTTAAGGAATTTAAAGAAATCAATTGCAGAGCAAATAAAGAATTCAGTGCACGGCTCTTCAAATGAAATAATTAAATCTGATTTAGATTTCATTAAAATTTTAATGAAAAACAAAAACAATGCAGAGGAATTAATTGCGCAGTTTGATTTCAATGAAGAGCAGGCGGCATTCCTTTTAGATGCAAAAAAAGATTCAACGAAAATAAAAAAGCTTGTAGAGAAAGGAAAAGAATTAAGGGCAAAAAACATTAAGCCAATTAAGGGAATAATGGCTTTAAGGGAAGAAGAAGTTTCAAATGAAGAATTTGAAGAAATAATTGAATCTGATGAAGCAGAAGAAAAAGAAGTTTTTGAAGAAATTGAGGAAGTGAAAGGAAAGCAGACTAAATTATTTTGATTCAATTACTGTTTCTTTCACGAAAATTTCTTTTGGAATAATGTAAACAACTGCTATTGCAGTAATTAGCCCAATTAAGCCAGCGCCTAATGCAATAAAATCAAATGAGCCAAGAGTGAAAAGCATTTGAATTCCCTTCAATTCAGGCAATGCAAAATTCACTGCTAAATAGCTTAGAATTAAAAAAAATGAAGCAATAATTATCGGGCTTAAAATCAATGAAAACAGTAAAAGCTTTTTCCATTCAAGTTTTCTTTCAATCTTTGGAGGCAGTTCAACTTTTTCAATTACTCCAAGGCTCTGCATTTTCTGAATGTACTCTCCTAAATATCTTTCCTTTTTTTGCTTAGGAAATTCATCTAAAGGCTCTTCAAAATCCGCTTTTTCCTTTCCCCGAATTGGAAAGTTTCGTTTAATCAGCAATCCAGCCTGCATGCCATCCCAATCTTAATTGATTTAAGATGTATTTATTTTTTTCTTTTAGTTTTTTTAACTATTAATTTCTGTTTCCTTCTCTTAGTTCCTGCCTTCTTTCTTCTCTTAAGTTATTTCTTCATTCTCTTCTGATTTTTTCTGCTTCCCTTTCAAGTCTTTCTTTTTTTAGTTCAATTTTTGCTTCAATTAATTTGATTAAAAATTCATGATAATCCTTTGATGCCTTGCCTGGATTAAATTTTTTCACTTCTTCAAGCAAAGATTCATAGTCAACAATATTTGGTTTGTTTAAAAAGTTAAATATTTTTTTATTTTCTTCAAAAGTGAAAAGCAATGAATCAATTAAAAGCCCCTTATAATCTATCCATGTAGAATTTTTTTCATTAAGCTTGGCATATAAGTAAGATAGCGGGTGAACATTGAATATTAAAGATTCTTTTTTAACTGGCTCCAAGCCTTCAACGTATTTTCTTAAATATTCAAGTGAAGCTGTTTCAAATGCGTCTGCAGCAATTTCAGATATTTCTTCAAGCTCTTCTGAAAACAAATAACCCCAATGAGAATTTATGTGAGCTGAGTGCCCCATTTCATGAAAAATCGATGAAACGTTTGGCTGCCGAATATAAATATGCTGCCCGGTTAAAGGCGAACCGATTTGATAGCCTCCTGTGCTATTTGGAATAAATAAGTCTGCAATCCATGTTACAATGTTGTGTGTAAGTCTTGGCATTGCCTGCAATTCTTCTCCTGTAATCTGCTTGTATAAAAATTTTATTTTGTTTTGTGTTTCAATAGGGATTTCCCGGCCTTGCTCTTTCGATTCCCGTAATTCAGATCCAAGCTCTTTAAAGAAATTTTCTGTAAATCCAATTTCTTTTTTTTGCTCTTCAGTTATTGCAGGCAGTTCTTCTCTTATTAAATGCGCTTCTCTTCCAATTCTTCCTGTAAAGTTGCAGCCAGTGAAAAAAATCAGTGCGCCATACAGAATTGCGATTTTTCCGTTAATTATTTTTGGAACAGGCCTTAAATTCAGTCTTCTGGCTTCAGAAAAACTTGATAGATGCGCAATAAGCTTTGCCACGCCTGTTTTTGTTAAAGGAGTTTTGAATTCCCTGACTTCCCTTCCTTGAAAAGTTTCCCTGAAAAATTTTTCATTTTTCTGAGATCTGCGTGTTCTTCTAATTGCGCTTTCATCTGAAGGGTTTCTCGGCTTCCTGTAACGGCCTTTATTATATTCTCCGTGATAAGGCATAAAGAAAAATTAGGTTTCAAGCAATATATTCATTTTGGTCAAAGAATTATCATTGATTTCCCAGTTTTTTTCCAGTTGAATTCATGGCGCAAAACTTAAATAGGTCTTCAGTTGTTTCTATTGTATTTCTGGTGGCATGATTGAATAGAAAAATTTTAATTTTATTAGTTTTGTTTTCCTTTTTTTTGTTGAGCGGATGCATTGCACAGCCTACCTCTAAAGCTGTTTCAAAGCAAAAAATTGCAAG
>DATDZZ010000052.1:0-57616 GCA_035288565.1 archaeon
TTTTTTTTAATTAAAGCTAAAGAAAAAAAAATTATTCAGGATAAAGGAATAAGGGCTTTTGTTTTGGAGAAAATTCTTGAAAGTTCTTTGGAGAAAGGCTCAGCAATTAATCTTCCTGACGGCAAAACAGTGGAGGTAAGATTGCAGGGAAAGAAAAAAAGCATTGAAAACTTCATTGAAAATCTTAAAAAAGAATTAATTCAAAAGCTTGGAAATCCAACAGTTTTATTTTCTGAGTTCCATGAAAACGAATTAGAGATTCCTTCTTTAGTGAGATCGTCTCAGGCATTAGTTGTTGGGCAATTAAGCAAAGGAATTCAAGTTAATTTACAAATCTTAAATTCATTTGATAAATTCAATAAAAAATTAAATAAATTAGATGAATTGGATAAATTAAAGGGACTCAACAAGTTGAATAAGTTGAATAAGTTGAGTAAGTTGGATAAACTGGATGAGTTGAGTAAGTTGGATGATTTGGGGTTTAAAGTTGATGCTCTTCCTAAAAAGATTGCTGAAGAATTAAAGAAAGTTCTTTCAAGCAGTAATTAATTTTTTTTTCTTTTATTCTCTTTCATTGAATAACTCATTATTGAAATCGTGCTCTGAAAGTTTTCTGCTTGCTCTTTCAAAATCTTTCGGGCATGAATTGCATGCATCTTGTAATTCGTAAACAAACATTTTGTTTTTTTTGCACTGCATTATTTCTTCTTCGCTTTTATCCAGGCTTCTGAACCAGTCATATTTTTGGTTAAAGAATTTCACTAAAATTTTTAATTTTTTTTGGACTTCTGCCTTGTTGCTTTCGCTTTTATCCGGCTGAAAGCTTTCATAGGTCTTGCACATATTGCATGATTTCTTAATTACCTTTAATTCGTTTTCTAAAATCATGTAAGAATAGTGTTTCGGAAAAATAAAAAGCTATCTTTTAAGGAATTTAAATAGAAAGCAATAAAAAATTAGAAAAATAAAAAAGAATTAAAAAATAAAGAAAAGAAAAAGTTATTCGGCTTTAAGCCGAATGTTTTCGTCAACCTTTTTCTAAAAGGTTGTTGTCCTGTTGCAAACAGGAGGGTTTTCGCCAACCTTTTTCTAAAAGGTTGTTAAGCTGCTACATCGATTTTCAGTCTTTTCTTTAACTCTCTGTACCTGTTCCGGATTGTTACTTCTGTTACGCCTGCAACATTGGCAACTTCTTTTTGAGTTCTTCTTTCTCCTTTCAAGAGTCCGGCAATGTATACTGCTGCCGCTGCTACTCCTGTTGGCCCTCTTCCGGAAATTAATCCATTGCCTATTGCTTCCTCTAAAATTTTTCTTCCTTCTTCTTGAACTTCTCCGCTCAAATTTAATTCAGAAGCAAATCTTGGAATGTAGTGGATTGGATTGGTTAAAGGGATTGATAATTTTAATTCCCTTACAAGAAATCTGTAAGTTCTTCCAATTTCTTTTTTAGTCAATCCAGAAGCTTCAGCCATTTCATTCAGTGTTCTTGGAACATTGTATGTTCTGCACACAGTGTAAAGTACAGCTGCTACGACTGCTTCAATTAATCTTCCTCTGATTAATCCTTTCTTTACAGTTTTTCTGTAAAGCAATGCTGCTGCTTCAATTAATTCTTCTGGAATATTTAAGTAAGAAGCAACCCTTCTTAATTCAGTTAAAGCTATTGATAAATTTCTCTGCATTGAGCTTGAAATTGAAGCCCTTTTATGCCATTTAATTAATCTGTACATTTGAGCTCTGCTTTTGCTTGACAGCTTGTTTCCCCTTAAATCAGTTCCTCTTCTGTCAATCATTGTCACTAAACCTTTATTCAGTTTAACGTATTTCATGGGGCTTCCTGTTCTTGCTCTTTCCTCAAACTGAGAAGAGTCAAAGGATCTCCATTCTTTTCCCACGTCAATCATTTCATCCGAAATTACTTCTCCGCACTTCTGGCACACTAATTCCCCTCTTTCCTGATCGTGCTGAAATTTTTCACTATTGCATACAGGGCATTTTGTTTCGCTCATTCGCTTACCACCTTTGTTTTTTGCTGCTAACGCTAAAATATACAAGAATCAATTAAATTTCCCGGAATTAAAAAAAGAGCAAAAATCATTAGCAACTAATATATAAGCTCCCAGTGTTCTTTATAAATGTTTTGTTAAAATTAGTTGTTTTAATTAAAAAATCAAAAAAAATTGGAAGAAATTTAATTATTTTTGAACCTTTTCTTCCACTAATATTGCTGAAACGGTTCCTGACTGCCCTGGCCTGCTTGTAACTCTTGCATTTTTTAAGGATTCTCCGTCTTTAACCTGGATTAAGGCTCCTTTAGTGATGATGTTTCTTCTTACATATAGCCTGTCTGCATTGTTTTCTTTCACGCTTGTAATCTGCATTTTCTTGGTTTTTTTGTGGCTTAAATCGGTTACGGAAGCGAATTTAGCTTTTTTAGCCTTTAATTTAATGTTGTGGCCTCTTCCTCTTTTTTTGTCTTTTCTTTCTTCATTTCCTGTTTCCAGCTGTGTTAAGGCAGGGTCTCCGCCTTTCCAGGCAAGCCTTTTATCTGACCTGTTTACTGTGTGGCTTTTCCCGCCGGAAATTTTTTTCTTTGATTTTAAATGCCATTGAGTCAAAAAATCACCTTAATTTTTAACAGTTAATATCTTTATTTTAATATGAAATTAAAAAAAATTAATAAATATTACTTGGGAATGGGTTTTTTTTCCTCTAATAAGTATATTAAAAGTGCAGGTATTAAAAACTTATTAGCCTTTTTAGAGAAAAAAGCTGTTTTCAGCCAGGTTTTTGACTTGAATGCAGTAATTTCAGAGAATCAAATTCTTTTAGCTGGTATTCAGACTTTAAGGGTTTTAAATGAAAAGGAATCGAAATCTAAAAATGCTGGAATGGATTTTTTAATGAAGCTTTTCGCTAAAAAGCAAATAAAGGACATTCCAAAAGAAGCATTCATTGCTGATTCAACTAAGAAACTTGGAGTAATTTTTTGCTGTGAAAATGAAAATGACTTGAAGAAAAAATTCAGTGATTTAAGTAAGGAATTCAAGTTAAAAGGAGCATTTTTTTCTCCTGAAAATCTTTTAGAAAAAGTTTTTTTTTATTTCAATGAATCTGATTTAATTAATTTTAAATTAAATAATGCATTGATTGAGAATTTTGTTTTGGAGAAAATGGCTTTAAATTAATTTTAAAATGCTTTTATGCTGTTGTTTTTTATGCAGAAAAAAATTGTTTCAGTTTCTTTGTTTTTCATTTTTTTGCTGGCTTTGCTTATCAGATTGAATCCTTTTTTTGTTGGAACTTTGGTTGACCCTGACGGCTACTTTCATGTGAGGAACAGCGAGCTTGCCTTGAATGCAAAAGGAGTTCCGGAATTTGATTTGCTGAGCCAGGGAGGAAGGGCTTATTCTTATGCTCCGGTTTTTCATTTCAATTTTGCTTTGCTTCACTTGGTTTCAGGGCTGTCAATTGAATTTCTTGTTAATGTGTTTCCTGCATTTTATGGTGCGTTAACTATTTTTGTTGTATTTATTTTTGCCAGAAAACTTTTTGATGAAAAAACTGCTTTGTTTTCTGCTTTTTCTTTAAGCGTAATGGTTTTTCATTTTCTTAGGACCGGCTCGAATGCAAGGCCTGATGGGTTGAGCATGCTTTTCATTCCGGTGATTCTTTATCTTGTTTATGTTAAAAGGTTCAGGGTTGCTGCTTTGCTTTCTGCTTTTCAGTTTCTTTTGCATCCGCTTTCCGGTTTAACAATGCTTGGAGTTCTAGTGCTGTGGATTGCTGTTGCTGGATTTAAGAAAATGGATTTTGATTTCAAAGCGGTTATTGGAATTATTTTGGTTTCATTGATTGTCTGGTTTATCTGGATTTTTTCTCTGCCTTTTCATTTCACTCAGTATGTTTCAAAGGTTTCTCTTGAATCGGCTGAGACAGCTAAACTGCTTTTTGTTTCAGTTTTTACTTTTTTTTCTTTCAGCTGGATTTTTGCTTTAATTGGCTTATTTAAATCAAAGAAAAATTTTTTTTTGCTTTCATGGATTTTTTTATCTTTCGTTATTGGAATGTGGGCTTTAAGGCTTGCTTTTTACATGACTGTTCCGATTGCTTTAATTTCCGGTGCAGGGCTTTTTTTTGCTTTAAATAAAATCAAGCCTTATAGAAAAGTTTTTTTTCTGCTTGTTTTTGCTCTTGCCTTGATTTCTGTAATTCCGTCTTTGTTTGGGCAGGAAAAATATGTTTCGGATTCCGAAAAGAATGCAATGCTTTTCTTGAAAGAAAACTCTGATTTGGATTCATTGATTTTCAGCAGATGGGATAGAGGGCATCCGCTTGCTTTTTTTGCTCAGAGAAAGGTTTTGATTGACGGCTACTTTGAGTTTGCGGAAAATTTGGATGAAAAGAATAATGCAATGAAGGAAATTATTGTTACTTCTAACTGCAGTAAAATTGAAAGAATTAGAAATGAATTTATTTTTGATTATTTTTTTGTCAATAAAAATGCTTTAATTGATTCCGCGTACATTAATGGAATTCTTGATTCAAAGCACTGCAGTAATTTTAATTTGATTTATTCAGGCAATGGAGGGAAAATTTTCAGTTTCCCTTAACCTGAATTTTGAATGTTCTGCCTGATTGTGTCAAGCTGGCTGTTGATTATTTCTTGTCCGCCTTGAACTGTATTTGATCCGGAGCTTGAACTTATGGCAAGGATTGATATTCCTACTGCTGCAATCAGAATTGCTCCTCCTAAAATTAAAAGGTATTCAAGAGCTCCTTGTCCTTTTTCATCCATGTATTTTCTCTCCTTTTTGATTGAAATTTTTTTATTATAAATTACTGTAATTAGGAGGTAAATTAATTTAAAGGTATTTAATTTATTAGCTTTTTAACTTTCTTCTTCTTTGTATTCTGAGTCAAGCACTTTTCTTATCTGCTTGGCTTTTTTTGGCCCTAAATTTTCTATTTCTTGGAGGTCTTTTTCGCTTGCATCCACTATGCCTTTAATTGAGCCGAAGTTTTTCAGCAAATTTTTTGCTAAATTTGGCCCTATTAATGGAAGGCCTTCTACAATGAATCTCTGCTGTTCGCTTAAGCTTAATCCTTTTCTTCCAATTCTGATTCTGATGTCTTTTTCTTTTCCTAACTGCTCTCTTTTTGCTATTACGTAAATGAATTCAGCTGTTTCTTCTACATTTTTAGTGAAAAGAATGGGAATCCTGTAATTTAATGCAATCGAAGTCAGTGCTCCGATTATTGCGTTTTTATGAATGTTTCTAAGTGAATAGATTTCCTGCATTTCTCCTTCAACCAGTAATAATGGCTGGTCGAAGTTTGCTGCCATTCTTTGAAGCTGGTTAAAGAGCCTTCCGTCAATCATTGAGCTGAGAAAGTCTTCAATTGTTTTTCTTTCAACTGCAATTGAATCGCTTAAAATGAAGTCCCCGACTTCCAGTTGCTTTACTTGAATCAAAGCTTCTTTTTCGCTTAAAAGCTTTACAATATTTGAGCTCTGCTCTCTTGTGTCAACATAAATTAAAATTTTTTTTTCGTTTTCGTTTCCGTACTTGAATAATGTTGTCTGTTTCGGCAGCGCTAAATCATTATTTTTTTTGATTTTGCTTAAAGTTGATTTCATTTTTTTTTCTTTTGCTATTGAAGCCCAGTAAAATCCTTCATCCATTGTTTCTTTTGCAATTAAAATTATTACTTTTCCTTTTTCAAATCTTCCTGTTCTGCCAGTTCTTTGAATTGATCTTATTTCGCTTGGAACAGGCTCAAAGAAAACAACTAAATCTACTTGAGGAATATCAAGTCCTTCTTCTGCAACAGAACTGCACAGCAAGGCATTGAATTTTCCTTCCTTGAATTCATTTATTCTCTGTATTTGCTCTTTTTGAGTCATTCCCTTGTTTTTGTCTTTTGTTGCCTGTCCAATAAATTTTGCTGCTCTTATTTCTTTAAATTCCGATAAAAATTTTTCTAAGTTTGTTATTGAATCCCTGTAGTGGTTGAATACAAGCACTTTTGATTCTGGGTTTAATGAAAACCGGTTTACCAGTATTTCTGCTAGTTTTGTCATTTTTGGATGCAGTATTTTTTTTTCAAAGCTTTGTTTTGTGAGGTTGAATGCAAATTCAATGTCTTCGTTTTGAAACAGCATCTTTAATGCCTTTGTTGCCCCGCTTTGCTTTGATTTTTCCTTCATTCTTTCAAAGTATTCGTGCAATGCTTCTATTCCTTGTGTTTCAATTAATATTTTTGCATGGCTTACCTTAAGCAGGGCGGCAATCTTTGAAACAGCAGTGTATAAACTTGGATTTTTTTTTGCGTTTGCAATTAAATCTTTTCTTATGTGGCTCTGCAGCAATAGAAGGTCTTTTTTCTTGTAATAATTTAAGTTAATTCCTCTGCCGTAGCCGAGTTTTTTCAGAAATTCTATTTGCTCTTTAATGAATTTATCTAAATGATTTTTTATTTCTATGAATTCTTTTGGGAGCTGAACTTTAACCCAGTCAATTTCAATTTCCTTAATGTATGGCTTTACGTCTTCGTCTTCCCTTGTTTTTATTTCAATGTTTTTAATGAATAAGTTTCTGCATACATCATTTATTTTTTCTTCTTCTGAGCCGGGAGAGGCAGTTAATCCGAGAATTAATCCGTTGGGGTTTTCTTTAATGAATTTTTTTGCAATGAATACATAAGAGTAATCTCCTGTTGCTTTATGCGCTTCATCGAAAATAATTAGAGATGTTTCATTTAATTTTAATTTATTTGATAGAAGCTCGCTTTCAATTGTCTGCGGAGTGGCTGAAACTATTGAGCTTTTGTTCCATAATTCGTTTCTTTTTTCGGATGCAATTGTTCCAGTCAATAAATTTATTTTTTCTTCATCTATTTTGAAGAATTTTTTGAATGATTCATGGTGCTGTGCTGCTAAAGGTTTTGTTGGAGAAAGAAAAAGAATTTTTTGGTTTTCATTTTCTTTTAGCTTGAAAGCTGAAACCAGTGCTGCAATCGCTGTTTTTCCTAAAGCAGTTGGAGCTACTATTAATGTATTTCCGTTTTCAATTGTTCTTGCTGCAAGCACTTCTTGATACAGTCTTTTTTCTATTACGTTTTCTTTCAAAAAAGGGTGGGAAATAAATTGATGCATAAATTTACCTGAATTTATTGCTTTTAAAACAATTCGGGGGCAGATTTCCCCTTATTTTTGCTTATTAAATTGAGTTCAGACATAAATTTAAATTAAGAACTTAGTTCTATAAAATTTGGGTTCATTTTGATGAATTTTGAGTGTTTTTATGAGTGAGATTCCTTTGGCGGCAGTTTTAAGGCTGATTAAGAAAGCTGATCCTTCTTTCAGGGTTTCAGAGGATGCTGGAAAAGAGCTCAGAGAATGGCTTGAAGGCATTTCAAAAGAAGTTTCTCTGAATGCAAGGGATTTTGCAGGCCATGCAAACAGGAAAACGATTAATGCTTTGGATGTAAGGCTTGCTTTAAAGGACAAAAAACTGCGTTAATTTGATTATTTTTTTTAGTGAATGAATTTTTTTTTGAGTGAATGAATGAGCAATGAAAATTTATTGGATAAAAGGACTCAGGATTTGCTTAAGAAATTGGAATCAAAATCAAGGCATAAAAAAGAGGTTCCGCTTGAGTTTTTGAAGAAGAAAGTGGCTTTGTATGTTAAAGCCGGCTACCTTGATTCAGAGGTTGTTGAAAAATTAAAGGACTATGATTTAAGCGAATATGAGATGGAGAAAGAGCTTCATAGAATGAGGACGGAAAAGAAAGCCAGAAAAATCAGGATTAGATTGAATCCTTTTTTTATCCTTGCCTTAGCAGTAATAATTGTGCTGAGTTTTTTTGCAGGAAGCTTTTTTTATGGCACGCAATACTCTACAAATGTCTGTTCAACCAGCTCATTTGTTGTTTCAGTTGAAGGGGACTTGGATTTCAGAGTAAGGGTCCAGGATGCGTTCAATTTTCTTCAGGGAAAGGATTGCGCGAATTTTCTTTTAATCAGCGATAACATTAAATTAATTAAATTTGGTTCAAGGCAGAATTTCACTGTTGACGAGAATGAATTCGTTTTTACTTCAAGCAGGGATGCTTTAACCAGGCACCAAATAATCGGGGAAACCGTTTCGGCTTCGTGTTTAATTAAAGCAATGAAGGAAGAAAAAGAAATTGACCTCACTCAAAATTCTTTATGCTATTCAAGAGGAGTTAAAGCAATGCTTAACACTGAAACGCCTTCTTATGAATTAACTTTCTTTATTGAAAAAAATCCAAAAGAATTTTTTTATGACATTAGCAAGGCAGTTTCAGATTACTTGGAAGAACAACATGTAAACGGAAATCCATTAAATTAATTTCCTTAAAAATTCTTCAACTTTTCCTGTGACTTCTTCCAGGCTTAAATCATTTGTGTTTAAAATTAAGCCAAATACTTTTTCGTCTTTTCCAAAATCAAAGCCGTATAAATTTTTATATAACTCAATTGTTTTCCTTTCTTTTTCCTTTACTTTTTTCAATGCTTCTTTTTCAGAAATTTTGTCTCTTTCAGCAATTCTTCTTGCTCTTTCTTTGTCTGAAACTTCCAGCCATATTTTGATTCCTTTTTTTGAAAGCCAAGGCATTGTCCATGAATCCATTACAACATTTCCTTTTTCAATTACTTCCAAAAGCTTTTTGTCCAGGATTTTGTCAAGCGATTCTTTGGAATGAGCTGTTTCAATTCTTTTCTGAAATAGTTTTTCTCCTTCCTTGCTTTCCCAGAAACCTTGATTCTTTTTTGCTTTCGTTTCATCAATCTTTTTTTCTTTTATCAGCTGAAGGTATATCCCGCTGGAATGAACTACCTTTAAATTAAAGGTTTTCCCAATATTGTCTGCCACAGAGCTTTTTCCGCAGCCACTCCAGCCGCAAAGCAATACAATCATTTTTTTCATTACAAACAATAGGCAAGTGGAATATTTAAATATTTTAAAATCGTTATTTATTTATGCATAAAGGGAAATCTCATAAAAGAGGTGGTCAGGCCCCTAAAGATGACACGGTTTTTATTGGATACAGAATGGAAGGCAGGATAAGGGTTCCTGTAAGGGTTTCAAAAGAGGTTTTTGAAGCTCAGAAAAAAGGAATGCTAACTCAGCAGTTTATGCATGAAAAGGGAGAGCAGCCATGGGAGATTGAAGATCCAAAAAAAAGAATGGAAGCCTTTATTAAAAACAGAATTGAAAGGCAGAAATCAACTAGGAAAGCTGCTTTAACTGCTTGGCTTCAATATTTAGAAAATCCACGGCTGTCTGAAGAATTTAGGGAAGAGGGAAAGAGAATTGCATTAGAGGAATTAAAATCAGAAAGAAAACCAACTTCTAAAAAAAGAAGAAATTTAACAGCTGAAGAAAGCCATTAATTTTTTTTAATTTAATTTTTTATTTTGGATGCAGTCTTCCCCATTTCTCTAAAGCCTGCTTTAATTCAGTGCTTGTTTTTGCTTTTTCTTCTAAAGTTATTTTGTCGAGAGTTGCTTCTATTGCCTGCATTGTTGCTATTGCTCCTGCTTTAGTTCCTTTTGGGTGCCCGTGAATGCCTCCGCTTACAAGCAATACAAATTCGTTGCCGAATAAATTCATTACATCAGGCACTAATCCCGGATGCAGTCCTCCGCTGGAAACAGGGAATGCTGGTTTAATGCTGTGCCACTCCTGGTTTAATAAAAATCCCTTTGATTCCTTTACTTTTGTTTCTCTTAAGGTTTCAGCAATTGATAGAACTTCTTTTTTGTCTCCCACTAATTTTCCAACTGCTGTTCCTGAATGAATTTGGTCCACTCCAATGATTCTCATTAGCTTTGCAAGGAACTGCATTGAAACTCCATGCTTTGGATTTCTGTCAAAGCTTGCATGCATTGCTCTGTGCGCATGAATTGCCATTCCATAATCTCCTAAAACATTTCTTAAAGTTTGAACTGAAGCTGTTCCCGCTACAACTACATCAATCATTGCATACTTCCATCCATTGTCGTGCAATAATTTTGCTCGTTTAATCATTTCATTTGTTTCTCCAGTGATATTAAGCAAAGCGTCTTTTACTTCTCCTGTTTCTTTTTCTGCTTTATCTCTGAGTCTAGTCATTAATTCAACTCTTTTATTGAAGTTATTGAATTTAGTTGATGTAAGGTTTTCGTCATCTTTAGTTAAATCAAATCCTCCAGTCCAAGTTTGAAAAGCAATGTCTGCGTGCTCTGCTGCCGAGAATCCGATTTTTGGTTTTGGCACTGCTCCAGTTAAAGGCCTTTTGTTTACTTTAAACAATTTCCTTAAACCTTTAGTTCCATGTTTTGGTCCTTTAAATGCATTCAAGTATTCCTTTGGAAAAGAAACATCAATTAATCTTAAATTATTCAATGCCTTCATTCCAAAAATGTTTCCAGCAATTCCGCTCAGCAATTGAGGAGCATTTCCTTTCTCCCATAAATCCAATGGATAAGCAACTTTCACATAATTTCCGTTGACTTCAAAGCCAGTTGCCTGAAGCTTTTTCATTCTTGGAGGAAGCTTAAACAAAGTAGTCCAAGTTCCCGTAGAACTTTCACTTGCTATTCTTCCAATTGCTTCTTCTTTGCTTATTCCTTTTGCAGGTTCAAAATAAAACAAGCACACTAAATCAGTTTTCGAAGGCTTATAATTATTATCAACAAAATCCAGATACCATTCAACTTTTTTCATGCAAAGAAAAGGGTTTTTTTTCTATTTAAATTTATCCCGGCATAGAGGGTTTCATTTTCTTGGCCTTCTTTGCAGCCTGTCTTTATTTTCCGTTCTTGGTTTTTTCTGCTGTGCTCTTTTTTTACTGATTTTTTTTTGAATGGTGGCTATATCGAAAACAACGTGGTTTTGCCTTGCAGTCAATGGATTTGTTTCCATGAAATTTTGCTTTAAGTGAAGCACGATTTCATCAGCTTTTTTTTCTTCACTTGACAGTTTTTCAATTGCTTTCTGTACTTTGAAGTTTAAGGAATTTTCAGAGAAACGCACATTATTTCTTTGATTGACTTCTCGGACATGCTGCTCTGTTGTATTGCAGATATTTGCTATTCCCGGGAAAGTGAATAAAGTGTTTGAAAGAAATTTTGAAATAATTTCTTCAATTTCTTTTCTGTTGAATTCTTTTGTTACGGCTTTTTTTTGTTCATCAAGTATTCTGACAGCGAATTTTTCTTTTCTTTCAGCCATTTTTTTTTCCTTCTTTTCTTTTCTCTTTTAATTTTTCTTCGATTTTTTTGAATTCAAGTTCATGCAATTGCTTTGAGCAGAACTCAAAAAATTTTTTAAGGTCTTTTTCATTTCTTTTTTCTTTCACATATAAGTGTGTTTGAAATAATAAATCTAATCTGTCCAACTGCCTTACAAGCTTTGCTTCCTTTGATTCGTTTTCTTCAAATTCAAGCCATAAATCAATTATTTCCTTTCCTGTTACTGGGTCAAGGTTTTCAGTTATTTTTTCTAATGCTTCTTTTTCCATTAAAAATTTTTGTTCACTGCTGATGTTATTATTTTTTTGATCCTGCGGAGTGATGTCTCCGACAACTACTTCAGCTAAGTCATGAATTAAAGCCATTTTAATGCATTTCAATTCATTTAACTGAAACTGTTTTGCAAAAACGAAAGCCATTAAAGCAGTGCTCCATGAATGATCGGCAACGCTTTCACTGTCTTTCACTGGAAACTGAATCCAGCCCTGTCTATTTAAATCCTTTAATTTAATTGCCTGCAAAAAAAATTCAATCAAATTCATTTTCTTCCTCTTCTTCCTTTTCTTTTTTCCTTTCTTGAATTTCTTTCTTTATTGCTTCTTCCTGTTTTAGTCTTTTTGCTCTGATAATTCCTGCTCTCCTGTAAATTTCTTCTAATGTTAAAGGAGCCCCTGAAAAATGCACGTCATATTTACTTTCTTCCCTTATTTTTTTCGTTTCTTTGCTTTTTTTTAAGGAATTAAATCTCAGTCTTACATATTTTAATGGAACATCTGTGCCTTCAGCTATTTGTTCTAAGCTGAATCCTTTTTCAATTAACTCCGTTACAAGTTGTTTCATTTCATTAGTCACTCTTGGAATTACAGATCTATTGAATTCTAGTCGCAGTACATGCCTTTCATTTAATTGCTTTATTTTTGTTAAAATCGATGAATTTGCATAACTAATTCCTTTTGATGCAAGCAGTGAATTAATTCTTGATGCATATGACTTTAATGATTCGTTTCTTGGAGGGTTGGCATTAATTATATTTATTATTGTTTGATTTATTTCTTCAATTCTTTGTCTTAATTTTTTTACTCTTCCAAAAAATCTTTTTGTCATAAGTTTCAAATAATTTAATGAGTTGTTTGTATTTATTTATTTGTATGAATTTCAATGAAAAGGTTTACAGTAAACTTAAATTGATTCCGGAAGGAAAGGTAACCACTTACAAAGAAATAGCGAAAGCCATTGGAAACCCGAAAGCTTTCAGGGCAGCGGGAAATGCCTGTAATAAAAATCCTTTTGCTCCTCAGGTTCCGTGCCATAGAGTTGTTTCAAGCAGTGGAAGCATTGGAGGATATGCTTTTGGGTTGAAAAAAAGATTGCTTTATTGAAGAAAGAAGGAATTGAATTTAAAAATAATAAAGTAATTGATTTTGAAGAAAAATTATATAGATTTAAAATTTTTCATTAATTCTTTTTTTTCTGTTTCTGTTTTTTTAAGAGGATTGCTCCAATAAAAACTAAAATAATTCCAATAAAAATTTGTGCTGAAAAGAATAAATTCCAGCCTTCTTCAAGAATGTTTCCAGCTCCAAGAAATATTTGGCTTAAGCCAAGTAAAACCAAAACCCAATATTTTAATTTCTTGGAATGCCTTGAAGTAAATTCAGGGAATTTAATTGCTGTTAATGTTCCTATTCCCATTGCAATAAATATTATAAATGACATTAAAAAAAATGCTTGAAATGAAACCTGAGTGCCAGTGAAAAATAAGAAGCCAGCTGCCAGCAGAACTGTAAATACATAAGAAGCAAATAAAAAAAGAATTCTTTGATTTGATGAAATTGAATTTTTTTTATTTTTTTTCATAAAAATTTCTCTAAAATCTTTGATTAACTAAGGTAATTCAAATCTTATATTAATACTTCACTTTTAAAGTCAGTTTTAAATACTTCTTTTTCTTTTAAAGTATTGCATGAATACCTCGAAGTTTTTGCTTTCAAAGAGAACTTATGAGTTGCCTGAAAGCATTTTCGCTAAATTGTTTCATTTAGCTGAAACTCAGAAAGAAATTATTTCTCTTGGCCCCGGGGAGCCTGATTTTGATACTCCAAAGCACGTAATCGAGGCTTCAAAAAAATATTTGGATAAAGGCTTCACTCATTATTCTTCTTCTCAGGGAAGACCTGAATTAATTGAAGAAATTGGAAAAAAACTCAAAAAAGAAAATAAAATTAATTTAAGTGATCCTCAAAAGCAGGTTATTGTTACTTGCGGTTCAACTGAAGCTTTATTGCTTAGCTACATGACTGTAACTGATGTGACTGAAGAAATTATTGTTCCTAATCCGGGGTTTCTTGCTTACAAGCCGGGAGTGGAATTCATTGACGGTGTTCCAGTTGACTTGAATTTAAATGAAGAAGACGGCTTTCAGGTTAATCCAGATGAATTAACGAAATTAATTTCTCCTAAAACAAGAGGAATTATTGTTAACACGCCAAGCAATCCTACAGGAACTGTTTTAAAGAAAAAATTATTGGAGGAAATAGCAGACATTGCAGTGGAAAAAAATTTAATGATTTTTTCTGATGAAGCTTACGAGAAATTTGTTTTTGGAAAAGGAAAGCATTATTCAATTGGTTCATTTAATGGAATGCAAAACAATGTAGTTACTCTTCAATCTTTTTCAAAGACCTATGCAATGCCGGGCTTTAGAGTTGGTTATGCGGCAGGCCCTGAATGGATGATTAAGGAAATGACTCACACTCACATTTATTCAACTTTAAGTGCTCCAACAATAAGCCAGCTGGCTGCTTTCACTGCTTTGAAAGACAAAAGAAGCATTAAGTCGATTGAAGCAATGAGAAAAGAGTATGAAAGAAGAAATAAATTGATTACTAAAAGGATTTCAGAAATAGATAAACTGCATATGAGTGTAAAGCCTGAAGGAGCTTTTTATGCTTTTCCGAAATTTGATTCAAAAATGAATTCAATTGAGTTCACTGAATGGCTGATAAAGCATGCAGGAGTAATTGCAATTCCAGGAACTGAGTTTGGAACTAATGGAGAAGGCTTGATTAGGTTCAGTTATGCAACAGAATATTCATTAATTGAAAAAGCAATGAACAAAATTGAAGAAGCTTTAAAGAAATTAAAATGAATAAAAGTAAATAAAAGTGATTAATTAATGGCTGAAAAAAAATTATTGCTTGATGTGCTTTTAGATTCTCCTGATAAATTAAATAAAAAAGAAAAAGAATTGCAGAAATTATTAAGAGACACTATTGCTGGGAGAAAAAAAGTTAAACCGCCCTACAGTATTATTACTAGATCTATTCTAATGGAAATTCCAATAAACTATGATTTTGATAATTCAAATAAGTTTCCAGAAAAAAATGAACAATTATTTTTTAGTTTTTCTAATTCAAGTATTCGCGAGGCATTAGAATATTTTTCTCTTAAAGATAGAAAAATTTCGGTTAGGGATTTAGTGGATTTGTTTTTGTTTGCAAAAAAATATTTTCACCCTGTTTTTACAAATGATTCAATTGAATTTACTGACAGGTTGTATAGGGCAGATATTGATGAATTTCCTTTATCTAAAGAAACCTCTGATTTTTTGAAATCGCTTTGTCGGGGAATTGAAAGAATGGCTTTAGAGCATGAAAGAAATATGTTTAAGCCTAAGACTCCTGAAAAGGGAAAAGGAGGTGGGCCTGTCAGGAAAAGAAGACCAAGAAAATAAGAATTCAAGGCTTTAAGCTTTGCCTTTAAATTCATTTTTTTCGCAAGTCAGTTATTTAAACTTTTTGAGCTTTCCACTAATTAATATTCAAATATTATTGCATTAATTTTTTTGTTGAGGGGAAGATTTTGAAGTTTTTCATTGATTCAGCGGATGTAAAGGAAATCAGGGAAGCTAGTTCTTGGGGAATTGTTGATGGAGTAACCACAAATCCTTCTCTTGTAGCTAAAACAGGAAGAGATTTCAAGGAAGTTATTAAGGAAATTGTTTCAATTGTTGATGGTCCAATAAGTGCGGAAGTTGTTGCAACTGATTTTAACAAAATTGTTGAAGAAGGAAGAAAACTGGCGAAAATTCACGACAATATTGTTGTAAAGGTTCCAATGATTAAGGATGGATTGAAGGCAATCAAGGAATTTTCAAACACAGGAATTAAAACTAATTGCACTTTGATTTTCAGTTCAACTCAGGCTTTAATGGCTGCAAAGGCTGGAGCAACTTATTTGAGCCCTTTTGTAGGAAGGCTTGATGACATTGGATGCAATGGAATGAAATTAATTCAGGAATGCGTTGCAATGAAGCAGAACTATCCAAATTTGAAATCTGAAATTCTTGTTGCAAGCATAAGGCATCCATTGCACGTAATTGAGTCTCTTGAAATGGGTGCGGATGTAGCCACTCTTCCGTTTAGTGTAATGGAGCAGTTAATGAAGCATCCTTTAACTGACAAAGGTTTAAGTAAATTTTTAGAGGATGCAAAGAAAGCGAATATTCAAATTTAATTATTAAAATTTAATGACTGTTAATGATTTGATGCAATGAAAAAAGTTGAATCAATTAAAGAGCTGAAAAAAATTTCTTTTGAATTAAGGAAAAAGGTTCTTGAAATGACGTTTGCTGCCGGGTGCGGCCATCCAGGAGGCCCTCTTGGAGAAGCTGATGTTTTCACTGCATTGTTTTTCAATAAAATGAATTTAAATCCATTAAATCCAAAAGATGATTTGAGGGACAGGTTTATTTTAAGCAACGGCCACTGCGCTCCAATTCTTTACGCCTGCCTGGCAAAACAGGGTTTTTTTCCTGAAAAAGAATTAATGAATTTAAGAAAAATGGGAAGCTTTCTTGCAGGCCATCCTGAAAGAATTTTATGCAAAGGAATTGAAACCACTACTGGAGCGTTAGGGCAGGGCTTAAGTGTGGGCAACGGAATGGCTTTAGCTGCCAAACTTGACAAGAAAAAGCATAAAATTTTTGTTCATTTAAGTGACGGAGAAATCCAGGAAGGCCAGTCATGGGAAGCGGCAATGCTTGCAGGCTTCTATAAATTAAATAATGTAATTGCTTTCATTGATGTTAATGGAATTCAAATTGATGGCTATTCAAAGAATGTAATGGATCCCGCTCCTGTAGCGGATAAATTTAAGGCATTTAATTGGAATGCAATGGAAATCAATGGAAACAATTTTGAAGAAATATTCAATGCACTGGAAGCAGCATATAAAAGCGACAAACCTTTTGCTGTTGTCTATAAATCAGTTTTAGGGAAAGGGGTTTCTTTTATGGAAAATGTTCCTGAGTTTCATGGAAGGGCTTTAACTAAAGAAGAAATGGAGAAGGCCTTGCCTGAATTAAATAAATCAATTAATGAGTTGAGTAAATGAATTTTTTAAGGGAAAATTTTAATGAAAGCCAGGCAACAAGAAACTCTTACGGAGAAGCTCTTGCAGAGCTTGGAGGAGATGAAAAAATTGTTGTATTGGATGCTGATTTAAGCTGCAGCACTAAAACAGCTTCATTCAAGAAAAAGTTTCCTGACAGATTTTTTAATGTCGGAGTCGCGGAAATGAATTTAATTGGAACATCAGCAGGCCTGTCCTTGGAGGGAAAGCAGGTTTTTGCTTCAACTTTTTCTGCTTTCTTAACTGGACTGCCTTACAACACTATCAGGCAAAGCATTTGCATTAATGAAGCGAATGTAAAGCTCTGCGGAACCCATTCAGGCCTTGGAGTAGGAGAAGACGGCCCAACTCATCAAATGCTTGAAGACATTTCTTTAATGCGCGGCCTGCCTAACATGAAAGTAATTGTTCCTGCAGATGACGAGGAAACAAAGCAGGTAATAAAATTTTTATCAAAAGAAAAAGGAGCTTTTTATGTCAGGCTTACAAGACAGAATGTCCCTAAATTGTTTAATGACAAATATAAATTTGAATTAGGAAAAGCTGCAACTTTAAAGGAAGGAAATGATTTGACTTTAATTGGCTGCGGTTCATTGGTTGCTCCATGCCTGGAAGCAGCAATTGAATTGGAGAAAGAAGGAATTCACTGCAGGGTTATTAACATGAGCTCAATTAAGCCAATTGATAAGGAAGCAATAATTAAAGCAGCAAAAGAAACCAAAGCATTAATTACAGCTGAAGACCATCAAATTATTGGAGGGCTTGGCTCAGCAGTAGCTGAAGTGCTTGCAGAAAATCATCCAAAGAAATTGCTTAGAATTGGAATGAATGACAGGTTTGGAGAAACTGGAAGCAATAAAGATTTATATAAAAAATTTGGCTTCACTAAAGAAGGAGTAATTGAAAAAGTAAAAGAATTTTATAAAAATTTAAATGAATGAATTTAATGAAGTGAACGAATTAAAAAAAAATTAATTAAATGAATTTAGGTGAATGAATTGAAGTATTTTCTTGGAGCTGATCACGGGGGATTTGAATTAAAGGAAAAAATCAAGAAAAAATTATTTGGTAAAGGACTTGAAGTTGAAGATTTGGGAACAGATTCAAATGAAAGTGTTGATTACCCTGATTTTGCTGAAAGGGTTGCAAGAAAAGTTGTTTCAGAAAAAGGAAAAGGAATTCTTGTATGCGGAACAGGAATCGGAATGAGCGTTGCAGCAAACAAAGTTCCCGGAGCAATTGCAACACTTGTGTTTGATGAAAACACTGCAAAGATGAGCAGGAATCACAATAATTCAAACATTTTATGTTTAGGGGCAAGAACAACTGATTCAGAGAAAGCTCTGCATTTAGTTGATGTCTGGCTTTCAGAGGCCTTTGAAGGCGAAAAAAAAGAAGGTTTAAGGCATAAAAAAAGAGTTGAAAAGTTTTCTGAAATAGAAAAAAAGTTTTTCAAATAAACTTATTTTTTTTATTCTTTTTTAACTTCTTTTTTCCAATCCTCCATTTTGTTGTAAATTTCATTCCAGAATTTTTCAAAAGTATAATCAATTTTATATAATTCAGTTTCAGAACCTATTAAGCGTACTAAAAAAAACCTGTAAAATTTCCTTAAATTATTAAAAAAGTCTCCATTAACTTGAATCGATTTTCTTCTTTTTAATTCAGATTCAATTTTTTCCTGTAGGGCGGTAACTCTTCTCTGCATGCTTTCAACTACTTTAAAGCTTTTTGCTTCCCTGTATTGTGCTTCAATTACATAAAATAAATCAATTTTTTCTTGAAGTTTTTTTAGTAATTTATTTAATTCAATTGTGTTAATTTCAGTGCTAGGAAAAGACGGGTTATGAAAATGCATTGAAGTTTCATAATTTGCCAATAGATCAAGAAATAATCCTGTTTCCTTTTCTGGGTGTGGAATTCTGTCTATTAAATATTCAATCATAAAAGAAATTGAACCCAGATTAAACAATTCCGAGTTATTGAAATTGACTTTGAAATTTTTTTTAATTTGTTTATCTATTATTTCAGTTCTTTCTTTTTTTTGCTGTTTTTGTTCAGCCCAATCTTTTGCCTTTTCCTGCTCTTCAGTTAAGTTTCCTCTTTGTTTAATTATATTTTCCCTTTCTTTTTTGAAATGAAAAAATCTTTTTTTGAAACTTCTTGGAAGCATTACAGATTACTAATGCCAGCATTTATATTTTTTATCTTCTTCAATGTTATTATGCCTGAAGTAAAGATTTCTCCAAGCATTTTAAGCGCTGATTTTGGTAAAATTAATGAAGAAATTGCTTTAGTTGAAGAACATGCTGACTTAATTCACATGGATGTAATGGATGGCAGGTTTGTTCCGAATATTACTTTCGGCCAAGCTGTTTTAAAGAAAATAAAGTCAAAGAAGCCTTTTGATGTTCATTTAATGATTGTTGAGCCTGAAAAGTATTTAGAGGATTTCAAGAATGCGGGTGCAAGCATATTAACTGTTCATGCAGAGGCATGCATTCATTTGCATAGAACAATTCAGCAGATAAAGGATTTAGGGTGCAAGGCAAGTGTTTCAATTAATCCAAGCACTCCTATTTCAGCGATTGAAAATGTTTTGGATGAGCTTGACATGGTTCTTGCAATGAGTGTTAATCCAGGCTTTGGAGCCCAGAAATTTATTCCAAGTGTTTTAAGCAAGGTTAAAAAAATCAGGGAACTGGCTCCTGAAATTGATATTGAAATTGATGGGGGAATTTCTTCTGAAACAATTAATGAAGCATTTCATGCTGGCGCAAATGTTTTTGTGGCAGGAAACGCAATTTTTGGAAAACAAGACAGAGTTAAAGCAATTCAAGAGCTGAGGAATGCAATTAAACCTTGAATTTTTTTTATGGATTTATTTTTTTCACTTTGACTCCTTCATTTGAATCAAGCAATTGAAATCCTTTTTCAACTAGAATATTTCTTATTTTGTCAGCTTCATTGAATTTTTTTTCCTTTCTAAATTGCTCTCTTTCATTCACTAATTTTTTAATTTCTTCAGGAATTTTTAATTCTTTTTTTTCAAAAGTAAAAGCACTGTAAATTGAATCAATTTCTTTCAAGAAATCTAAAGCTTCTTCTGCATTTTTTTTGCTTAAATTTTTTTCTGAAATTAGTTTGTTTATTTCCCTCACAAAATCGAATAAAGAAGCAACAGCATTGGGAGAAGAAAAATCATCATCCATTGAATTAATGAATTTGGTTTTACTGCTTTCAATTAATTCATGAATTTCATCGTTGTGCTCTCCGTTTTCAATTCCATTCAATGATTCAATTAAATTGTTTATTCTTTCAAGCGACTGAGCTGCATTATGCATTGCTTTTTCGCTGAAATCAACTCCTGACCTGTAATGCTGCATTGCAACAAAGAACCTGAAAACTTTCGCATCAAATTTTTCAAGCATTTCAGGGATTTCAATATAATTGCCGAGGCTTTTGCTCATCTTTTCTCCTTCAACTGTAAGAAAGCCTGCGTGAATCCAGTACTTTACAAAAGGAGCATCATTTGCGTTAACGCTTTGAGCAATTTCATTTTCGTGATGAGGAAAAATTAAGTCTTGCCCCCCTCCATGGATGTCAATTGTTTTTCCCAATTCTTTTTTTGCCATTGCACTGCATTCTATGTGCCAGCCCGGCCTTCCTTTTCCCCATTGACTGCTCCAAAAAGGTTCATTCGGCTTCTGTTTTTTCCATAAAGCAAAATCATGAGGGTTTTCCTTATCATATTTGTCTGTTTCAACTCTTGTCCCTGTTTTGCTTTCAATTACTTTGATTTTTGAAAGCCTGCCATAATCAGGAAATTTGCTTATCTTAAAGTAAACTCCGTCTTCTGTTTCATAAGAAAAGCCTTTTTTTTCAAGCTCTTGAATCATTTCAATTATTTCTGGAATGACTTCCGTTACTCTTGGATTTGAATCAGCTTCTTTAACTCCAAGTTCTTTCATGTCTTTAAAAAAAAGTTTAATGTTTTTTTCAGCTAAATCAAAGATTGTTGTATTCAGCTCCTGAGCTCTTTTAATCATGTCGTCATGCACATCAGTAATATTAACTATGAATCTTACTTTGAATCCTTTGAATTCAAGGTATCTTCTGATTATGTCATAAGCAACATAGGTTCTTGCATGCCCTATATGCCCAGGCCCATAAACTGTTGGCCCGCATACATACATTTTGACTTTATTTTTCTCTAAAGGAATGAATTCCTCTTTTGCTTTTGAAATAGAGTTATATACCTGCATTTTGCTCATTAAAGAAGAAGAAGTTAGTAATTAAATAATTACTTTTTCAGCTTTCATCGTAGTATTCTTCTAATGAATAGTTGTCATACTTTGAAGATTCAGGCTTTAAAACGAATTTGCCGCTTTTGACCTTTAAAATGTACTCTGAATTGCATTCAGGGCAGTCAAAGTTGTCGCCTTCTTCGAATTCATTTACATTTATGTCAATTCTTTCCTCGCAGCTTGGGCACTTAACTTTCATTAAGATCACTTTTATTTATCTTAAAGAATTATATTCTAGGAGTAACTTTTTTAATAATATCATTAAGGCATTAAAAAGGCAGAATCAGAGTCCTAATAAGCATTATTACTAAATAAAGGGCAAAAGAGGCAATAAAAAGCCCTAAATTAGGCCAAAAGCGCCTTTTGAACAATTCGTCTGCTGCAAAAAACCATGAAATGAATAAGTAGGCAAATGATAATAGAGCTATAACAGCTGCTAAAACCAATAAAACTATGTTAAATCCTTCTCCTAGCGGACTGATTGCATTGCTTAGATTACTCATTAATTGAACATTATTGATGCTTTGATTTGAGTAATCCCTTAAACTGCCAATGTATGCTGGATTAGTTAAAAACAGAAAAATAAAAAATAAAACGATTAAAACCTGATAAAATCCTCCTAATGAAACTGCCCTAAAAATATTCAGATAATTGAATTCTTTTTTTACTTTTACAAACTTTGTTACTGCAAATAATGACAGTGAAAAAAGCAGCACCATTAAAACTCTTCCAAGCAAATCAGAAAACAAAATAAATAAATTTAAAGAAATTCCAAAAACTAATAATAAAACAGCAATTAAAATTGTGGGAGTTAACAAGAAAATCAAAGTATTAGTAAAAGACTTTGACTTTAACTCTTCTTTAACAATCTTTTTTGGATTTACAAATACTTCAATGAAATTCACTTCAAATCAGTTTAATATAAGCTGATTCTTTTATTTAAAAGTATTCATCCAGTTTTTGCTCATCTATCAACTGTTCTTAGACCCAGACCTTCAACTGCTGCATTATATTTAGAATTATTTAAATTTGCCTGTTATTTTTTCGAATTTATTTGAGTTTTTTTCTCATTGGAGCAAGAATTTTGTTTAAGTCTCTTGCAACTGCGTTTTTTAAGTCCATTGGATGCAGTTCTTTTTCTTCAAAGGATTTTTCTAATTCATTGTAATTATTGAATTCAATGTCTCCGCCGAATTTTTGGTCTCTTTCAATTTTAATTTTATTTAAATGAGGAAATAGAATTAATTTAGTGATTTCCAGCATTGGATTGTTTTCTGTTACTCCTTCAAGGCAGTGGGCTTTTGCAATTTTTTTCTTTATTTCTGCTTCTTCATCCTGCACTGAAATTAAGCTTCCTTCAACTGAAGAGCTCATTTTTTTTCCAGGGCCTTGAAGGGAATTGATTAAAGGAGTGTGAACAAACAAAGGTTTCCTGAAATTAATTTTATTCATTATTTCCCTTGCAAGTGCATGAATTTTTCTCTGCTCTATTCCTGCTTCAGTTAAATCAACATCCAAGTATTTAATGTCATTAATCTGCATTAAGGGATAAATCATCTGGCTTACTGTTGCATGCTCGAAATCCCTTGCAACTTCCTGCATTGATCTCAGGCTTCTGTTCACTGTTGTGTTCAATGAAAGTGTAAGCAGATCATCTATGTATGCCTGTGTTCTTTGAAAGCTTGAGCCTAAAACATATTCAGCTTTTTCCAATCCTAATGCCTTGAAGGCCTTTTCCCATTTTTTTATCATTTCGTGAATGAAGCTCCATTCTCCTTTCTTGTTCAGCCATGTGTGCCAGTCAGCAAACAATACTTTTACATGAAACCCTGCTTTCTGCAAGTCAAGTAGTTTAGTGATTGTAACTAAGTGCCCTAAATGAACTTCTCCTGAAACTTCGTATCCGCAATAAGTTACTGGATTCTTTTTTTCTTCCAGTAGTTTTCTTATTTCTTCTTCTGTAATCAGCTCAGCTGAGTTTCTTTTAATTAACTCAAATTTTTCTTCCTGTTTTAAAGCCATAATTCTTTGAATTATCATTAACTTTAAAAAACGATTTCAAAGGAAAATTTCTAGGAAGTTATTAAAATGAAAATTAAAACGAAAAAAGTTCTTGCTTTCGGGACATTTGACTTGCTTCATTTAGGGCATCTGCATTATTTGAATGAAGCTAAAAAGCTCGGCAGTCACTTGACTGTGATTGTTGCAAGAGATGAAAATGTTGAAAAATTCAAGAAAAAAAAGCCAGTGCATAAAGAGGGTTTTCGGCTTGAAATTGTTGGCTCTTTGAAAGCCGTGGACAATGCAGTGCTTGGATGCAGGGAAGACATTTTTGAAAAAGTAGTTGAATTGAATCCTGATGTGATTGCTCTTGGCTATGACCAGATTCCCGGAGAACCTGAAGTTAAAGCAGAAATTAAAAGAAGAAACCTTAAATGCAGAGTTATTACAGTAAGCGCGTTCAAAGAAGCAGAGCAAAAATCTAGTTTAATTAAATCTAAAATCAGAAATGAGTGCTAAGTTAAATGGAATGAAAACAAATTTCAATATTCTCTGTGGAATTTCATTTCAAGGAATTTGATTATTTCTTCTGCCACATTAATTTTTGGGTGGGTTTCCTGAAATGCCTTGAATTGCGGAGTTCTGTTTGCTTCCAATACATAAAGCTTTTTTTTGTATAATGCAAGATCAACTCCGGCTATTTCCAGCTTTGCTGATCTTGCTGCAACTAAAGCAGTTTCTTCATGGCTTTTAGTTAATTTTTCCTTTTTTGCTTTTCCGCCTTTAGAGATATTTTTAATCCAGTTTCTTCCATGTTTTGAAAACATTCCGAGGACTTTTGCTCCAACGACAAGCACTCTGAATTCTTTTTCAAATTGAATGAATTCCTGTGCAATAAAATCTTTTTTTTTGTCAATTTTTTTAAGCAGTTCCTCAAGATTTTCCGGCTTTGTTCTGTACACTCCAGCGCCTCTTTTTCCCCCGATTTCTTTTACAACAATTTCTTTTGCAAAGCTTCCTTTTTTAATTAATTCAATTCCTGCTTTGTTTAAAAAAATTGTTTTAGGGATATTTAATCCTGCCTGCTTGAATTCACTGTAATGATTGAATTTATTTCCGCCTGATTCGTAGGCAATTTTTTCGTCAACTACATCAATGTTTTTTGAAATAAAGCTTTTTGCAATTGCTCTTCCCTGCACTGCCTTGCCTGCCAAGGGCCTGAATAAAACAATGTCATAAGATTCTTTTGAATCGAAGTCTGCAATAATTTCTTCAGGCTTTAAAACTGAAACAAAGTGCCCTCTTTTCAAGGCTTCTTTTTCTAATTGATTTATTTCCCATTGCTGTTCATTTGAAACAATTAAAATATTCATTTAATCACTTTTTCTTCAATGCTTTTTTATACATTGTTTCCATTGCTTCTCTTGCAAACCTGCTTCCAAAATATTTTATTATGAATCCAGGAGCAAAGTTTATTTCAATTATTACTGGCCCTTTATCTGATTTAATGAAATCAACTGCGCATATATCTAATCCAAGCAGCTTAGCTGCATTAATTGCAATCTGTCTTTCCTTGTCAGTTACTTGCATTATTTTTGCCTGGCCTCCTCTGGAAACATTTGCCCTCCAGTCTCCTTTAGCTGCTTTTCTTTCCACTCCAATTGTTTTTGACCCAAAAACGTAAACTCTTTTGTCCGTTCCGTCATTTGGAATAAATTTTTGTATTGTGACAAATTCCTTGAATACTTTCAATGTGTCGAGAACCGGCTTGAATTCTTTTTCTGACTGAGAAAGCATCACTCCTTTTCCTCCAAATCCTGCAACGAGCTTCACAACTAAAGGAAAATTAATTTTGCTTGAAATGGTTAAAGCAGTTTCAGGAGTAATACTCAAACCTGTTTCTGGAACAGGGAGATTTAATTCGCTTAAAACTTTAACTGCATAGTATTTATGGTTGGCAATTTGAAATCCCTGCACTGAATTAGGCGTGTAAACATTCGAGTTTTCCAGTAAATCAAGTATTATCTGCCCTAAAACAAAATCATTGCCGAAAAACCTTGCATAGCAGACATCGAATTCAGTTAAATCCATATTTTTGAACAAAATTTTTGTTTTTCCTGCCTCGCAATGGATTCTTATTTTTTCAATTGGGACAAATAAAACCGTGTCAAAGTATTTTTTCGCTGCTTCCAGAATCCTTTTTCTTGATTCCTTTGTTGACTTTGCCCCTGCAATCATTACAAACTTCATTTAATCACTGAATTTTTTTTAAGTAAAAATTTGCCACTGCTCTGTATAAGTCTTTTCCTGAAGCTTTATTGAATAACTCAAAATCGATTAATGTTCTTATTCCAGTCACTTTTTCATTAATCATTTTAACTACTGCTATGTCAAGTCCGAGAACTTTTGCTGCGCTTACTGCAATACTTATTTGTTTTTCGCTTAAAATTGTTGAGGAGACTTTTTTTTCATGTTCAAATTTTTCAACGTTCCATTTTTTTTGAATTGCAAAAACTTCTTCTCCAATCACGGCAGCATAAACTAGGTCTCCTTCAATGAAGTCCTGCACAGTTACTGCATCTAACTCTGTTTTGATTCCGTTTGCAATAGCCATTAAGTTTCTTTTTGATTCAGCGACAAAGCTTTGAGTTTTGCTTGTCTTGACAAATGTTTTGAATATAACTGGAAAATTGAATTCATCTGAAATTGAATCCAGTTGAGTTAAATCCTTTGTTATAACTGTTTTAGCCACCTTAATTCCTTTTGAGTTTAAGACAACATACTGGAAAGGAATATTTGAATTAATGTAAAAAGACTCTGGCTTCATCTGGCAGTAAATGCCTTTCTTCACAAGCTCATCAAGAAATGGTTCAGCGAAATCAACAAAGCTTGCATCAAGCTGCAGGAAGCAGCCATTAAATTTACTGAAGTCAAGCGACCCAAAAAAAATGCTGGTGTTTTTTCCTTTTGTATGCAGTGCAATATTTCCAATTTTTACATATGGAGCCTTAACATTCACTTCCTCAAATGCTTTCTGCAGACGCTCGATTTCCTCTGTTTTTTTTTCTGAAACTAAAACTACTTCCATAAACTGAACCTTTAACTGTTTTCTAATTCTTTTTCAGGATCCCAGATCTTTTTAACTCCCTTTTTTTCTTTCCTCATTTTTTCAAAAACAGGCTCTGAGAGAAGCTCATGAATTGTTGATCTTTTTCTGAGCAATTTAGTTAAATACCTTTCAAATGTTTTGCTTAAATTCTTGTAAGCTGAAATTTCATTGTATAAAAGCCCTTCTTTTATTCTCCAGTAAGAAGAAGTTCCTTTTTTTCCGAAAACCAAGTAGCCTCTTGATCTATCATCATGGTAGTCCGCCATTGCTTCTTCCATTAACCTGTAATCAATAAGGAATACTCCGCTTGTCTGAGGAGAGGGGTCCATTATAATTAATTCGTCTCCTTCAATCCCAACACATAAAACATAGTGTCCTGATTTAGAAGATTTTTCAGGAAACAGAACCGGTTTCTTAAACCACATTATCAGCATTGCTCCTTCCGAAAGCCAGTTCTTTGCTTCTTCCTTTAAATTATAAATTTTTTCAAAATTAATTTTTGCTCCAATGACATTTCCTTCTGTGAACTGCTTAACTGCTTCAATTAATTTATTCGGCTTTACTCCTCCCGGCTGTTTTGTTTCGCTTAAATTTCCAAGAATTTCTTGAGTTGCTTTGTCAAATCCATAAAAGTTCAGCATCATTGCCGCGCTTGCGGGGCCGCAGTAGCTTCTGAGCTGAGTGACATAGTTTGCCCTGATATTTTCAAGCCTTGATAAATCAGTGTTTGCTCTCTGGAAATAAATGTGTTTTGACAGCACTTCCTTGTTCGGAATTAAAATATTTGAGCCTGAGTCAAGCTTTATTAAAACGCCGTGGCTTGTAATTGAAAGAATTTCTCCTGAAAAATTCCCGATTCTGGTTCTCTGCCCCGCTTTAAACAAATTTTTTTCAATGTAAATCCCTAAAAGAAAGTTTGCCATAGGGTCTTTGAAAACATAATAAGTCATTCCGCCCGCAATCAAAACGAACACAACAATTACTGAGGTAATAACTAATTCCACGCTTGGAATATTTAAGCCGACAAAATTCAATGAAGAAATCAAAACAATCAGGAACAAGAAAATCTTCAATACAATTGATGAATTTGAGATAAACCTATTGGTTAATCCGATGTTGCTTAAATAATTTCCGAATCCAAGCCTAAAAAATAAACCAATAATTAAATCCACAAACAAATTAATGAAAATCAGTCCAAGAAACAATATTAAGATTAAACTCAATAAAGGGGGGATTAAGCTTAGGAGGTTTTCTAAAATAATTGTTGCCTGATTTACTCCAACATACCCTAAAGCAAGAACCGTAAAAGTAACCAGAAAAAACAATTCTAAAAGATTAGTGAAGGCGGTGACTGCGCTTCTGTTGACAAAATTAAATCTGTTATTTATTGCAATAAAAGCAAGCTTTAAAATTCTTCCAATAAGTATTCCTAAAACTATTGCCAAAACGGCCAAACCTATATTGGTTAAAACTGTTCCTGAAGCAATTGAATCAACCATAATAAACAACTTTAATTGAATTACTTTAATTGAATTAATTGAAATCATTTAAGTTAGTAATAAATATATTTAAAGAAAGCCCTTTTTAAAATCATTTAAAAAAATTAAGTGAATTGAATGAAGATATTAATTGTTTCAAATGAAAAGCAGTGGGAAGTTAAGCAGATTAAGAAAGAAGCAGTCAAGAGAAATCACAAAGCCGTAATGGTTTCACCAAAAAACCTTTCCAGCAAATTTTTGAATAAAAAAGTTGACGCAGTAATTGTCAGGGCAATAAGAGGAAACGGGGAATTAGTAAGAAAAAAGCTTCAAAAATTGCATTCAAGTTCAGTGAAATTGTTGGATGAATCATTATTGAAAGAAAAACCCAGAAACAAGTACTCAAATTTTTTATTATTTAAAAAAAATAAATTGTTTCAGCCGAAAACTTTTTTGTTTTCAAAGAAAAGAATTAATTTTTTTGAAAAGCAGTTCAACGAATTTGCTGTAATTAAAAATGTTTCAGGGAAGAGGGGTGAAGAAGTCTTCAAAGTCAATGTAAATGATTTGAGAAAATTTTCAAAAACACTTTCAAAAAGAAAAAAATATTTGATCCAGGAATTCGTTCCAATAAAAAAAGAGCTGAGGGTTTTAGTTTTAGGCAAAAAAGTTCTCGGAGTCTATGAAAAAAAATCATTTAACTGGAAAAAAAATATTGCGTTGGGGGCAGAAGCAAAAAAATTTACTTTAACCAATGAATTAAAGAAATTGTCATTAAGAGCTGCTTTAATTGTTCGAAGAGATTTTCTTGGGCTTGATTTGGCTTTAACCACTTCAGGGTACTTTATTTTAGAGGCAAACAGAAGCCCTCAATTTAAGGGATTTCAAAAACTTTATCCAAAAATCAATGTTGCGAAGGAATTGATTCTTTTTTTGGAAAAACTCAAGGTTTAAATATATTTTAATTGTTTTTTTGTTTATGAAATTTGACAAGCTTCTTGTTACAATTCCTCATTGGAGCAAAAAAATTCCAAAAGGATATGAAAAAAGGATTCTGGAAAGAAGTGCGATATGGAAGCACATAGACCCCGGTACAGACCAGTTGTTCAATTTGGATAAAGCAAAGATAATCAAAGCCAAGTATACAAGATTCGTTGTTGATTTGAACAGGAGAAGAAACGATTTCTCTAATAAAGGAGTTTTAATTAAAGTTGCCTGGGACGGAGAAAAAGTATGGAAAAATTATCCTGATAAACAGGAAATCGAATTATTGCTTCAAACTCATTATGATCCTTTTTTTGAAAGCTTAAAGAAATGGATTGCAAAACAGAATGGAACAGTTCTTCATGTTGACGGCCATTCAATGAATCCTTTTGGGGGAAGTCATTCAATTGATGTAAGAAAAGAAAGACCGGACATCTGCTTAATGGACAACCACCAAAGCACGTGCTTGGGAGAATTTTCAAGGGAGCTGAAAGAAGATTTTGAAAAGCTCGGCTACTGGACTGAGATAGGGCTTCCTTACAGTGGAAGAAAGTCAGCTATAATAAACAAGCTTTCAGACAAAGAAAAAATTCATTCAATTGGAATTGAAGTAAACAAAAGGCTTTACATGGGGGGAATAGAAATTCTTTACCCAAAAAAGATTAAGGTAGTCAGAAATCAAATAAATAAAGTTATACTGAAGCACGTCAAATAATTTTTTCTGAGTGCTTGAACATAACTAAAGCAACTTTTATTAACCTTTGGATTCCTAAGGTATTATGGGAATAAAACTAGATTTAAGTGATTTAATCAAGAAAGGAAACGGCTTAACTTTTGATGATGTTTCCTTAATTCCGAATTACTCTGAAATTCTTCCGAATGAAGTAAAAGTCAGAACTAGTTTAACTAAAAATCTTCCATTAAATATTCCTTTGATTTCCTCTGCAATGGACACTGTCACTGAAGCAAATTTAGCTATTTCAATTGCGCATTTAGGCGGAGTAGGAATTATTCACAAGAACATGTCAATTGAATCCCAGGTAGCTGAAGTTGAAAAAGTAAAAAAATCTGAATTCTTAGTAATCAGGAATCCTGTAACTGTCAGGCCAGAAGATACTTTGGATGAAATTTTTTCAATCCAGAAATCTAAAAGCATTTCAAGTTTTCCCGTAGTTGAAAACGGAAAATTGGTTGGAATAATTACTAACAGGGATTTATTGTTTCAGGAAAACCCGAAAACTAAAGTAAAGGAAATAATGACTTCAGATTTAGTTGTAGCGGAAGAAAATGTTTCAATAAATGATGCAAAAAAAATGCTTAGAACACACAAGCTTGAAAAGCTTCCATTGTTGAATAAGAAAAATGAATTGGTTGGATTAATTACAATGAAGGACATCAGAAGCAAAATTGATTTCCCTGAATCAAATAAAGATTCAAAAGGAAGGCTCATAGTTGGAGCTGCTGTCGGACCGAAAGATTTTAACAGGGTTCAAGCACTCGCTGAAGCTGAAACTGATGTAATAGTTTTAGATACTGCGCATGGTCATTCAAAGAATGTAATTGAGGCAGTGAAAAAAATAAAAAAAGATTTTAATATTCAAGTCATTGCAGGAAACATTGCCACAAAAGAAGGAGCAGAAGCTTTAATTAAAGCCGGAGCTGATGCAGTCAAATGCGGTGTTGGTCCTGGAAGCATCTGCACTACAAGAGTAATTTCCGGAGTCGGGGTTCCACAGATCACTGCTATTTTTGATGCGGCCCAGGCATGCAAAAAAGCCGGCATTCCATTAATTAGTGATGGCGGAATAAGGCATAGCGGAGATATTGTGAAGGCAATTGCGGCTGGAGCCGATTCAGTGATGATCGGAAGCCTTTTTGCAGGAACAGATGAGTCTCCTGGAAGAACAATTTTTTTGAACAACAGAAGATACAAGCAGTACAGGGGAATGGGAAGCTTGGGGGCAATGACTAAAGGATCAAAAGATAGATACGGTCAGGAAAATGTTTCAGACCAGGCCAAATTTGTTCCCGAAGGAATTGAAGGAGTGGTTCCATATAAAGGAAAATTAGAGGAAGTTGTTTACCAGTTAATCGGAGGATTGAAATCTGGAATGGGTTACTGCGGAGCAAAAAATATTCATGAATTAAAGAAAGCTTCAATGGTTAAAATTTCTTTGGCAGGATTAAAGGAAAGCCATCCTCATGACGTGCAGATTACAGAAGAAAGCCCTAATTACAGCATTTTAAGGTAATAAGCGAACCAAAAAGTTTTTAATAATAAAAAAAATAGTAAATAATAAGGCATTTACTGGGAGGAAAAAGCATGGGACTTTATATTTTAAGGCATGACAGGCCTAACTGCATTGGATGCTCAGCCTGCGCCAATGTTGCACCAAAATTCTGGGAAATGAATGATGACGGAAAATCAGACATTATTGGCGGAAAAGATGTTGCAGAAGGATGGCAGGAATTGGAAATAAAAGATGAAGATTTTGCATTAAACAAAGAAGCAGCTGACTCCTGTCCTGTAAATGTAATTCACATTGATAAGAAAGATTCAAAAGAAAGAATTATTTAATAAGTCAAAGACATATTCTTTATGCAAAAACCTTTCTTTGCTTTTTTTCTTTTAGCGGCATTGGTTTTGTTTTTTGGCTGCATTCAGCAAAGCGAAAAAGGTGAATTAACTGAATTGGAGGGGCCTGCAATGGAAAAAGTTTCTTTTCAAACAAATGATGGAGTGACTATTGCAGCAAATTTTTTTTCCCCAAAAAAATCTAATGGAAAAGCAGTAATTTTGCTTCACATGATGCCTGCAGTAAAGGAAAGCTGGAATGCTTTTGCAAAAAAATTAACTGAAAAAGGCTTTACAGTCATTGCTCCTGACTTAAGAGGCCACGGAGAATCAAATAAAAAAGGCAATGAAGTTCTTGATTTTCAAAAATTTTCTGATAAAGAGCACAAAGAGTCGATTCAGGATGTTTATGCTTCAATGAGTTTCCTTGAAGAAAAAGGCTTTCAAAAAGAAAACACTTTCATTATCGGGGCAAGCATTGGAGCGAACCTTGCACTGCAGTTTGCCGCAGAAAACCCTGAAATAAAAAGAACTGCATTGCTCTCGCCTGGATTGGATTACAGAGGAGTGAATGCAGAAAAATTTATTGAGAAATTTAAAGGAAGTTTATTTATCGCTTCAAGCAAAGAAGATGCTTACAGTTATTCAAGCTCTGAAACTCTTGCAAAAAAATCAGCTAATGCAGTGAACAAGCAGTACAATAATGCTGGACACGGAACAACAATGTTTAATTCAACAGATTTAATGAACGAATTACTTGAGTGGATAGCAAAATGACTAACTTTCTTTCATTTGGATTCATTTCAGGAACAGTGGCAATTGTTTCTTTTGTAATTGCTTCCTTAATAATTTCAGGCGAAGCGTTTCTCTACAACGCAATTCTCACAGGATTAATTGCAGGAATTTTATTTGCCCTGTTAAAGAAAAAAGAAATCTTCTAATAATTTTTAATTTCAGTTTTTGTTTTCAAATTCTTTTTCAAAAACTTCATCTGCTTTGGCTGCAAAAATAAAATCAGAATCAAACAAGCCGTTAATTTTATGAGTAAACAATTTCACTTTAACCAATCCCCAGCTCAAGAATAAGTCAGGGTGGTGCCCTTCTCTTTCAGCAACTTCACCCAATAAATTTACAAATTTTAATGCAATTGCAAAATTCTTGAACTTAAATTCCTTCTCTAAATGATGGTTTTCAATTGCCTTCCAGTTTCCTGCAAGCTTCTGCATCCATTCAATAATTTGCTTTTCATTAAACGGGGGAGTTCCTCCCTTGCAGGCAATGCAGACTTTTTTAGCTAACTCAGAAGCCATTGAATCACTTAGAATAAAAAGAATTTCAATTATTTAATGATTTGCTTAATGTTTTGATTTTTTTTTATTTCAGAACCTTTCCGGTTTCCAAAAACCATAGATAAAGATCAAGAGAAGCTAAATTCAGTCCGGCTTTCTTTCCTAATTTTCCTAAAACTTTTTCTATCTCCAAATATTTTTTCTTTGTAATTGTTTTAGGCCTTTCAATTAATTTATGCTTTTCAAGCAAATCAATTATATGAAAATCAATTATTGCCACATTCTTTCTTCCAATGTTTCTTAAAAAATGGCTTGCTTCCTTCATTCCAAGTCCTTTAATGTTTTCTGCAAGCCAGTTTCTTGCACTTAAATCCTCTTCAAAAGAATCAACAATTTTTTTAATTGAATTTTTATGCTTTTGTGCTTCAAATAAAAAGTCAGCTCTTGTATTAGGAAACCTGTGCCCTGATTTCTTTAATTCTATTGCAAGATTTTTTTCACTTAAAACTCCAAACTTCTTTTTAAGTTTATTTTGAATTATTATGGCTCTTTCTGCATTGAAATTTGAAGTCATTAAGCAAAAGCAAAGCTCATAGTAAACCAAACTGTTTTTGTTTCCCCATAATTCGAATTCATTGATTCTTCCTTTAATTAATTTCTTTGTTTCTTCATCAACTAAATTTATTTCTTTAATTAGTTTCTGCATAAAAAGAAAAAGAAGAATAAATTTAAAAGAATAAATCAATTAAGTCTGGTCAACATAATCCTGAAGGCCTTTAAATTTTTTTATAATGTCAATTGCTGCATTGCATGCCTCTCCCATTGACTTTGCCACCTGCTGGTTGCCTCCAGTGCATCCTCCGGCAGCCCAGATTCCTTCAGCATTTGTTTTAGAATTTCTGTCTATTACTAGAAAACCATTTTTCTGCATTAAGCCAATTTTGTTTGCAAATGTAATGCTTGAAGCACTTCCTAAAGCCAAAAAAATTCCATCCAATTCTTCTTTTTTTCCGTCAATGAATTCAATTGATTTCAGAAATTTTTCCCCTAAGGCTTTCTTCACTTTTGTTTTCTCTACCTGAATTTTTTCTTCTTTAATTCTTTTCATTAATTGCTGGCTTGCCTCAAACTCTTTTCCTTGAGTAACAATTCTGACTTTTTTTGTGTAAGTTAAAAGCTCTAATGCTTCCTGTGCTGCATGGCTTCCATTTCCTAAAACAATTACTTTTTTTTCTTTAAACAAAGGACCGTCGCAGGCAACACATGTCTGAATTCCCCTGCCAAAAAAATCTTTTTCATTCTGAATTCCTGCATTCACCATTGCCCGTCCTGTTGCAATAATTACTCCTTTAGATGAAACCTTTTTTCCATCAGATAAAGTAGTTTCAAACACTTCCTTTTTCTGCAAATCAATTACTTCTTCTTTAAGGAATTTAACTCCATAGCTTTCACTCAGCTTTAATGTGCTTTCAAGCAATTTTTTTCCTGAAGAAATTTCAGGAAAGCCGAAAACATTTCCTACTTTTTCTCCGTAAAATAAGCCACTGCCTTCAATTCTTCCAATAACCAAGCAAGAAATTTTCGCCCTGCCTAAAAAAAGGGATGCCTGCAGTCCTGCAGGGCCAGCTCCAATAATAACAATGTCGCAATCAGTCATCGAATCAGAAAAAGAATGGTTTAAGTGGTTAATAAGATTAACACAGGTAATTAATTATTTAAGTGTAATTTGCATTGTTTTGAAAATTTTGAAAAAAGTTTTTTTAAAAAATTTATTCATTTTTTAAAGGAAAATAAAATTTCCATATATCAAAATTTAAAGCTGTTTTGCTTTGATGATTTTTCTGCAATTTTTGCTTCCGCATTTGCATTTCATAAATTCATCAATGTTCATTGTTTCTGAATAATTAGCAGTAATTTCTTCTCCTTTCCTGATATCCCGCTTTGCAATGTCGCAAAAATTTTCAGCATACGTATTTGCATTACAGGAGTGATTAACATATTTTGCAGGTGCCTGCATTAAGATATTTTTTTCCCTGAAATAAACAAGGAATCTTTTTTCTGATTCTGGGAGTTTTTTTGCTTCTTCTGGTGCCAACTGATGAGAAATATTCCATTTAATAATAATTTCTCCTTTCTTAAAATCTCGGTCTGCAAATACGCCTTTTCCTTCAATTTTTGATTTTTTTACTGCAAGATCATTGGTCATACTTAACACCCAAATTTAATAAAAGTTAATAAAAGGGCATTATTTTGAAATGCGGCTACCGGGATTCGAACCCGGGCTAAAAGCTTGGGAAGCTCTTATGCTGCCACTACACCATAGCCGCGATCAAAACTGAACACTTGGCAGTAGCCGATAATGCAGGAGGCAGGATTCGAACCTGCGAAGGCACTAAGCCAACAGATCTTGAGTCTGTCCCCTTTGGCCGCTTGGGTACTCCTGCAAACTTTTAAGAAAAGTTTGATCAAAACGCACCACTTTCAGTGCTGCAAACTTTTAAGAAAAGTTTGATCAAAAATCAGAACCTTTGGTTCCGATACCTTCCTTTCAACCTTTAAAAAAGGTTGGCGAAAATACATCACCTTTGTGCAACTTAATCTATTTCAGCCACGTATTGACTGAAAGGAAATACGTGTCTTCAGACCGTCCGGCTGGACGGACGCAGGGAGAGGGATTCGAACCCTCGTAGCCCGAAAGCTCCAGCTTAGCAGGCTGGCCCGTTTGACCACTCCGGCATCCCTGCATTAATTAATTGCTAAGTATTTAGGAGAACTTTAACTTTAAAAAACAAATTGAATCCGCCGTCCCGCCGGCAAGGCGGAAGCACAGCCTTTGCGTGCTGCAGATTGCCAGCGAATTTATTCATTGAAGTGGTGTCGAGCCTGAAAGGCGAAGACAGCACGGATTGCCAGCGAATCTGTTCGCTGCGCCGGATCTCTCCGGCGAAGGAAAGCTTTTTTAATTTCAAGCTGGTTTAAGGTGTATGGCAGAAGAATTAAGGCATGTTCATGAAGAGGAGCCTGAAACTAAGGAGCAGGTTGCTGAGGAGCTTGTAATTGAATTAAAAAAAGACTTTGAAGAAGAAATGAAGTCAATTGATATTAGGTTGAAGGATTTGGCTTTAATTCTTTTGGGTTCTATTTTGGGTTTTTCAGGTAATTCATTGCTTGGCTTGTTTGATTATTTTTTTCCAGAATTTTATGGAACAGCTATTTTAGTTCTTTTGTTTTTCTCTATTTCGGCAGCCATAATGATTATTTACTCTTTTTACTTTTATCAAGGCAAGAAGAAAAAGGTTGCAGAGATGTTTGAGAACATTCAAAAGATTGAAAGAAAGCTAAAAGAGGAAGGGGAAACAGTTGAAGAGATGTCAAAAAAAATCCCAGATCCAGAGTTCAGTGCTTTAAAGAAAGTGGAAGAAGAAGTGAAATTTGCAAAAGAAAAAGCAATTGAAGCAGAAGCAAAAAAAGTAAAAGAAGAAATGAAAAAAACAATAAATAAAAAATAAACAAGATAATTCAGTTAATAGTCGAATTCTTATTCGTCGATTATCAAAATGTTTTTATATGGGTTGAGTTAATCTATGTCAGGTCCTTGAACTGAGGTGAAACTTTGAATGATTTGCTTAACTTTGTTGGGAGAACACCTTCCATAATGGTTGACAATGTATTTGTTAAACTTGAATACTTTAATCCAAGCGGCTCTACAAAAGACAGGATTGCAAAAAAAATTTTATTGGATGCAATTGAATCAGGAAAATTGAAGCAGGGAATGGAGGTAATTGAAGCTACTTCAGGAAACAGCGGAATTGCTTTTTCAATGGTTTGCGCTTTGCTTGGCTTTAAAATGAATGTAATAATGCCTGAAGGGCTAAGCAATGAAAGAACTGAATACATTAAGGCTTACGGAGCAAACATTATTTTAACTCCAAAAAAGGACAGTGTTTTCGGCGCAGTGAAAAAAGAAATGGAGCTCGCAAAAAACCCTAAATATTTTTCTGTTTCGCAGTTTGATTCAGATTTAAATCCTGAAGCTTTTTATGAAACTCTTGGCCAGGAAATAATTAATGAATATGGAAAAAGAATTGATGCTTTTGTTGCAGGAGTTGGAACCGGAGGAACTATTGCAGGAGTGGGAAAAGCAATTAAAGAAAAATTTCCTAAAGCAAAAATTTTTGCGGTTGAACCAATTGAAAGCCCTGTATTGATTGGGGGAAAGCATTCAGAGCATAAAATTGAAGGCATAGGAGATGGTTTCATTCCAGGAATTTACAAAAAGTATGAGGATTTATTTGACGGAGTAATTCAGATTTCTTCTGAAGAAGCAATTGAAGAGACTGTGAAGCTTGCAAGGAAAGGAATTCTTGCAGGAATTTCAAGCGGAGCAAATTTATTGGCTGCAAAGAAACTGAAAAAGCAGTTCAGGAACGTTGCCACAATCTTTCCAGACGGAGGGCAGAGATACTTTTCAATGAACATTTACAGGGAAAAGCATTCAATTCCAGTGACTGCCAGAAAATGATTTTTCTTTTCTTATTCTTCTTTTATTCTTCTAATTTTTTTATTTCCCGCTTAATGAAGTTAGATTTTTAAATCATGAATGCGTATTATATAATTCTTCCAAGAAGTGAAATAATGAGATTCGCGAAAGTAATCTTAGACCAGAATGAAAAAAAATTCGAGCAAAAAGTCTCAGATGAAATAAAGGTAATGCAGGAAGTGGGTTTAATGCTTTCCGACTTCAAATACACAACCTATTTCTGCGAAGACAATCAGGGAGAAATGATCTGCGGAATACTTTTATTTGTTCAAAGGCATTGAAATTCATTTATTTTCTCTTTTTCTTCTGTTAAGCAGAACTTTATTTGAAGGATCTTCAAAAAAGGAAGGAGTTTGGGAAATGATGTAGTTGTTTTTTTTCCCGTCATAAGTAACTGAATACCCAAGCATTGCTAAACTTGAATATAATGAACCTTCATTTTTTCCTTCTTCTAATAAAATTCTTTTAATAATATTTCCAGAAAAACCCAATTCATTTAAAGCAATAATTTTTTCGCTGATATTTAATCCATTCCAATTAAGTTTTCCTAATCGCAGAAAAAATTCGCCTTGATCAAATTTCTTGATTTCTGGATTTCTTTTCAAGTCAATGCGGGCAAGGTATGCTTCAATTGAAGCTTCAGGCTTTTCTTTTTTCACTTCTCTTATTTCTGGTTCAAGGGCTTCTTCTTTAGGAATGCTTAAGTCAGCCAATCGCTTGCTTCTTTCTTTTGGCCTTTGTCTTCTGCCCCTCATAGAATTAAGATATTTCAACTAATATTAATAACTTTTCTAAACAAATCAATAATATGGAAAAAGATTTTGATTTAGCTTCAAAAGAAGCATTAAATTTGTTGAAGAAAAAAAATGCAAGGGTAGTTGATGTAAGGGAACCAGATGAATTTATTTATGGGCATTTAAATGAAAGCGAATCAATTCCTTTATCTGAATTAAATCCAGAAAATGCCGAAAAAAGGTTTCAAAAGAATGAAAAAATTTTATTTGTCTGCAGGTCAGGAAACAGGTCCAGGAATTTAGCAGTTTTTTTAAGAGAAAAAGGATTTGAAAATGTCTTCAACCTTGGAGGCGGATTAATTGCATTAAATTCTTTACTGGAAAAAAAAGTCAAAGTTCTGGGTTCAGTTTATGAATAAAAAAGAATTATTGGAAGAATTGAAAGAAAAAATTTTGAAAGAGCAATTGCCTTTAAGGGAATCCGCTAAAAATCTGGTTTTCGGAAAAGGAAGTGAGGAAGCAAAAATTTTTTTCATTGGAGAGGCTCCTGGAGAGAATGAAGATCTTCAGGGAAAGCCTTTTGTAGGGCAAGCAGGAAAAGAATTAGATAAATTGCTTCATTCAATTAACCTTTCATTGGAACTGGTTTACATTGCAAATATTTTAAAGTACAGGCCTCCGAATAACAGGAATCCGAATAAGAAAGAAATTGAATCCCACACCCCTTTCTTAATTGAGCAGATTAAAATAATCCAGCCAAAGGTAATTATTACTCTGGGAAATTATGCAACAAAATTTGTGTTAAATAACTTTAATGCAGAAGGGATGAACAAAGTGCTGGGAATAGCTCAATTGCATGGCCAGTTTAAAGAAATTCAATTGGATTCAATGCATTTCAAAGTAATGCCTTCCTTTCATCCTGCGGCAATCCTTTACAATCCAAATTTAAGAAAGGAAATTGAAAAAGATTTTCAGAAAATCAAGGAATTAATTTAATTGAATTAATTAATTCATTTATTTAAAAATTAATTTTCAAAATTTGTTTACTGTTTTTAATTTTCAATTATTTGAAATGGGCTTTTTTGAATTAAGTCTTCTGAAGCAGGCAGAATCAAATAAACTTTATCATTTGCCCTGACTGTTTTCAAAACTTTTAATGCTGCTCTTTTTCCTTTTTCAATTCTTGAAACAAAATTGTTGCTGACCTGAATTTCTTCAACTTTTTGCCTGAAATAGCCTGTTGTGTTTCCAATAAATGCAATAACTGAATTTACTTCCAGGCCGCGTGTTTCAAAAAGAATTTCAGCAGCATTAACTTTCTGATAATAATTCAATACTTTTCCTAAATAAATTTTCCTTTCAGTTGCCTTGCTTCCATAAGTTTTGCTCCAGAAATCCAAAGGCCTTCCCATGTAATAGCCTTCAGTGAATCCCCTGTTGAAAACTTTTTCAAGCCTTGAATAAAGCTCTCTTCTTTTTTCGAGAGTGTAATTGTTTTGCTTGATTAAATCCAGCGCTTCCCTGTAAGCACTAACAACTTCAAAAACATAATCAGCAGTTCTGCCTCTCCCCTCAATTTTTAATACCTTAATTCCTGCTCCAATTAACTGGTCTAAAAAATCAATTGTGCATAAGTCATTAGGGCTTAAAATAAATTCATTATCTATTTTCAATTGCTTCCCTTCATCATCAGTTATAGTGTAAGGCCTTCGGCAGTTCTGAAGACACACCCCCTTATTTGCGCTTTTATTTGAAGTGAATTCACTCATCTGGCATCTTCCGGAAACTGCAATGCATAAAGCTCCATGGGCAAAGCACTCAATCTCAATTAAATTTCCTGAAACCCCTAAAATTTTTTCTTTTTCAATTCTTTCAATAATTTTTTGCACTTGCCCTAAATTGAGTTCTCTCGCCAAAACAATTCTGTCAGAAAACTGAGAAAAAAATTTAACTGAATCAAAATTGCTGATGCTTTTTTGCGTTGAAATATGCACGCTCAACCCAAGTTCTCTGGCTTTCAAAATAACTGAAAAATCTGAAGCAATTACAGCATCAGCACCGGCATCCTTTATCTGCTTTAAAAGATTTTCCAGCAGCTTTGATTCAGAATCATAAACAATTGAATTCAATGCAACATAGCATTTTACATTATTTTCATGGCAGAGCTTTACTGCTTTTGGAAGCTCTTTAACTGAAAAATTTTTAGCGCTTGCAGTTCTCATGTTAAGAAAAGGAATCCCTAAATAAACTGCATCAGCCTTTGCATCAATCGCTGCATGCAATGAACTGAAGTCCCCTGCAGGAGCAAGCAATTCAATTGAATCAATCAATCCGCTTAATTCTTTTAACTGCATAATTAAATTGCAATCTAAACAAATAAAAACCTTTAATTACGGATATAATTGAAAATTGAAAGATTAATTTCATTGATTATGCAGTGAATGATTTTATGAATGGTTTAAGCAAAAAAGCAATTCAATTGAATGAAAACAGTTCAATAATTCGGTTCATGTTCAGCAAAGCAAATGAATTAAAAAAGAAGTCAAAAGATGTTTCAGATTTGTCTTTAGGCAATCCTGTTTCAGAGCCCCCGAAAGAATTCATTAAAGGAATTGAAAAAGCTTTGAAAGAAAAAGGAATTCACAGATACATGGATTCTCAGGGCTTTCTTTCCGCAAGAAAAAAAATTTCGCAATGGATCAATAAAAAAAATTGGTTCAAGTGCACGCCGGAAAACATTTTAATGACTGCAGGAGCAGCAACAGGAATTGTTTCAGCACTTTTTTCTTTAATAGAGAAAAACGAAGAAGTAATTGTTTTCAAGCCATATTTTGTTGATTATTTGAATTTTATTAAAGTAGTGGAAGGCAAAGCAAAATTAGTTGATTTGAATGAAGATTTTTCAATTGATTTCAATAAATTAGAGAAAGCCTTTTCAAAGAAAATAAAAGCAGTTATTTTTAATTCTCCAAACAATCCAACAGGAAAAATTTATTCAAAAAAAGAACTGCAGGAGTTAAGTTTATTTTTGAATAAAATGCAGAAAAAATTCAGGAAAAATTTTTTTGTTTTAAGCGATGAACTTTACATGGATATAAATTTTTCAAACAAAAAAGTTCATTCAATTGCGGAATTCTATTCAAATACAGCTGTAATTTATTCCTGGAGCAAGATTTACAGCATTCCGGGGGAAAGAATCGGCTTTGTTGCCGTGCCAAGAAATTTTTCAATTCAAAAATTTATTCAAGGAATTGTCTCAATACAAAGATCTTTAGGAGTAATTAATGCAAATGCATTAATGCAGAAAGCGATTGAATACAGCTTGAATGCAAAAACAGGAAAAACAATTAATTTGTATAAAAAATTCAGGAACAAGCTGATTAAAGCTTTGCAGAAAGCAGGATTTGAAGTATTCATTCCTGAAGGAACTTTTTATTTAACTGCAAAGATCCCGAAAAAATTCAAGTCAGAGCAGCAGTTCATTAAAAAAGCCTTGAAGCAGAAACTTGTTGTCGCTCCAGGTTCTTTTTTTGGATTAAAAAACTGGATCAGAATTGCTTTTTGCTTGAATGAAAAACAAATTAATTCTGCTGTAAAAAAAATTGAAAATCTTTAGTTGCCGATAAGTATTTAAACAATTCAATCCATAATTTTTTTGATTTAAATGGACTCAAAAGTTTCAATTAAAGCAACTGATTTGTTTTCTGTTAGTCCATGCTATGCTTTTCAATATTACTATCTTTAAGCAATGCAGCAATATATTTTTTGTTGTTTTTGCCTGAATTTTTTTTAAAAGCTTATGGAGTGAAAAAATGAATTTAAAAGATGAGAGAAAAAAAATAAATGAAATTGACAGAAAAATTTTATTTTTGCTTAACCAAAGAATTAATGTTTCCAAAGCAATAGCCAAAATAAAGCTGGAAAAAGGTTTGCCTGTTTTCCTGCCGGAAATTGAATCGAAAAAAATCAATGCTTTGAAAAAAGAGAATAAAAAAATTAATTCCGGCTTTTCAGAAAAAACACTTGAAGCAATTTTTAAAGAAATTTTTTCTGCAGGCAAAAAAATTCAAAAGAATTTAATTAAGGGGGAAGAAAAATGATTGTAGTGTTAAAGCCTTCAATAACCAAAGAACAGTTAAATCATTTAATTAAATCAATTGAAGATTTGGGTTTCAAAACCCATTACAACAAAGGACAGGAAAGGTCCATTGTAGGAATCATTGGAGATGAAAGAAACCTTTCAAAGAACAAGCTGGAGGCCTTTGAAGGAGTGGAAAAAGTTTTAACTGTGCTAAAGCCATACAAACTGGCTTCAAGAGAATTCCATCCTCAAGATACTGTAATTGAAGTTGACGGAGTAAAGCTCGGAGGAAAAGAAGTTATTGCTCTTGCCGGGCCCTGCTCTGTTGAATCAGAAGAGCAATTAATGACTATCGCTGAATCAGTTAAAAAAAGCGGTGCAAAAATTCTCAGAGGATCTGTTTACAAGCCAAGAACTTCTCCTTATGATTTTCAGGGTTTAGGCGATGAAGGGTTGAAATTACTTGCCAAAGCAAAAGAAGAAACAGGGTTGGTTGTTGAAACAGAAGTAATGGATCCAAGAAAAGTTGAAATAGTTGCCGAGCATGTTGATATTCTCAGAGTAGGGGCAAGAAATTTCCAGAATTATGATTTGCTTAAAGAACTGGGAAAAATAAACAAGCCAGTAATTTTAAAGAGAGGAATTTCCGGCTACATTAATGAATGGCTTTTGGCTGCAGAATACATTATGAATGAAGGCAATCAACAAGTTATTTTGTGTGAAAGGGGGATAAGAACTTTTGAAATTGAAACAAGAAATACACTGGATTTGAATGCTGTTCCATTCATTAAAGGAACTTCTCACCTGCCGGTAATTGTTGACCCTTCACATGGAACAGGAAAAAGAGAATTAGTTATTCCTATGAGCAAGGCAGCTATTGCAGCTGGAGCAGACGGATTAATTGTTGAAGTGCACAATAAACCGGAAGAAGCTTTAAGCGACGGAAAGCAGTCCCTTACATTAAATTTGTTTGAGCAGTTAATGAATGAATGCAGGCCAGTAGCAAAAGCAATTAACAGAAAAATGTGAATAAATGAATTTTAAAAAAATTAATCCAATTAAACTCAAAAGAAATGCTGTTGCAGTAGCTCCTCCATCAAAAAGTCTTTCTCACAGGGCATTAATTTTGGCTTCATTAAGCAAAGGAAATTCAAAAATTTTTAATTTTCTTGAATCAGAGGACACTTTTTACACAAAGAAAGCACTGCAAAGCTTTGGAGTAAAAATTAATGGAAAAAAAAATTTAACTGTTGAAAGTTCAGGTAAATTAATTCCTTCAAAAAAAGAAATTAATTGCGGCAATAGCGGAACAACTTTAAGGTTTTTAGTGGGCTTAAGTGCATTGGTTGAAGGCAAAACAATAATTACAGGAAACAAAGCAATGCAGAAAAGGCCCGTAAAAGATTTGCTAATAGCATTAAATGATTTAGGGGTAAAGGGAAGAGCATTAAATAGAAGTGGCTGTCCTCCGGTTGAAATGCATGGAGGGAATTTTTTTGGCGGAAAAACGAATTTAAAGGGAAGCATTTCTTCGCAATTTTTTTCATCAATTTTAATTGCCGCTCCTTTTGCAGAAAAAGATGTAATAATTAATTCAAATGGAGAGCTTAAATCAAAGCCTTACATTGATTTAACAATTGCAATAATGAATGATTTTGGAGTAAAGGTTCAAAAAAAAGGTTATAAAAAATTCATTGTTAAAAAAGGACAGAAATACAAAAAAAGAAATTATTTTGTTGAAGGAGATTACAGCAATGCTGCCTATTTTTTTGCTTTGGCTGCAATCTTAAAAGAAAAAATTAAAGTAAAAAACCTGAATCCCAAAAGCCTTCAGGCTGATAAGATTTTCTTAAACTGCATTAAAAGAATGGGCTGTGAAGTTAGATTTGGAAATGATTTTATTGAAGTGCAGGGAAATGACTTGAAGGCAATTAATGCTAATTTAAGCAATGCTCCTGACATAGTCCAGCCTCTAAGCATAGTGGCAAGCTATGCGAAAGGAAAAACAAGAATCAATGGGGTAAGCCATTTAAGATTCAAAGAAACCGACAGGCTCAAAGCCTTGGAAAAAGAATTAATTAGAGCAGGAATAAAAGTTAAAACAGGAAAAAACTTCATTGAAATATTTGGAGGAAAACATAAAAAAGCAGCTTTCAGGACCTACAATGACCACAGAATGGCTATGAGTTTTTCGTTAATTGGCTTTAAAGAAAAAGGCTTTTCAATTGAAAATCCTTCATGCGTAAGCAAAAGCTTTCCAGATTATTTTAAGGAAATGAAAAAAATCAGTGATTAAATGGCTGAAAAAGAAAAAAATTTATCGGAAAAAAAAACAAACATTGTTTTAATTGGCTTAAGAGGCTCCGGCAAAAGTTTTGTTGGCATTGAATTGGCAAAAAAATTGAATAAAAATTTTTTTGATTCAGATGAATTAATTGAAAAAAAGTTGAACAAAAAAATTTCTGAAATTTTTAAAGATTATGGAGAAAGCTTTTTCAGAAAAAAAGAAGCTGATTTAATTAATTTTTTATCAAAGAAAAAAAATGCAGTAATTTCTTGCGGCGGAGGAGTTGTTTTAAATGAAAGCAATATGAAAGCACTGCAAAAAAACGGAGTAATTTTTTTTCTTTCAGTTGATCCAAAAAAAGCCTGGAAGAGAATTAAAAAGGATTTAAACAGGCCTCAGCTGACTAAATTTAATGCAGAAAAAGATTTAGAGGAAACCTTAAGAAAAAGAAAAAGACTTTACAATAAATACTCTGATTTTTTCATTGATGTGAACAGCAGTAATTTAAAAAGAAAAGCAATTCAGATAAAAGAATTATTTTTAGCTGTTAAAGGTTTAAAGAAATTTAATTACAAAGTAAAAGAAGAAAAAACAGATATTTTTATTGGGGAAAATCTTTCTTCATTAATTGTTTCAGAATTAATTAAAGAAAATTATTCTAAAACTTTAATTGTAACCGACTCAGTTATTAAACGCCTTTACTTAAACCCATTCACTAAGCTGCTGAAGGAAAACCAAATCCCCTTCAAAGTTTTTTCAATCAAGCCAGGAGAACAAAGCAAGTCTTTCTCTAATTATAAAAAATTAATTGAATTTGCTTTCAAGGAAAGGCTTGACAGAAATTCCTGTATTCTTGGTTTTGGCGGAGGGGTTGTAAATGATTTGGCTAATTTTACTGCTTCCACTTACATGAGAGGAATTGATTTCTTAAGCAATTCAACAACTCTCCTTTCTGTTGATTCATCAATTGGAGGAAAAAACGGAATTAATTTAAGTTCTGGAAAAAATATTATTGGCACAATAACTCAGCCGAAAAAGATTTTTTTTGATATTGATTTTTTTTCAACTCTTCCTGATAAGGAAATCAGGAATGGTTTAGCTGAAATAATTAAGCAGGCGCTGGTTTTTGATTCAAAAACTTTTTCTTTTATTGAAAGAAATGCAGAAAAAATAAAGAAAATGAATTCAAATGCATTAATTGAATTAATTGAAAAAAGCATTAAAATTAAAGCCCAGATAATTGAAAAGGATTCAAATGAAAAAGGATTAAGAAAAATACTCAATTTAGGGCACACATTAGGGCATGCAATTGAGTCATTCACAAAATACAAGAAATATTCCCATGGAGAAGCCATAGTGATGGGAATGAATTACTCATTTAAGTTATCAGAGAAGCTGGGGTTAATGAATGAAAATCAAACAAAAAGAATCCTTGAATTATTCAAAAAATTTAATTTAAATTATTTTATTCCGGCTCTGCCAATTGAAAAATTAATTTTTTTAATGAGCAAAGACAAGAAAGCCGAAAAAAATACCATTAATTTCACTCTGTTAAGTGGAATTGGGAAAGCTCACAGTAAAGGAAAGAAATTCGTTGTTTCAGTAGAAAAAAAGACATTAATTGAAGCCTGGAAAGAATTAGCCTGGAAGGAATTCAAATGAAGGTTCTTTCAGTAATTCCGCAAAGCTTCAATGATTTGAAAAAAATCCTTAAACAAAGGCATGAAACAGATTTAATTGAATTAAGGCTGGATAACATAAATTTCAATGATTTAATTTCCTTTAATTTTGATTCAATTTTTTCTTCAATGCCTTTGATTTTAACTCTGCGAAGCAAACAAGAAGGAGGCTTTTTTTCTGAAGGAGAAGAAAAAAGAATTCAATTAATTAAAAAAATAATCAATTCAGAAAATAAAAGAATTGAATTCATTGACTTAGAGCATTCAATTCAAGAAAATACTTTAAAGAAATTAATTGAATCAGCGGCTGAAAAAAACAAGAAAATTATTTTGTCTTCGCACAATTTAAAAAAAGCTTTTTCAAAACAAGAGCTGAAAAAAAAATTCCTTGAAATGAAAAAATTTAATGCTGAAGTGATTAAAATTATTGGAACAGCTTCAAAGTTAACAGACAACCTGATTTTGATTGACCTTTTAAAAGAATTAAATCAGAAAAAAAATCAGCAAAAAGTTTCATTGGCTTTAATGGCGGAGAAAGGCCAGCCTTCAAGAATTTTAGGGGCATTATTCGGAAATTATTTAACTTACTGCGCTTTAAACGAAGAAAGTTTAACTGCTTCAGGGCAGATAACTTTGAAAGAATTGAATGAATTCTATGTCCTTGAAAGGTTTAAAGAAATTCCAAAATTATTTTCAGTTATAGGCAATCCAGTAAAGCATTCAAAAGGAAACATTATTCACAACCTTGCAATGATTAATCAAAAAATCAACGGTTTATACATAAAATTATTTGTTGATGATTTGCATGATTTTTTTATTTTTTTCAATGAATTAAATTTTTCGGGTGCTTCAATTACTTCTCCTCACAAAGAAGCAGTCATTCCTTTCCTTGATTCCTTGGATCCTTTAGCTGAAAAAATCCAGTCAGTGAATACTATTGCAAGGGAAAACGGAAAACTAAAAGGATTTAACACTGACTGCTTTGGAGCAATTAATTCCTTAAAAGAATTAACTGAATTAAAAGGAAAAAAAGTTGCTTTAATTGGCGCTGGAGGAGCCGCCAATGCAGTTGCGTTTGGATTAAAAAAAGAGAAAAGCAATTTAACTATTGTCAACAGGGATGAATTTAAAGGAAGAAAGCTTGCAGAAGAAAATAATGCAAAATTCTTAAGCCTAAAAGAATTTCAGGAAAAAGAAAAACTTGAATTTGATGTTATCATTAATGCAACAACCATTGGAATGACTCCAAATATTAATGAATCATTAATTAAAAAAAGCCAGTTAAATGAGAATCAAATAGTTTTTGATTTAATTTACTCACCTCCCGAAACTAAATTGCTTAAAGAAGCAAAGGAAGCCGGATGCAAAACAATAAATGGATTTAGAATGCTTGTTTTGCAGGCAGCAAAGCAGTTTGAGTTATGGCATAAAAAGCCGGCTCCAATTGAATTAATGCAGAAAATATTAAATGAAATCTTTGAGGCAAAAAAATGAGTTTCAATTCATTCGGAAAGCTTTTCAGGATAACTTCTTTTGGAGAAAGCCACGGCCCGTTAATTGGGGTTGTAATTGACGGCTGTCCTTCAGGAATTAAGTTAAGTGAAAAAGAAATTCAAAAAGAATTAAATAAAAGAAAGCCAGGGCAAAGCAGGCTTGTTTCTTTAAGAAAAGAAGAAGACAAGGCGAAAATTGCAAGCGGAGTCTTTCAAGGCAAGACAACAGGGCATCCAATTGCATTAATTATTGAAAACAAAGACATTCAGGGGCAAAAATACGAAAAAATTAAGGATTTATTCAGGCCCGGCCACGCAGATTACACTTATTCATTGAAATACGGTTTAAGGGATTATTTTGGGGGAGGAAGAAGCTCAGCAAGAGAAACAGCTGCAAGAGTTGCAGCAGGAGCAATTGCAAAAAAAATTCTTTCAAAAAACAAAATTAAAATAATTGGAAGCGTAATTCAAATTGGAAACATTAAAGCTGAAATATTTGATGAAAAAGAAATTCAAAAAAACTTAGTTTTTTGTGCAGATAAAAGAGCTGCAAAAAAAATGGAAAAATTAATTGATGAAACAAGAAGAGAAGGCGATTCAATTGGCGGAATAATTGAAGTCAAAGTAAAAAACCCTGTTGCAGGTTTAGGCAACCCAGTGTATGAAAAGCTTTCAAGCCAGTTAGGAAACGCAATTTTAAGCATTAATGCAGTGAAAGGAATTGAGTTCGGAAAAGGCTTTGAGCTTGCTTCAATGAAGGGAAGCGAAAGCAATGACCAGCTTTCAGCGAAGGGATTCAAATCAAACAACATGGGAGGAATTCTTGGAGGAATTTCTTCCGGGCAGGAAATTGTTTTCCGTGCTGTAGTTAAGCCTGCTTCCTCAATTTTAAAAGAACAGGAAACAATTTCAGTTAAAGGAAGGAAAGCAAAAATTAAAGTTGAAGGAAGGCACGATCCATGCATTGCAATTAGGGCTGTTCCAGTGCTTGAAGCAATGACAGCAATAGTGCTTGCAGACAATTTAATTCAATTAAAGGGATATGAAAAATTAAATGAAAAATTTAAAGGCAAAAAAATAAAATAAAAAAACAGTAAATGAAAAAACATGAAAACAATAGGAATAATTGGCGGAACAGGGGCAATGGGTAAAGCCTTTTCAGTTTTTTTTAAAAAAAACGGATTCAAAGTAATTGCCAGCAGCAGGAAAACAAAGTTAAGCAATAAAGAATTGATTGAAAAAAGCGACATAGTAATTTACAGCCTGCCAATTTATTCAGCTGAAAAAATAATCAAGGAAACAGCGCCTTTTGCTAAAAAAGGAACGATTTTAGCTGACTTCACTTCATTAAAAGAAAAAACAGTCAAAGCAATGAAAAAGAATTCAAACAAAGAAGTTGAAGTTCTTGGCATTCATCCGATGTTCGGCCCTTCAGTTAAAAACTTTGAAAATAAATTAATTGTTTTATGCAAAGGCAGAGGCATCAAAGGACTGAATTTTTTTGAAAAATTGTTTAAAAAAAATAAAGTTAAAGTAAAAATTGTTTCTCCTGAAAAGCATGACAAGATTTCAGCAATAATTCAGGCAATGATTCACATTAATAATTTAAGCTTGGCAAAAACTTTTGCAGCTTCAGGCTTTACAGTAAAGGAACTGCAAAGCTATTCCACTCCAATGTTTAATTTTTCGCTGAATTCAATTGGAAGAATGACTGCGCAGAATCCTGAAATTTACAGGGACATTGCATTCAAAAACCTTGAAGTAAAAAAAATTTTAAAAAAATATTCCGAGTCTTTCAATGAACTGAACAAAATAGTTCTTTCAAAAAACGAAAAAAAATTTGATGAAATGTTCAAGGATTTGAATAATTACTTTAAACCAATTTCAAAGAAAAAATTAGCTTTAACTGACAAAATTATCAGCGAATTTTTTTAATGATTTTTTTCAATACTTCTTTTAATTTAAAGTTAATTTAACCGGGCAGTGATCCGAGCCCATTACTTTATCCAAAATTTCTGTTTTTTTAACTCTTTTCATGAAATTTTTTGACACTAAAAAATAATCTATTCGCCACCCAATGTTTTTCTTTCTTGCATTAAACATGTAGCTCCACCAAGTGTATTGCTTTGGCTCTTTATTGAATTCCCTGAAAGAATCAACAAAATCATTTTCAACAAGTTTGTCAAAGCCTGCTCTTTCTTCTGGAGTGAAGCCTGCATTTTTTGCATTGCTTTTAGGATTAGCTAAATCAATTTCTTTATGAGCAACATTAAAGTCTCCGCAGACAATTACCGGCTTATTTTTCTCCAATTTTTTTAAGTATTTTAAAAAATCTTCATCCCATTTCTCTCTGTATTTTAATCTTGTTAAGCCTCTCTGAGAATTAGGAGTGTAAACATTAACTAAAATAAAATCCTCAAACTCTAAAGCAATAACTCTTCCTTCTTTGCCATGCTCTTTGATTTCCATATCATATGCAACACTTAAAGGCTTTTTTTTAGTGAAAACAGCTGTTCCTGCATAGCCTTTCTTTTCAGCAGCATTCCAGTAATGCTCGTAATCTTTAAGCATTTCATCCACCTGGTCAGGATGAGCTTTAGTTTCCTGAACGCATAAAATGTCAGGCTTCTCATTTTCAACAAATTCAAGGAAATTTTTCTGCATTACTGCTCTAATCCCATTAACATTCCAGGAAATTATTTTCATTGCATCACGCAATTAAAGAAGAAGATAATGAATAAAAATTAATCACACTCAATCAGAATCATCTGGATACTTTGTTTTTCCTGTATTAACAATTAAAATTTTTTTATCTTTTTTGACTTCTTTTTTCATCTGCAGCAGCATGGCAAGCCCTGCAATTCCTGATGGCTCGCAGTTTATTTCCTGCCTTTCAGCTAAAGCAATTGCTTCATCCAAATAATTTTCCTGAACTAATTTAACATTTGAATTTGGTCCGCAGAATCCGGAATACTTGTATAAAGTCATCCATTGCTCGTCAAAATGAACAAAAGGCAAATGGGGAGAGTAAAGCTTGTCTGCTTTTGAATTTGGATTGTTGCTTGTCGCTCCAACAAAATTGCATGCCCTGAGCTTTTTTATGTCTCCTGAAAATCTTGGATCATGGTTTTTTGTTGAAACTTCTTTTTTGTTTATGTTTAAAATATTTTCAAACAAGTTTCCTGTTCCAAAAGGAATGAAGCAGTAATCAGGAGAACTATTGATTATTTCGTAGCTCATCCAATCATAAAATCTAGTTGTTGGGTCAAGGGCTTCGCTTGACGTAATATCAAAACCATTTTCGTTTTTAGTCAGAGCAAGAATTTCTTTCCAGTTTAATGCTTTTCTGCTTAAATCAAATTCATATACTTCACAGCCAATTTTTTTCATTGACTTTAAAATAAATGCGTCAATGTTATGGTCCACTAATACTTTTAAGTCAGGCAAACCATGCTTTCTGAACTGGGTTTGAATAGCTATTGCAGCTGACCCTGAAGAAATTAAGGACATTTGAGGCAACAAAGTTTCAACCTGGCCTCTTTTTTTTGCAAGCAAAAAATCCCTGTAAGTTACAACCATTTCCCAAGCCATTCTGTCTTTATGGGTGCCGGTAAGATTAACTGATTCATCTTTAAGCCAGACATCTGAAAAGCTGGGAACTTCAATTTCATAAGTGGGAGTGGCAGGAAATTTAGGGTTATCAGCAGGAAATTCAGGATTGCTTGGGTCATTTTCAGAGTTGACTTTAATTGATTTCAAAATCTTTTCTTCTTTATTGCTTAAACTCATTTAATCTCCTGAAGAAATTTACTTTGAAAAATTTTTTAAATGAGTTAGGGGAAATTCGGAGTTACTTGAATGCTTTAAATGCTTCTTAAAAGCCATTTTTTAGGTGATATTATGGTTGAGCATTTAAGTTTTAATTCACAAAAGAAAAAATCACATTGAATTCAGTCAATTAACGAATTTTGTTTCTTTTTTTTGAGAGTTTTTATATATATCTTCTGCGATTTTAAAGTGAGGTGATTTCTTGAAAGGAAAAGAAAAAAAGTCTTTGGACATGGCTGCTTGGCTTTTGCTGATAGTGGGCGGATTAAATTGGGGATTAGTCGGCTTGGGAAGCCTAGCTAACTCAGGGTCTTGGAATGTAGTTGAAATAGTTTTAGGATCAGTTCCAGTAGCAAGAGACTTAGTCTATCTATTAGTCGGATTGTCAGCTCTTTACTTGGCTTGGATGGAACTTTCAAAATAAAGTTCCACTTTTTTTTATTTAACTATTTCCTTAAACAATTCTATTTTAAGTATTTTAAAATTTCCTTGAAATTTTCTTTTCCTTTTTCCTGATTAATGGAATAAGTTGAAACTTCCTGCAATTCTTTTGCAGCATTAAAGGCAATAGACAAGCCGACGGCTTTAGCGAAAGGAATATCGTTTCTTCCATCTCCAACAAAAGCGCATTCGCTTGCATTCAACCCGTGTTCTTTCATTATTAAGTTCATGAAATCAAGTTTTCCTTCATAATCACATGGAAGCAGATTCCAATGCGCAATTGACCCATCTTCATTCCAGTAATACTCGCATGCAGCAAAAGCATGATTTATCTTCAAATCTTTTACAGCTCTGTCAGCCTGGGATTTGAATCCTCCGGAAATCAAAGCAGTCCTTAAACCCTTCTTGTTTAATTCCTTAAAACTTTCTTTCACTCCTTCATGAAACTCAATTGACTGCATTATTTCTTCAAAAAAATCTTTTTTCAAGCCATACTTTTTATGGATTTCAATTGTATCTTCCATCCATTCAACATAGCCGTTGTATTCTCCTTTGCTCCATTTCTCTTTAGTTTTTTCTTCTTCTTCAAAAGCTTTTTCTCCAAGATGCTTTGCAATCAAAGTCCATGCGCTAGGAGAAGTATTTCCTTGAGAGTCATGAAAAGTTTTCTTGAATAAAGTGCCTTCCATATCAAAAAAAATCAATTTAATTTTAGAATTCATAAAAGAAAATAGTTAAACAAAAATAAATTTGTATGCCTTGAATTCAATTTACAATTTTTTTTTAAAAAAATCAAAGAAAAAAGTTAATGAAAGGTATTCAGTAAGTAAATGGGCTAAAGCGTCAACTGCATTGCTTGCAATTAAATTGTCATGTTCAGATAATCTTTCTTTATTTTGTTTTTCCCTAATTTCATTGATTTTTTCATTTAGTTCTTCAGCATTTTTTTGAATTAACTCAAGACTTTTTTTCACTTTTTCAAGCGCTTCTTCTGTAGGAATATTTAGGTTAGACTTAATTTGTGTTAAAGCGTCATTAAACTTTTGTTTTTTGATTTCAGGGCCTTGAATAAAAAAACTTTTAATTAATGGTTCAAGAAAAATCTGTGAAAGTTTTGAATCCTTATAAAGCTCCGTTCTTGTTCTTGATTCAAAAATTTCTCTTATTGGATGAACCATCCACATCTTGCCTTCCGCATCAGGTATTTCATGATATGAAGGATAATCAAATGCTTTCAATAAAGCCTCCATTAAATCCATTATTCCTTTACTGTCTAAGTTTTCAATTGAAAAAACTTTTTGAATAGCTTCTGTTCTTTTTCTTTGAAAATCAGGGTCTTGTTCATGAAAATAAATTTTTCTTTTTTTAGGATTTCTTCCTGGCATAAAATCAAGTATAAATTATTTTATATAAATATAAACTTAAATCATGTTTATATTTCTTTTTAGTTAAATGGATTATTATGCAAAAAAGCTTGAAAATTAACATTGAAGCAGAAATTAAGAAAATTCAAGAAAGAAATGAAAGAGTTGAAGCAGACAAGGCTTGGGAGACAAGCAATGCAAGAAAGGCTTTGATTTTTGTTTTAACTTACCTTGTGATTGTTGTTTTTTTCTTTGCAGCTGGCCTGCCTAATCCATTCGTTAATTCCGTTGTGCCTGCTGTTGGATTTCTTTTGTCAACTTTAACAATTCCTTTATTCAAAGGTTACTGGATTAAAAATTTTTATAAAAAATAGATTATGAAATGCTTTTTTTAAAAAAAAAGAAAGTTTAAAGGAATTTTCATTCCTTTAAAGCCATGCTGCAAGGATTGCGCCCATTACTGCAAAGGACACTAATTGATGTGCAGCGTTCAACAGGAATAATTCGTTTGATTTTTTTTCCCATAGAACTGCTCCGTACTGAGTTGTTGCTACAAATCCAAGCCAAACCCAGAATCCTGCAGTAGCTCCTTCAACATAAGTTGCAGCTCCCCACAATTGCACTACATATGCTAGAACGTATGCAGAAACAAGTGTAGCAATGAATGCAAGAAGCATCATTTGCCCCATTCCTTCCTTTTTCTTGCCTGCAACCTTCATTCCAGATAATTTCACCCATTTAGTTCCCATAACACTTGGATGAAACCAAATGAAACCAATTATCATTGATGCAACTGATGCTGCAACAACTGCCGTGTAGTTTACGTCAAAGAAAACCATTTTCTCCCTCCTCCTTTAAAGTTAAATAATTGCTAAAGCAATCAGCAAAAAGCTGTTTATATTTTTAACCTTCAGCACTTAAACATAAAAAAGCTTAAAAATATCAAAAATAATTAAACTTCAATGGCTTTAGAAGATTTGATTATTGCTTCCGAGTTTTGGATCAATGTTCTTGTTTATTTAGCAATAGCAGTTAACTTATTCAAAGCAAAGGGAAACAAAAAATTTCATTTCATTGTAGTTGTCATTGGGTTTTTTGCAATAAATTATTTCATTCAAAACTTTTTTCTTGCATCAGCTTTGCTTGCTGCGTGGTTTGTGTTTGAAGGAATGGAGTCGCTGGTATCAAAGCAGTTAATGGTTTTAATGATTGCAGTAATGATTGTAATAAGCCCTTCAAGTCCTTACTTTTACTTAATTGCATTAATGCTTTACCTAATAACAATCTTTGACTTTCTGTATCATGCACTAAAAAAAATCAGCTAAATAATTTAAAACAGGAAATCAAACTTTGATTTTTTTCTTTGAAAACAATCCAAGAACTATGGTTAAAGCTCTTAAAAATAAAATTAGTAAAATGAAGGAAATTGCTATCTGGCCAGTGATTCTTGTCAGGAAAACGCCGTTTTCAAGCAAAGCCACGTGGAATGCCACAAAAAGTATTGCTAAATAGCCAAGCCTCTGCAAGTTTTTCCAGTTTTCATAACCCAAAGAACTCATCCATTTCTGAGTTGAAGTTAAAGCCATTAACGTGAAAATCATGAAAGCGATTCCAGCAAAAGCTAAACTGGAAAGATCAGATAAATTAACTTCAGTTTTACTGCTTACAGTAATAAAAACTACAAGCAAAGTGTGCAGTGCAGCTAACCCGAATCCAATTAATCCAAAAGGCTTTCTGTACCATAAAAATTTGTCGAAGAAAATAAAGAATTTAGCTAATGGGCCGAGAATAAAAGAAAACCCTAAAATGAAAAGAGAAGAAAAAGCAATTACTGCATTAGCAGTTGAAAGCAGGCCAGCCCTTAAATGAAGCTGCACAGCAAAAAAATAATAAAAGGCAAGAACTGCAATTGCAATTAATGAATAAAGATAAGGCTCAAATTTTCTCATGCATTTTTCCCCATACATTTAATCAATGCTTTTTCTGCTATTTATTTCTATCATAGAAATGTTTTCTATAATAAATAAATTAAATAAATTAAAAAGAAAAGAGAAGAAGTGAAAAAAGGAATTTTTTTTCAAAACATGTTCTAACCATGAAGTAAATGAATAAAGCGAATAAATTCAAATGCTTACGCTTAAATATCTTTTTAGACAAGAAAATTCTATGAATTACCCTTTAAATAAAAAAATTTTGTTAGGAATTTTAATTGTTGTAAGTTTTTTGTTCATTGTATTCAATGTTTCGCAGTACATCAGCTTTGCAGGCACTGACCAAATTTGCGACGTGCAGGGCTTCTGCCCGCATGAAACTCAATTGAATTTCATTAAATCAGCAGTTCCTTTGCTTGCAGCTGTTTCAGTGTTAATTGGAGCAGGAGTTTATTATTTTATGAGCTCAAAAGTTGAAGTAAAAGAAAAATCTTTAAAGAAAAATACTGATGTTTTTTTGAGATTTTTAAGTCCTGATGAAAAAAAGGTGGTGGATAAATTAATTGAAGGCCATGGAAAAGTTCTTCAAGCTGAACTAACAAGGCTTCCTGGATTGAATAAAGTGAAAAGCCACAGAATTGTTCAGAAGCTTATTGACAGGGGAGTAATTAAAATAGAAAAACTAGGAAAAACAAATGTAGTTGAATTTCCTCAAGAAATAAAGGAAGGAATGCTTTAAAGCTTTAAATACTGCAGGCAATGTTTTCATTTAAAATAGCTTCCAATGTATTAATCATTTAATTTAATTCATTTTTTTGGGGGGATGAATCTTGAAGTTGAATGACTATTTGAATGCAAAAGGAATTTTTTTTATTGCATTATTTACAGTATTAACATATGTTGGAATGGGAATTAATTTCTCTAAATTAGTTGGAGCAGAAAACCAGTTTTTTACATTGTTTCAATTCTTCGGGCCGATAGCAGGAAGCTTTTTGGGCCCGATTGCAGGGGCAGTCACAGTTTTATTTGCACAGGTAATCAATTTTGTTTTAACAGGAAAACAAGTTGAATTAATTAACCTGCTTAGATTAACTCCAATGATTTTTGCGGCAATTTACTTCGGAATGAAAAAAGATCAATTGAAGGCAAGTGCAGTAATTCCAATTCTTGCAATGGCTGCTTTTGTATTGCACCCAGTTGGACAGCAAGTGTGGTTCTTCAGCTTGTATTGGGCTATTCCAGTCTTGGCAAGAATTTTCTTAAGCAATAACTTGTTTGTTAAAAGCTTGGGGGCAACTTTCACTGCACATGCAGTCGGAGGAGCTATATGGATCTGGACAATTCCAATGACTGCAGAAGCATGGATTGCATTAATTCCTGTAGTGTTTGTTGAAAGAATTGCATTTGCATTTGGAATAAGTGCAAGCTACATTGCAATGAACTTAGTATTAAATGCATTTGAATCAAAAATTCCAGGCAAACTGGTTTCATTGGACAAAAACTATTCATGGAAAAATGTTGTGTCAGTAAAAGCACAATGAATTTCCATTCTTTTTCTTTTTTATTTATTTAAGTTTTTTTGCTAAATTCTTTTTATTTAGTTTTCTTAATAATTTTCAGAAAGTTTTCGTAATTCTCTTATTTTTGCATTTGAAGATTCAATGATTGACAAAATTTCAATGAACGCAGAATCAGGGATTTCATTTACATTTGATACTCTGCCCAAATAAATTTTGTAACCTGAATTAATTTTGCTTCTAAGCTCCTCGTTTTTTTCTCTTATTTCTTTAATAGTTTTTTTCGAAATAAAAGGGTATTCTTCATGAAGCAATAAAATGCTTTGCTCTAAAACAAGAAATGATTCTTTTACTTCATTTAAAATTTCCTTGTGTTGAACAGGGTTTTGCGTTACATACTTTATTGTTATTTCCCCCATGCTTCTTGCCCAGTCACTCAGCCTTTCAATTTCATTAGACATTCTTGTCAATAAAATTAATTTTCTTGCCTCTTCCTCAGCTATCTCTTTTTTTGAAAGCTCAAAGATTGCTTTTTCAATTCTTTCATTCAGGTAATCCGCCAAATTTTCCAGTTTTGATATCTGCTGAAACTCGCCTAATTTTTTTAATTCAAGAATTTCCATTCCTTTTTTGAATAAATCCAGGCTTTTCTCCAATGCATACTGCAATTCTTTTTCAATTAACGAGAAGCTTTTTTTAATGCTGTCTGGAAGTTTTTTCTCTAAAAATTTTGTCTGGAAAAGAATCTCTTCTTCTTCTCCTTTAACAAAAAATTCAATTACGGCCTTGAATTGAGTGATGAAAATCAAAAAAATTAATGCAATGAATAAATTGAAAAATAAATGAAAATTTGCTATCTGCTGTGCTTCGCTTCCTCCAATGCTTAAAATAAATGATTGAAAGTAATTCAAAAAAGGAAGAATAATTATTACTCCTCCAAAATTAAAAATTAAATGCGCGAAAGCGGCTCTTTTAGCGTGAAGACTCATTCTATATGAACTTAAAAGTGCAGTGAAAGTTGTTCCAATGTTTGCCCCTAAAAGCAAAGGAATTCCTTGGTAAAAGGAAATCAGCCCGGCCTGAGACAAAACAATAACTATTCCTGAAGTAACAGAACTTGAATGAACCACTGCAGAAAAAATTACTCCAAGCAAAAAAAGCAATGGAAGAAACTGTATTCCTGAAATCAATGAAGTTATTTCAGGATTATCCTTAAACGGAGCAACTGTTGCTGAAATAAGATTCAAACTGAAAAAAACCAGGCCAAAATAAAAAATTGGTTTTCCAAAAAAACTGA
>DATDZZ010000053.1:0-9936 GCA_035288565.1 archaeon
GTGCATTATCAGAAAATGCCTGAATTATTTTTGAAAATAATTCCTAAAACAAAAAAACACAGAGTTATGGGATCGCTTGTAGTGGATCACTGCTATGTTGCTCTGGGAGCGCATGATTCTTCAATATATAATGTTCATTCAAGCTGGGATGTCGCAGCAACAAAAGTAATTGTTGAAGAAGCAGGAGGAAAATTAACTGATTTTAAAGGAAATGATTTTTCTCTCGAAATAAAAAATTCTGTCTGCTCAAATGGTTTACTGCACAATGACCTGCTGGACTTATTGAAGTGATTTTTATGCAGGCAGTAATTCTTTGCGCAGGAAACTCTACAAGAACATATCCTTTGACAGAGACCAGGCCTAAGCCTCTGCTTAAAGCAGCAAACAAAGAAATCCTTATACATAACTTAGAGCAGCTTCAGGGACTAATAAAAGAAGCAATAATTGTTGTTGGATTCAAAAAAGAAATGATTCATGCCTTGCTGAAGGAAAAAAAATTCAGTTTTGATGTTTCATTTGTTGAGCAGAAAGAAATTAACGGAAACGGAGGAGCATTGCTTGCAGCAAAAGAAAAACTGAATGAAAAGTTTCTGATTCTCAATGGAGATGACTTTTACTCCAAAAAAGACTTGGAAAAACTTTTAGAATGCGATTGCGGAATTTTAATTAAAGAAGTTTCTAATCCTGAAAGGTTTGGAATTATTGAAGAAGAAAATGGCTTTGCAGTTAAATGGATTGAAAAGCCGTTAAATCCTAAAAGCAATTTAGCCAACACCGGAGCACATTTATGGAGCAATGAAATTTTTGAACTGCATTTAAAGAAAAGCGGCAGAGGAGAGCTTGAGTTAACAGATTACTTTAATTTCTTAATTAAGAAAAAGAAAATCAAAGTAGTTAAATCAGGGCATTTATGGATTCCCGTTGGTTACTGCTGGAATTTGCTTGAAGCAAATGAATTACTGCTGAATGATTTGCAGGAAGAAATTCTTGGAACAATTGAAGAAAATGTTTTCATTAAAGGAACCATAAGGCTTGGAAAAAACTCATTAATTAAAAGCGGAACATACCTTGAAGGCAGCGTTGTAATTGGCGAAAATACTGAAATCGGGCCGAATGCTTACATCAGAGGATCAACAAGTATTGGAGATAACTGTAAAATAGGTAATGCTGTTGAAGTAAAGAATTCAATTATTGGAAACAACTCCAAAATTCCTCATTTAAGTTACATAGGGGATTCAGTAATTGGAGAAAATGTTAATTTAGGGGCAGGAACAAAAATCGCTAACTTACGGCACGACCACAAATCCATAATGGTGGAATTTAAAGAAAAAAAAATTGATTCCAGAAGAAAAAAATTAGGAGCAATAATTGGAGACAATGTTAAAACAGGAATTAATACTTCAATTAACCCTGGAATAATTTTCGCTGCAAGCGCTTTCACACAGGCAGGAGAAATAGTTAAAAAAAATAAATTGAATTAAAAAAAAGATTTAAAAAAATGAATTAAACGTCTTCGTTTCCGTGCTCTTCCGTTTCTGTTCCTTCTTCAAAAGAAACTTCTTCAGGCTGAACAGAAAATTTTCCTTTTTCCAGATTTTTAGGCAACTCAGCTTCTTTCTGTGTTTTTACTTGGGGTTTCTTTTCAGGTGAAGCTCCTTTCATTGACTCAGATTTAGCTTCTTTTTTCTTTTCCTCTTTTTTTTTCTGCTCTTTCTTTTTTTCTAAAGGCATTGATTCTTCCTGTTCCCCTATTTCTTCAGCCATTTCATCTGATTCTTTTTTGCTTGATTTATGGACCTTAACAGGCTTCTTGCTGGACTGCTCTGCAATCTCTTCAGCCATTTCTTCCTGCTCTTTTGGAAGCTTTTTCATTTCCCTTAAAACAATTTTTTCATCCGAAACAACTTGCTTCTTTTTTTCCAGCAATTTTTTCTTTTTTTGCTCAGGCTCCAAGCCAAGCTTTGAATCATACATTCCTGTATTGAAATCTTTAATGAAGTCTTTAGCTCTTTTTCCTTCAACGCTCACTCCCATTGAATCACATGAACCGATTACTTCTTTTATTGCCGGCCTAAGCCTGAAAGAATTAAGGTTTTCCATTTTCATTTCAGCAACCTTTTTAATCAACTCAATTGAAATATTTCCAACAGAAACCTGGGGAGTGGCTGATCCTTTAGGCAGATTAATTTCTTTTCTGATTAAAGCACTTACCGGAGGAGAACCTACTTCAATTTCAAAAGTTTTATCGGAATTAACAACGACTTTAACCGGAACCTTCATTCCAGCATACTCTTTCGTTTTTTCATTAATTTTTGAAACTACTTGCCCGATGTTTACTCCTAAAGGAGCTAATCCAGGTCCAAGAGGAGGCCCAGCATTTGCTTTTCCTCCTTCAACTAAAGTTGCAATCTCAGCCATAAACTCTCACTCTCACTTAATTAATTTGCTTTTCAGTTCATTTACTCTTTAACTATTGAAACCTGTTCTGCTTTCAAAGTAACAGGAATCTTTACTGCTGCTTCAAGCAATTCAACAGTAACTTCTTCTTTAGTGTCATTAACTCTAATAATTCTTGCCTTTTCTCCCTTAAAAGGCCCTTGAATAATTTCAACCTTCAAACCTTCCTTTAAAGTTTTCATTAAAGGCTTTGATTCAAGTGAAGGAATCAATTCATCAATCTTAACTTCGCCTGTTCCTACAAGTCCTTTTCCTTTAACGTGAGGAACATTAGTTATTGCCCTCCTCACAGTTAATTCATTATCTGCTTCAATTAAAATGTAGCCCTTCCAGGTAGGAACAACAACAATTGAATAAACATTCAACATTTCTTTCTGCACCTGCCTTGCAAGCATATCTACAACCAAGCTTTCCTGGTTCACAGTTGTTCTGACTGTAAAAATCAATAAACCACCCTAAAATAATTATTAAAAAAAGAAATATATATAGAGAAAATAAAAGAAAAGGCTTTTTAAAGCTTTGTAAAAGGCTTCAATCTATGCGAATAACTAATATCATTAAAGATAAATCAAGCTTGTCATTGCTTGCTTCAAATTTGATTACCATATTTTTAGCTGTTTTCTTTCAGTGAAGCTTTCTTACTTTAGCATGGATTTTTTGGAGTCAAAGCGTAATAATTGGGTTAGTGAATTTCTTTAAAATAATTTCAACTGAAGGGAGAACTATTGATATTGAATCAAAAAATTTTTCCAGTGTCGCAAAACATTTTACTGGGATTTTTTTCTTAATTCACTATGGCGGATTTCATTTTGTATACTTGATTTTTTTATTTATTTTTTCAATTCAGTCAAATATTCCGATAGATTTTTTGAGTGCTTTTTTTGTTTCAATTTTATTTTTAGTTAATCACGTTTATTCTTTTTTTGCTAATCAGGATTGGAAAACAAAAGGCGCAGGACAGTTAATGGGTGAACCTTATGGAAGAATTTTTCCAATGCATTTATCTATAATTTTCTTTGGAATCGTTTTTGCCTTAAATCCTTTTCCGATTCAAGGTGAAACAATTGTTTTAGTTTTCTTTTTAATAATTAAAACAGCAATAGATTTATTTTCACATTTAAGCGAACATAATTTAATTAACAAAACAAAAAACTAAAAGAAAAAAAAATTTGAATTAGTGCCCTATTCCGCTTAACTGCATTAATAAAGTTAAAATATAAGCAATTACTCCAATAACAAGAATTCCTATTCCAGTAATTTTAAGCATTACAGTGAATTCCTGTCTGCTTGGCTTTTTTGAGAGAATAAAAATTCTTTTAGCTTGGGAAATAAATTCATTTAAATTCATTTAAACCACTGACTCTTTCATAATGTTTTATTTTCATAATATTTTAATTTGAATTGATAATTATTTCATAATTTAATTGAAAAAGAATTTAAAAGCGGTTTGTTTAACCGCTGAAATCAATTCCTAAATCAAATGTCCCTTCATCTGTTCTCTGCAAGTCATTTACATGAGAGTAAGGCATTGAACCGCCAGCAATTACAACCATTGCCTGAATCTGGTTTCTTGAAAGAGTTTCATCAATCATTGCACCCCAAATAATGTGAGCATCAGAGTCAATTTTAGCTGAAACTGCTTCAACAATCATTTCAGCTTCCCTTAAAGTCATGTCAGTTCCGCCGATTACATTAATTAACGCTCTTGTGGCTCTGCTGATATCAACATCCAGTAAAGGACTTGTTAAGGCATTTTCAACAGCTTCAAGTGCTCTTGAGTCACTGCTTTTCTCTGTCTGGCTTTCTCCTAAGCCAATCATTGCAGCTCCGCCTCTATTCAAAATTGTTCTTAAATCAGCGAAATCCAGGTTAATTAATCCAGGCTTTGTAACCATTTCAGTTATTCCTTTAACTGCATTTGTAAGAACTTCATCTGCAACCTTGAAAGCCGCATTCAAAGGCAAGTCAGGAGCAATTTCAAGAATTTTGTCATTAGGAATTACAATAATTGTGTCAGCTGCTTTTTGAAGTTTGCTTAATCCAATTAAAGCATTTTCCATTCTTTTCTTTCCTTCAACAGTAAAAGGCATTGTGCATACCCCTATTGTAAGGCATTTCATTTCCTTTGCAAGCTGAGCGACTAATGGAGCGCTTCCAGTTCCAGTTCCTCCTCCCAAACCACAGGTAATGAAAACCAAATCACTGCCTTTTAAAGCTGATTCAATTTCTCTTTGACTTTCTCTTGCAGCTGCTTCCCCAATGCTGGGATCAGAGCCCGCTCCAAGACCCCGAGTTAATTCTTTTCCGATTAAAATTTTTCTGTCAACATCAACTTTCAATAAATCCTGGGCATCAGTATTAATTGCCATTGTCTCTGCTCCAATGATTCCTACTTCACTCATTCTCTGCAGAGTGTTTCCTCCTCCGCCTCCGCAGCCAATAACCTTAATTTTAGCCTGACTGCTTTCAAGCAAAGCAATTAAATCAGAGTCATCTTTATGAGATCTTTTAACGCCTGCATTAGACTGAATTTTACTGTCTCTCATAGCATTCTGAATCACTTTTTTTAGCTGCATATCCCTTCACTCCTCCATCAACAATAAGCATAAGTATACTAGAATTCCTAGTAAAAACCTTTAAAAACACTGTCTTAAAAGAAAAACAAAATTAATAAACAAAGAAAAGCAAAAGGAAAACGAAAATAAAAAAATAAAAAAAATTAAAAAAAACAAAAAACAACAAAAACACAAAAAGTTGGACGAAAAAAGGAAGGCTTTTCTGCTTATAACGAAGTTAAAACAAACAATAAATTCATTTAATTAAATTTAAATAAAAGAAATCAATTATAGATAGCATGAAAAAAGCTCAGAATAAAAATAAATCACTGAAAAAAAAAGTTTTTCATGAAAAGCCTGCGACTTTTAATTCAATTATCAGAGATATTAAGTCATTAAAAATTCAGGGGGCAAGCCAGGTTAGGAAGGCTGCAGTTGACGCACTAAAAATAGTTGTTGATTCTTCAAATAAAACAAAATTAAATGATTTTAGGGATGAATTAAAGCAGAAAATGCTTGTCTTGCTGGATTCAAGGCCGACTGAGCCTGGAATGAGGGGAATTTTAAGAATTGTTTTACATGAACTGCAGACTTATTCAACTTTAAGGGAAGCAAAGGAGCACATTTTAGGGAAATTAAAAAACTTTGAATTGGAGAGAGAACGGGCAATGAATAAAATTTCTTTTTACGGAGCAAGAAAAATTGAAAAAGATTCAGTTGTTTTCACTGCCTGTCACAGCCATACCGTTGAAGCAATTTTAATCGACGCATTTGAGAAAGGAAAAATAAAGCATGTTTACTGCACTGAAACAAGGCCTCTTTATCAGGGAAGAATTACTGCAAAAGTTTTAAGCAAAGCAGGCCTGCCTGTCACATATATTTTGGATTCAGCTGTTTCTGTTTTCATGAAAGAAGCTGATTATTTTTTCACCGGAGCAGACGCAATAACAGAAAACGGCTCACTAATAAACAAGATCGGAACAAACCAGGCTTCAATTATTGCAGAAAAATTTTCTGTTCCCCACATAGTTGCAACAACAACCCATAAATTTGATCCAATAACTGTTTTTGGACAACCAGAAAAAATTGAGGAAAGGTCATTCAAGGAAGTATGGGAAGACAAGCCAAGCAAAGTAAAAATAAGAAACCCTGCATTTGATTTAACTCCTGCTAATTTAATTTCAGAAATAATTACAGAAAAGGGAGTCTTCTCCCCTCAAAGCTTTGCCACTTTCATGTACCATGAAATGAAGTTAAACGAAAAAACAGAAAAAGATTTAAGCCTGCATTACCTGCTGAAAAAATAATTTCAAAAAAAATTATTTCAAGTACCTATCCAGGATTTCAAAATCTTAATTTACTTAAATTAATTCAAAGAATTTTTTTCTGGAAATTTTTAGCTGCTCTTTGATTATTGCATTCAATAAGCCGACTCCAATATCTTTTCCGGAATGCACTGGAACTACTGCCGCTCTTTTATCTGGATGTTTAAAAACGTGATGAGAACCTTCAACATGACTTAAATTAAATCCCTAAGAAATTAATACTTTCATTAATTTTTTTTGAAGGAATTGGTTTAAGTTTTCCGTTCATTGAACCATTCCTTCAATTTTTTGCATTTCAACAAATTTTGAAACAGGTTTTTCTTTTTCAGTAATTGCTTCCAAATAGGCTTCAATTGCTTCCTTAATATTTTCTTTTAATTCCCTTATAGAATCTCCTTGACTGTAACAGCCAGGCAGCTCAGGAACTGACGCAAAAAAAAACACAATTTTCATCTTTTTCAATTACAACTTCAAAAACTTTTTTTTTTCATGAAATCACTGCTCTCTGGCGCTATATTATGCGTTGAATTCTACTTAAACTTTTAGTTTTTAATGTATTCGTTCCAGCTTTTGATTTCCAAGTCATTTAATTTTTTTTCATAAATTGCTTTTGTGAATACCTGTGCTAATTGAGTGTTTGTTATTAATGGAATATTAAAATCAATTGTTTTTCTTCTAATAATGTAAGCGTCTTTCAAATTATCTTCTTTGTATTGAGTTGAAACGTTTATTGCGAAATCTACTTTTCTGTTTTCCAAGTAAGTTAAAATGTTCGGCTCTTTTTTGTCTTTTATTTTGAAAAGCATTATTGATTCAATTCCATTGTTTTTCAAAAACAAATGCGTATTTTGTGTTGCAAATAAATTGAAGCCCATTTGCTTTAATCTTCTCACTGAGTTAAGCAGTTTGTATTTGTTTTCTTCTCCTCCAATTGAAAGCAATACATTTTTTTCGGGAAGCTGTAAGTTAGCTGAAATAACTGATTTCAGGAAAGCTTCTCCGATGTCCTTTCCAAGGCAGGCTGCTTCCCCTGTTGAAGCCATTTCAACTCCTGTAACCGGATCAGCTCCAGGCAATCTGTTGAAGCTGAACATTGGACTTTTTACTCCAAGATAATCAAGCTTTCCCTTGAAGCCTGACTTTGAAACTTTTTTTCCAGTCATTGCTTTCACTGCAAATTCAATGAAATTTTTTCCAATCACCTTTGAAACAAATGGAAAGCTTCTGCTTGCCCTTACATTGCATTCAATTACTTTGATTTGATTGTCTTTAGCTAAAAACTGAATATTGAAAGGGCCAGTGATTTTCAGTTTTTTTGCAATCTTTCTTGCAACACTTTTAATTCTTGCATTTGTTTCAGAGTAAATTCTTTGAGCAGGAAAAACCATTGTAGCATCGCCTGAATGCACTCCTGCATTTTCTATGTGCTCTGAAATTGCGTAAATCAATAGCTCTCCGTTTCTTGCGACTCCGTCAACTTCAATTTCTTTTGCATTCAAATAAAACTTTGAAATCACTACTGGATATTTCTTTGAAATTTCAGTTGCTTTCTTTAAGTATTTCTTTAAAGACTGCTTTGAGAAAGCAACCTTCATTGCGGAGCCCGATAAAACATAGCTTGGCCTAATCAGAACTGGATAGCCAGCTTTTTCCGCAAAATTTTCTGCATCTTTTAAATTCTTTATTTCCCTCCATTCAGGCTGGTCAACTTTAATTGAATCAAGAAGTTTTGAAAATTTATGCCTGTCCTCCGCCCAGTCAATGTTTTTTGCTGATGTTCCGAGAATTTTTACATTATTTTTTGCAAGCTTTAAAGCTAAATTGTTTGGAATCTGCCCGCCCATTGAAACCACGACGCCTAAAGGCTTTTCCATTTCATAAATGTCCATTACTGTTTCGAAGCCAAGTTCATCAAAAAACAATTTATCGCATTCATCGTAATCAGTGGAAACTGTTTCAGGATTAAAGTTAATCATGATTGTTTTATAGCCAAGTTTTTTCAGGTAGTGAACTGTTTTAACGCAGCACCAGTCAAATTCAACGCTTGAGCCTATCCTGTAAGCGCCTGAACCTAAAACTATTACTGAATTCTTAAACGGCTTCACATCATTTTCAGTTCCATTGTATGTAAGATATAAGTAATTTGTTTGAGCTGGAAATTCCGCGGCATAAGTATCAATTTGGTTTATTGCAGGAACTATTTTCATTGACTTCCTTTTTTTTCTTACTTTTAATTCATTTGAATTAAATATTTTTGCAAGCTGCTTGTCTGAAAAACCATTCTGTTTTGCATGCAAAAACATTTCTCTTGAAATCGAATTCAAATTAAATTTCTTTAATTCTTTTTCTAATTCAATAATATTTTTTAACTTAAATAAAAACCATTTATCGATTTTTGTTTTTTCATAAATCTCTTCAATTGAATAATTTTTTTGAAGAGCTTTAGCAATTGCGAAAATCCTCATGTCGGTGGGCTCAGTTAATTCTTTGCTTAATTCATGCAATGAAATTTCGTTGCATACAAGTCCTTTCACTCCAATTCCAAGCATTCTCAAAGCTTTCTGCAGTGCTTCTTCAAACTTTCTTCCAATAGCCATTACTTCTCCGACACTCTTCATTCCCGAGCCGATTTTTTTTGAAACATTTTTGAATTTGTTTAAATCCCATCGAGGAATTTTTACAACACAGTAATCCAAAGCAGGCTCAAAAAAGGCATTGGTTGTCTTTGTTATCGGATTAGGAATTTCAATTAAAGGAAAACCTAATGCAAGTTTTGCGGCAATGAATGCAAGCGGATAGCCAGTGGCTTTTGATGCAAGAGCACTGCTTCTCGATAAGCGTGCGTTTACTTCAATTACTCTGTAATCTGATTTCAATGGATTGAAAGCAAACTGAATATTGCACTCTCCAATGATTCCCAAGTGCCTTATCACTTTAATTGAAAGCTCTCTAAGCAAATGATACTCATAATTATTCAATGTCTGGGAAGGAGCCACTACAATGCTTTCCCCCGTATGAATTCCCAACGGATCAAAGTTTTCCATGTTGCATACAGTAATGCAGTTATCAAAAGCATCTCTTACAACCTCATACTCTATTTCCTTCCACCCCCCTAGATACTCTTCTATTAAAGCCTGCTTTGAATGAGAAAAAATTTCACTGCACATTTTCTTCAACTGAATTTCATCTGAAACTTTTCCCGAGCCCTTCCCCCCTAAAGCAAACCCCACTCTAATCATTAATGGAAAGCCAATTTTTTTTGCTTCTTTTAAAGCCTGCTCAGTGGAATAAACTGCTTTGCTTTTAGGAGTCATTACATTAATTTCATTTAATTTTTTTACAAACAATTCCCTGTCCTCAGTTTCTTGAATTGCTTTAATCGGAGTTCCAAGAACTTTCACATTATGTTTCCTTAAAATTCCTTTTTCATGCAAATCTAATCCTGTGTTTAAAGCTGTCTGCCCTCCAAACGAAAGCAGAATTCCATCAGGTTTTTCTTTTTCAATTACTTTTTCAACAAAAAAAGAATTAATTGGAAGAAAATAAACCTTTGAAGCAAAATCCTCTGATGTCTGGATTGTTGCAATGTTTGGATTAAC
>DATDZZ010000054.1:0-7361 GCA_035288565.1 archaeon
CTGCCCTCCAAACGAAAGCAGAATTCCATCAGGTTTTTCTTTTTCAATTACTTTTTCAACAAAAAAAGAATTAATTGGAAGAAAATAAACCTTTGAAGCAAAATCCTCTGATGTCTGGATTGTTGCAATGTTTGGATTAACTACAATTGTTTCAATTCCTTCTTCTTTTAGGGCCTTAATTGCTTGCGAACCAGAGAAGTCAAATTGACGGCTTAAAAAGTCGAAACCTTAAAAGCTTTCGCCTGCTTCCCCGATTTTCAAAGGCCCTGACCCAATTATTATTACTTTTTTCACATTCACAAATTCATCACCTCATTAATTTTCCAAATATAAGAACGATTAGCTGAAACTCTTCCAATCTTTTCAATCACTTCTTTTTTTTCAAGTGCAGTAAGTCTCTTCAAAACTTTTTGAATTGGAAGATTTAGCATTTCGGCTATTTTAGAAGTTGCTAAATTTTTGCTAATCAATAAATTTAATATTGATCTATTTAAATTGAGCATTTCCTTTTTACTATGCCTAGCTCCTCTCTCAATTATTTTTTCCAACTTTAATTTTTTTTCTCGGTTAGTAAACCCTATTTTATGGAAATAATTTACTAAACTCCAATAATCAGTTATGTTTAGATATATTACAAGTCTTTTTTTTCCTTTGACTTCGTATTCTCTTGAAATTAAAGGATCCCTGCAAAATACATTGAACTCCTCTAACAACTTTTTTACATCAAATAATAACTTAAACAAATTATTTTTATTTTTTTCAAGAACTGTCCAATATAGATTTACGCCTTTTGAATTAAAATTTTTTGAATACATTACTGATCCATCATCATCAAAAATTGCCCTCAAAAAATATTTTTTATAAGACTTTTTTTCATTTAAAATCCATTCAGGAACTTTTCTATAATTCAATATTTTTGGAGATGAAATCCCCCCAAACAACTTTAAAATATCCCCTGCAATTGAAGAGTATTTAACATCATGATTTCTTTCAGAATTTCTTTCAGAAATTGGATTTAAATTAAAAATCAACTTAGTAAAATTTTTAACTTCAGTAATTAGCTCTTTTCTATTATTGCTATACTCAAACTGCCGTTTTTTTGAAGGAATACACCCATCACCATAAACATGCCCTACAAGTGAAGCCATTTCGTTTGAAGTTTTTATGGGAAATTTAATTTTGGTTTTTTGACCACTTCTTGATCTAATAAAAATCAAATTCTTTTCAATTTCATTTAAAGAAGTTTTTGATAAATTTGCAATTTTTAATAAATTTTTTTTATCAATCGAAAAAGAACCCCTTCTTAAATGACAAAGATACGAATAGCTAATGCCTAGGTTTTTCGATAAAAATACTAAATCTTTTTTAGCTGCTTTATCAAATAATGCATATCTTAATTCATTCTTTAAAATAAATCTAATTGAATCAGGCAAATCCCAAAAATGAATTTCGAACTCTTTCAGCATTAATTTATTTGATTTAAAAATAGATCTTAAAGCTTTTGAAAGAGCATATTTCCCCTGAAATTTTTCTGTGAAATAATTCAAATTCATTTCACCAGCCTTAAAAATTCATCAAATAAATTATTTGCATCAACAGGGCCGGGAGAGGCTTCAGGATGAAACTGCACTGACATGAACGGAAGCTTTTCATGCTTTATTCCTTCAATTGATTTGTCATTCAAATTAATGAACCATTTTTTCCAGTTATCAGGAAATTTATCCTTTAAAGCAAAGCCGTGATTCTGGCTTGTAATAATTGATTTTCTTGAAATCAAGTCATAGCAAGGCTGGTTCTGGCTTCTATGCCCGTACTTCAGCTTAAATGTTTTCATTCCTGCCGCCAAGCCAAGCAATTGATTTCCTAAACATATTCCAAGAATAGGTGTTTTTCTCTCCATTAAAGCCTCAACTCTATTAACTGTTTTTTTAAGCAGGGCAGGATCTCCGGGGCCGTTCGAAATAAGGACTCCATTAAATGAAAAATCAGCTGAATCAAAATCGAAATCAAAAGGAACTCTAACAACATTCACATTTCTTTTAATTAGTTCCCTGAAAATGTTTTGCTTCGCACCGCAGTCAATTACCGCAATAGTTTTCCTTGATTCATTGCCGTAAAATTGAGGCTTTTTAACTGAAACTGATTCAACTAAATTTTCTTTATTGGGATCAAAAAAATTAATTTTCTTGCTAAACTCAATTTTTCCAAGCATTGAACCTTTTTCCCTGAGCTTTATTGTTAAAGCCCTTGTATCAATTCCGAATATGCCTGGAATTTCCTGCTCTTTAAGCCAGCCGCCTAAAGATTTTTCAGCAGAAAAATGGCTGAAATCAAAAGAATAATCTGAAACAATTAAAGCAGTGGCCTGAATTTTATCTGATTCAAAATTCTGTTCAATTCCATTAATGTATTTTTTTTCAGGCACTCCGTAATTTCCAATTAAAGGATAAGTCAATGCAAGAATCTGCCCTGAATAAGACGGGTCAGTCAATGCTTCAGCATAGCCCGTCATTCCTGTGTTGAAAACAACTTCTCCTGAAACACTTTTTTCAAAGCCAAAAGAGAATCCATGAAAAGCAGAGCCATCTTCAAGAATCAGAGAAACTTTTTTCAGGTTTTTTAGATTTATTTGATTTTTTAGATTGATTTCCTTCATCTAAAAATAACTAAAAGATCGAACATCTATAAAAAGGTAACTGCTGATTTACAAAAAAAATTTTCAGCAGGTTAACTATTTAAAGTATTGCACACTATAAATTGTGTGGGTTTCTTTTGAAAAAAAAATCCAAAAGAATTAAATCAAAAAAACCTGAATCAAAAACTTCTTTTTCTTTGACTGATGTCATTTCAATGCAGGATTTTTCAAAGCATGATATTGAATTTATTTTAGAAAAGGCAAGCATTTTAGAATTAATGCATTCAAGCAAAAAAAAGACAATTTTGTTTGGAAAAACTGTTGCCACTCTTTTTTTTGAGCCATCCACCAGAACAAGGCTTTCATTTGAAAAAGCAGCCCAGGATTTGGGAGCAGAAGTCATTGGCTTTGCAGACCCAAATACAAGCAGTTCAGGGTCAAAAGGGGAAAGCTTTTCAGACACAATTAAAGTAGTTGAAAGATACGCTGATTTAATTATTGCAAGAACCCCGATTGAAGGAGCCCCCAGAAGAGCGGCAGAAATTTCAAGCAAGCCAATAATTAATGCAGGCGATGGATCAAACCAGCACCCAACTCAAACGCTTCTCGATTTATACACAATAAAAAAAACCTTTGGAAAAATTGACGGGTTAAAAATAGGTTTTTCTGGAGACTTAAAATACGGGCGAACAGTTCATTCATTGTCAAAAGCATTGTCGCATTACAAAGTTGACCAATACTTTATTGCACCAAAAGAGCTCGAAATGCCTCAATACTATGTAGAAAATGCAAAAAAATCCGGGAAAGTAAAGCTAACAGAAGATTTGTACAAATACCTCGGAGAATTAGACATTTTGTATGCAACAAGAATCCAAAAAGAAAGATTCCCCGACCCAATTGAATATCAAAGAATAAAAAATGTTTATATTTTGGACAGTAAAATATTAAGCAAAGTAAAAAAAACATTTAAGATAATGCATCCATTGCCTAGAGTAAATGAAATTGACCCTTCTCTGGATGAAACGCCTCACGCCCTTTACTTTGACCAATTATCAAATGGAATTCCTGTAAGGGAAGCATTAATTTCAATTTTAGCAGGTGTAAAGAAATGAATAAAGACGATTACAGATTAAAGTCAATTGACAACGGAACTGCAATTGACCATATTCCTAAAGGAAAAGCCCTTCAATTAGTTAATGTTCTTGAAATAGGGGAAGAAATTACTTTCACTATGGCGGTAAATGTTCCGTCAAAAAGGGTTGGAAGAAAAGACATTATTTTAATTGAAGGAAAAGAATTAAATGAAAAAGAATTCGCTAAAATTGGGTTGATTGCAATTGGATCAACAATTAACATTGTGAGAAACAAAAAAGTTATTGAAAAATTCACTGCCAAAATTCCAAAAGAAGCAAACGGAATAATTAAATGCAATAACCCTAACTGCATTACAAACATAGAAAAAATCAATACAAAATTCAAGATAAACAGCAGCCCTCTTGAAGCAAAATGCGGTTACTGTGAAAGATTCATGAAAGAAGAAGAAATATTAAAGCAAATAAAATAATCCAATAAAACTAATTTAAGTGATTTTTTTATGGCAAAAGAAATGTTGAGCAATGAAATCTCTGGAGTAAAATTTAATCCAATAATAATGAATGCATCAGGACCTAAATGCACTTATGAAGACGAATTAAAAAAACTTGCAGCATCTGACACAGGTGCAGTTGTATTAAAATCCACTACAGTTGAGCCAAGAAAAGGCAACCCAAAGCCAAAGTACTGGGACAACGAATTCGGTTCAATTAATTCAAACGGATTAGAAAATTTAGGATACAAAAAAACAGCTGAAATGGCTGACATGCTGGCAAAAGAATTCAGGAAGCCCGTTATTCCAAGCATTGCAGGCCTGCATTATGAAGATTATTTAACTATGGCGGAAGAATTAGGAAAAACAAAGGCAGCTGCCCTTGAAATAAATTTAAGCTGCCCAAACATTCCAGGAAAGCCGCAGGTAGCTTATGATTCACTGCAGTCAAAAAAAGTTTTAGAAAAAGTAAGAGAATTAACAAACAAGCCCTTATTCATAAAGCTCCCCCCATATCTGGAGTTAATTCATCAGGATGAAATCCTTGAAATTTTATTGGAAGCAGATGTGCAGGCCCTGATTTTAATTAATTCAGTTGCAAACACTCTTTCAATTGATGCTGAAAAAGAACAGGCAACAATTCTTCCAAAAAAAGGATTAGGAGGCCTTGGAGGAAAATTCATTAAACCTGTTGCATTGGGACAGGTCTGGAGCTTCCACAATAAAATGAAGGAAAAAGGAAAAGAAATTCCAATAATTGGAGTAGGAGGAATTTATTCAGGAACAGATGCATTTGAATTCCTTTTAGCTGGAGCAAGCGCAGTGCAGGTAGGCACCGCTTATTATCAAGAAGAAGGAAAAATATTCAGAAGACTAAAAGAAGAATTAATGGATTTATTGGAAGCAAAAAATTACAAAAACGTAAAAGAAGTTATTGGAAAGCTTAAAACAATTGAGGAAAGATAAATGTCTATTTTTTTAAGAAACGGGAAAATTTTTTTAAACGGAAAACTGGAAGAAAAAAATCTCTTTATTTCTGAAGGAAAAATTAAAAAAATTACAAAGAAATTTCTTGAAGCAGATGAAGTAATTGACTGCTCAAACAAAATAATTCTTCCAGGAGCAATTGATTCCCATGTCCACTTCAGGTATCCTGGCGCAACGCATAAAGAGGACTGGATTACTGGAAGCGAAGCAGCAGCAGCAGGAGGCGTGACAACAGTATTAGATATGCCTAACAACAGCCCTCCATGCACGTCAATAGAAGTGTTGAAAGACAAAATTGAAACAGCTTCCAATGATTCCCTGATAAATTTCGGTTTCTTTTTTGGAGCAGCAAAAAATAACTTGGAAGAAATAAAGAAATTAAACGGCTGCATTGGAGTAAAAATCTATGCAGGCTCAAGCACAGGAAACTTATTGGTTGACAGCACTGAAAAAATCAAGGAAATTTTTTCCAATTCAAATAAATCAATGGTTATTCACGCAGAAAATGAAGAAATACTTAACGCAAACCTTGAGAAAGCAAAAAAACTGAATTGGAATAATGCAATTTACCATAACAAAATCAGAACAAATGAAGCAGAAGAAAAAGCAGTTAAAGACGTTCTTGCAATTCAGAAAGAAACTGGAAACAAAGTCATTTTCACTCATTTATCAACAAAAGAAGCAGTTGCATTAATCAAAGAAGCAAAACAAAAAGGAAGAAAAGTTTTTGGAGACACCTGCCCGCAGTTTTTATTCTTCAATGAAAAGGTTTTCAAGGAAAAAGGAAATCACGCTAAATGCAATCCTTCAATTAAAAGCGAAGAAGACAGGCAGGCTTTATGGAAAGGAATTAAAGACGGAACACTTGAAATGATTTGCTCTGACCACGCACCCCACACAAAAGAAGAAAAAGAGCAGGAATACTTTAAAGCGCCTTCAGGAATTCCCGGAGTTCAGAACATGGTTCCATTAATGCTGAACGAAGCAGGCAAAGGAAACATTAAGCTAGTATTGCTTGTAAAGCTTCTTTGCGAAAACCCTGCAAAAATTTATGGAATAAAAAACAAGGGATTCATTAAAGAAGGATTTGACGCGGATTTAATTGTAGTGGATTTAAACAGAGAATTTGAAATAAAGAATGACGAACAGTTAAGCAAATGCGGCTGGACAATATATGATGGAATGAAAGGTAAAGGCTTTGTGGAAAAAACATTTGTCAACGGAGAACTTGTTTTTGACAATAATGAAATAATTCCTCACTCACGAGGAAAATTAATTGAGGCAAAGAAATGAATGAAGAAAGAGCAAAAAAAGTTGCGGAAATTTTATTGAATGCAAAAGCAGTTACACTGGATACAAAAAAAGGCTACAGGTATGCAAGCGGAATTTTAAGCCCGATTTATACTGACAACCGAATGCTTATGGGATTCGTAAAAGAAAGAAGAGTCATTATAGAAGAATTCATTAATTTAATTAAGGAAAAAAAATTAGAATTTGATGTTGCAGCTGGAACTGCTACTGCAGGAATTTCTTGGGCAGCCTGGATTGCAGAAAAATTAAGCAAGCCAATGGTTTATGTAAGAGGAAAAGCTAAAGAGCATGGAAAAGGAAAAGCAGTTGAAGGATTAATCAAAAAAGGGCAAAAAGTTCTTGTAGTGGAAGATTTAATTTCAACTGGAGGAAGCTCAATTGATTCAATCAATTCCCTGAAAGAAGAAGGCGCTGAAGTTGTCGCAGTGATTGCAATCTTTTCATATGAATTAAAAAAAGCAAAAGAAAATTTTGCAGAAGCAAAAACAAATTATTTTTATTTAACTGATTTCAAAGCACTTGTTGGAACAGCTAAAGAAAAAAAATATTTAAGCGAAGAAGAAAAAAATAAAGTGCTTGAATGGAATTCAAATCCGGATGCATGGGAAAAAAAAGCAGAGTTGAAGTAATTAAAGTTAATCCATCTTTTTTGGTTTTTTATTTCAGTCATAAAAACTATTTCTACCAATAGGTAAAGAAACCATTAAATATTTGATAATACTTTACTATCATAATTAAACTTTCAAGGGGTGTTAATTTATGGCTAAAGCAAAAAATGTTGCCGGATCAGCTCTATTATTTGCAACTGCTTTTCTAGCTGGCTGCTCTGCGACTCCTGCCGGA
>DATDZZ010000055.1:0-3976 GCA_035288565.1 archaeon
TTCCTGGTCTCTTACTGTTGTGGGTTGTCCACTTGCTTTTTCAATAAATCTTTTCATTACTTCTTTGTTTCCTCTTAAAGCTGTTACAACTCTTACAGGAGTTAATTCATGGTTTCTTAAAAATTCTTGAAGAGTTTCTTCATTTAGGTTTAAGCGCTTTTTAGCATTATTAAATGCATTTGAGATTTCTTTTGGATTCATTTTTCCAATAATTCTTTCAATATTTTTTTTTGCGCCTCTTTGAGCTGAAATTGTTGTTGCCATTTCCTGAAAATCATAATCATTTGAAAGAAGGTCTTGATTTCTGATCATTCCAAGCAATTTTTTATTGCTTAAAAAATAAACTTTTAAGTTGTCAAGCATTATTGTTCCACTCCAATTATTTTTGCGTTTCTTAAGTATTCAAGTGATTCAGAGAATAAGTGCCTTATGTCTTTTATTCCGAGTTTGAACATTGCCAGTCTGTCTATTCCCATTCCCCATGCAATGATTGGTTCTTTTATTCCTAGGTTTTCTGTTATTTCCGGCCTGAACATTCCTGCTCCAGCGAATTCAATCCATCCAAGTTCTGGGTGCTTTGCACTTAATTGAACTGATGGCTCGGTGAAAGGGTAGTAATCTGGATAGAATCTTACTTTGCTTGCTCCGGCTATTTCTAATGCAAATTGTTTCAGTATTCCCAGCAAGTGCCTGAAGCTTAATTCTTTGTCTGCAATGAATCCATCCATTTGATTGAATTCAACTAAATGGGTTGCATCAATTACGTCCGGCCTGTAAACTCTTGCTATTGCAAAGTATTTTCCGGGAACTTCAATTCCTTGAGCTAATTGTCTTGCGCTGTGCGCTGTTGCGTGAGCTGAAGGCATTAATTTTGATGCAATTATTTCGCTCCAGGAGTAGCCCCATCCGTTGCTTGCAGAGACTCCTCCGAATTCATGTGCTTCTTTTATTGCTTTGACTTTTTCTTTTTCAGGCAGAGCTCCGTGGCTTGGCTTCTTTAATTGATAAGTGTCAGTCCATGTTCTGGCTGGATGATTCTGGGGCTGGAATAATACATCAAAGTTATAGAATTCAGTTACAATTGTCGGCGCAAGCATTTCTTTGAATCCGAGTTCAACTAATTTTTTTCTGATTAAGTTAAGGAACTGAATGTATGGCTGTCTTTTTCCAATGAAAATGCTTGGAACTGGGTCAAGTAAATTGAATTTCTTGAAAGGCTTTTTTCTCCATTCCCCGCTTAAAAGAATTTTTTGGTTTAATGCAATTATTTGTTCTTCAACTTCTTCAAGCAATTGAATTGCTTCAAGTCCTTTTTCAGTTATTTTTGTTTTTCTTTCAGTGAATTCTTTTTGTTCAATTAATCCCCTTTTATTCAGAATTCCCAGCATTTGCAGTTCTTCTTCATTTAATTGCTTGAAGCTTAAAATTCCTCCTGAAGCTTTTTCCAGGAATTCTTCTTCTTTTGTTTTTTTTTCAAGGAACTCTTTTTCCAAGCCAGTGAATTCAATTATTAAGTCATTGCCTTTTTTTTGCACTGAAATGAATCCATTTTTTTTTGCTGTCCCGAAGGCAATGTTTAATTCTTCTTTTAAGTGCCCTTTTTCCTGTATTTCTTTCAGGGAAGCGCTTCCGTTTAATTCTTTCAGTGCTTGAAGAAATTTTCTTTCCGGAAGGCCTTCTTTTACTGCTTCTTTTCCTTTTCCTGTCAATCCTGGAGCTGAGTTTTTTTGCTCAATTGTTTCAGCTAATTCTTTTTGCGTCAGCCATGCAAGGCCTCTAATTAATGCATCTGAATTCATTTTTGTTTTATTTTTTAGCTCATTAAAGTCCTTGAATTCTTTCTCTAAAAGCAGTAAAGAGTCTTTTTCTATTTGGCTTAATTCTTCTGCTGTTTTTTTTAGGGTCATATTAACATTTTTTCAATAATAAAAAATTTTAAATGGTTGCTATATAATTGTGTCATGTTGTATTTATTAGATTCAGGCGCTTTAATTCATGCTCATTCTTTTGCCTTTAATGAAAAGGATTCTTATTTTATTACTTCAAAATGCTTTAACGAACTTAAATCGCTTGAAGCAAATGCTCTTGCCGAGAATGCATTAAGCCGAGGCTTATTGAGGATTGTTGATCCATGCGAGCTGGCTGTACAGAATGTAATGGATTTTATTGAAAAAATTAAGGACAAAAAGCTAAGCGGGGCCGATATCTCAGTTATTGCTCTTGCAAGGCAGGAACTGGACAAAAACGTGAAATTGACTATAATAACTGATGATTATTCTTTGCAGAATGCATGTAAACTGCTTAAAATTCCTTTCGAATCAGTTCAAACTAAAGGAATTAAAAAAGCCAGAAAATTCAATTAAATTCAATTAAATTGTTTCAGGAATTAAGCAAGCTATTAGTAAACTATTTATATACATTAAATCTTTTATTTATTCGACTTATATTAAATGTTAATGGAAAATTAATGAAATTTAATGAAATGGGAATCATTTGAATCAAATCTTAAGCTTGGGGTTGAAGGGAAGAAAATGAATTATTCAAGAATTGTTTTTATTTTGTTTTTTTTGGCTTTTTTTTCCAGTGCCAGCGCTTTAATTGATTTAAACATTTCAACTTCAGGAGACATTAATTCAGTTAATCCTTTTTTTTATGACATGGCTGTTTTGAATAATTACGCTGCTGACTTGAATTTTTTTGCGATTAAGAATGTTACTTTTGAAAACACTGATTTTGATGAAGATGAAGCAGGCAATGCCAGAGTTGTTGATGCAATAATGAATGGGCAGTCTCCTTCAGGTTCTCAGCAAACTTCGGTTAGTGGAGCCTTTTTGTATAAAGTTGTCACTGAACCTGATTCAAATGCATTTAATCAAGTAGTTCTTTATGAATCAAAGGATTTCAATTCATTCACTCGATACCTTTTAACTGATGACCTGAACCAGCATAAATTTCCGACGATTGTTCATGTTCCTACTGGAAGCATAATTGATTCTTCTTTTCCTTCTTATGATAAATTGTTTATTGCTTGGCTTCAGACTGACTCTGATTTAAATATTTTTAATGTCTGGGCAATGGATGTAAATGTTAACTTGGATCAGTTCGGGGCTCTTTCTTTTGGTAAGAAAGAAAAATTGTCTTTGGCTGATGCTTCAGGTGATTCAAATCAAGAGTTTGTTTCTTTATTTAATATTCAGACTCCTGTAGCTGATTCACCTGATGATTTTACTGTTGCTGCTTTGTGGAGCGGCCAGGACGCTAATGGAGAGTCATCAGGGTATGAAGCTGTTTGGGCTAATTTTATTGATTTGTCGGTCTCAGCTCCGGCTTGGAGCGGCCCTTTAGGCATTACTTCTGCTGATTTCAATGCAAGGAATCCAAGCGGAACTCAAATTAAGCTTAATTCGAAAAGATCCGGGGCAATTACTGGTGTTGTTTCAACATTTTTTGATTACAATGTTTTAGTTGCATTTGAATCCTTTGACTTTTCAAACCAGGATTCAAATATTTTTTTCACGGAAGCAAAATTAAGCGATCCAACTGTGTGGACAGCTCCTGCGAAGCTTGGATTAGCTCTGGATAATAATTCTTCTTTTCCAAGAGTTTTAGATGTTGGGCCGACTGATTTAAACAGAAATTTGTTTTTGTCCTGGCTTGAAGACCGAGCAGGAAAAAAAATAATTAGAATTACTGATGTTAATTCATTAAATGATTTTAATGTTACAAGTCCTCTTTCAAGCGAGTTTCCTGGAAGCATTAATAACTATATTTTTCAGGGAGCAAGCAGTGAGGGAAGTCAAAGCTCCTGCATTGAACCGGATGATGGCTGCAATACAAGGCTTTACTTTGGATACAATTACAATAACAATGTCGGCTCCGGCTCAAGTCTCGGCTACAGTTCCTGTTACATAAATGACTGCAATTTTAACAGCAGCTCTTATGTGAAAAAGGTTTTGGTTGACACTAACAGCACTGC
>DATDZZ010000056.1:0-3311 GCA_035288565.1 archaeon
AATGCAGAAAGAGAAGCAGCTTACAATGAATGCTTGGCAAGAACAGGAGTAGGAATTGAATGCTTTCCAGGAGACGAAAAATTAGCTTTAGACTGCGCTAACCAAGAAGTTGAATGCTGCAGGCAACTTGAAATACCGAAATGCTGAGAAATTAAAAGCAATTCCTTGACTTATTTAAAAAGTCAAGGAAAACATTCAGCTAAAAAAACTAAAAGAAAAAACAATTACAGCTCTTTCTCTAAGTCAATAAGCTCTTTTTCAAGCTTCGCCATTTCTTTACTGAAAGAATCCTTTGAAATCAAAGCCTTATTGAAGTATTGCTCCTGCAGGCCAGAAACTTTTGCTTCAATCTCCGTTTTTCTTTCAGCAAAAGATTTTGCTTTCCTTGATTCCTTGAATTTTCTTGAAACAAAAAAATAAACAAGAGAAATTAAAATCAGGAAAACGAATGCAAACGGCCCGAAAGCAATTACATAGTAGAGAGTTGAAAAAGTCAACACAAGATTCTTTGATGCTTCGCCTTCATTGCCTGCTGAATCAGTTGCTGAAACAATTAAGGCAAGCGAACCAACATCATCCTCTTTAGGATTATAAATAAAAGAAAAAACCCCTTCACTTTCCTGACTTAAAAAAAATTCTTTATTGTTGAATAAAACAGAAACCCTTGGATTGATTACCTTTTTTCCATTAATGTAAGAAATTTTTGCCTTAACAGGAATGTTTGTAGTTAAATCAAAATTGGATACAACGGGCTCCAAAAGCTCCACCCTTATTGGAGCTTTTTTAATCAGGAGGGGAATTACTGCTTCTCCTCCGCTGCCGCTGCCCAAATCTTTGGCAACAACAATTAAGTTCCATGAATTAAAATCCGCATCAAAAGGAACTTCATAAGCAAGACTGTAAATCCCTTCTCCTTTGTAAACCAATTCCCTTTTTTCTCCGAAAACATCCCATGAAGAAACAGCTGCAGTGGAAACACTCTCCCCTGCTTCAGAAACCTTTACAGTAATATTAATGTCATCAGTCCTGAAAACATTCGGGCTTAAAGGGCTTAAAAAATCAATTAAAAGAAAGCCGCTTTCCCTTGAAAGCTGAACAGGAAAAGCCTTCACTTTATCATCAATGGATAAATCCCATACGCCGCTGGGATCAAGAAAATCAATTTCATAATTGAAAGAAAAATCACTGCCTGAAAAGCACTCAATTGAAGAATCAAAAATATCCTTTTCCTTTGAATTAATTATTAATTCAGCTGAGCCTGAAAAAGACCCGCATTTGCCTGAAACAAAAATTGTTTCCCCCTTCATGTAAGAATCATTATTCAATTCAAAAGTCAATGAAAAAGAATTAAATGAATAAAGCAAAAGAAAAGCCAGTAAAAAAAATTTCTTCATCTCAGTTCCTCTAATTCTTTATCAATTTTTTTAATCTCAGATTCATAGCCCTGCATGCTTCTAACATAGTCATCCTGGCTTAAAATTCCTTTCCTGAAATACTTTTCCTGCAATTCTTTTTCAAGCCTTTCAAGCTTTTCCTTTCTCTGAACCAATAAAAGCACTTTATTCTGCTTCAAAAAAAGCCTTCCAAGAACAAAAGAAGGAATCAATAAAGCAGCCAGAATAAGTAAAATAATTGGAAGATTTGTTTCAATGACTGCAATTAAACTCACTCCTGAAACCTCAACTTCAAAAGAAGAACTGAAAAAATTGCTGAAAGAATCGCTCACTTCAACAGAAAAATTCTTTAAACCAATATCAGTTTCCTTTATCAAGTAAAAGCCTTGAAACAATCCCGGCTCGATTTCAATAAAATTTAATTCCTCGCTTGACTTAAAAGAAACATTTGAAACCCTTTGATTATTCGGAAGAGCAACAAGAAGCTTTACAGGAATTCTCTCTCCAACCTTAAAAAACCTTGCAGAAGGCTCAAGCAATTCAACCCTCAATTCAATGGGAGAAATATTCAAGTCAACACTCAAAGACCCTGAATAAGAAATTTTTTCCTCTGACTTCAAAGCCTTAAAGCTGAAAACCTGCCCGCCTTCAGGAAAATTAAATGGAACAACATAAGAAATTCTGTAAACCCCTGAATTTTCATCTTCCATTACAGGAATAATTTCATTTAAAGAAGAAATGAATTCAAGGTCAGCTCCTGAAACACTTCTTCCCTGAGCATCAATTAAATTAAATTCAAACCCAATTTCTTCTCCTCTCCCATAATTTCTTTCAAGGACACTTAAAAGCTCTAAATTCAAGAAAAATTCCTCTTCAGGCTCAACCAAATCAAAAGAAGAAACAAACTCAGCCGCGTTATTGAATTCATCCACTCCTCCGATCTCAATTCTCCATGTTCCAGGAGCATCAATCAAAGAAGTTCTGAAATCAATTTTATAAAAACCATCATCTGAACTCAGAGTATCAGAATAAATCAGTGAATCAGTTGAATCAAAAATATTTACATCCAAAGGAATTCCGATTCTTTCACCTTTCCTTGAAGCCTCTAAATGAATTTCAATAAAATCCCCCAAAAAATAAATGCTGTCCAAGTCAGCTTCAACATCAATTCTTGGATTCAAAGGAAAAGAAACTTCAAAAGAATCCTTCACGGAAAGAAAATTCACATCCAAATTAAACAAATAATCTCCTGAAGCAAGATCGGATGGAACAGGAAAAGAAACAGCATAAAATTCATCAAAAGCCTTGCCGTCATCATGCTTTCCGTCATTAAACAACTGCTTTGCTCCAGAAAAAAAATCGCTTTTAACTGAAGCTTCACCTGAAATTGCTTTTCTTCCATGAGAAGTCAATTCAATCTTAAACAAAACCTGCTCTCCGTAAACAAAGAAATCGCCTTCAGAAGGAGAAATTAAATCAACCTTAACGGCAGTTGGAAGGCAGTCAGCAGGGCACACGCCGTAATTTTCATTGAATTCACATGAAGTGTTGCCGCAGCAAAAAGGAACAAAAACAACCTGGCACTTGCTGTTCACGCAAGAGAATTCCTGGCAGATTTCATTCCCCACTCTTCCGGAACAAGAACCGCAATCCGTGGGGCAGGTGCATTTATTCTCCCCAGTTTCGCAGGCTCCATTGCCGCAGCTCTGCGCAGAAACATTAAAGGAAAAAAACAAAACATAAAAAAACAAAAGCAAAGCAAGCAACAAAATTCTCTTATTCATTCAAATCACTAAATAAAACACAAGACTAATTAATTAAAGAAATAGAAAATAAAAAACTAAGCATTCAAAAACACGGCAAAAAACACTAAAAAATTAAACTTTAAACTTCATCAAACTGCTTAAAAAAATTCAA
>DATDZZ010000057.1:0-6909 GCA_035288565.1 archaeon
AGAGAAAGGAATGAGCTGAAATGGAAATTGAAATTGACTTAAGGAAAACAGCGCAGGACAATGCAAACGAATATTATGAGAAATCAAAGAAAGCAAAAAAAAAGCTTCAAGGAGTAATTACTGCAATTGAGGAAACGAAAAAAGAATTAAGGAAACAGGAAGAAAAAGAAATAATTGTAGAAGAAATCACAAAGAAAAGAAAACTGAAGTGGTTTGAAAAATTCCATTGGATGCATTCATCTGACAGCATGCTTGTCCTTGGCGGAAGGGATGCTCAAAGCAATGAACAGCTGATAAAAAAGTACATGGAGAAAACTGACTTGTATTTCCATGCAGAAATTTTTGGGGCGCCGCACTGCATAGTTAAATCAAATGACAATTCAGCTCCAAAAAAAACATTGGAGGAAGCCGCTGTTTTTGCTGCAGTGTTTTCAAAAGCATGGGAGCAGAAGCTGGCGGGAGCAGATGTTTATTCAGTGAATCCTGAACAGGTTTCAAAAACCGCTCCAAGCGGAGAATCAATGGCAACAGGAGCATTCATGATTTACGGTGAAAGAAAATGGTTCAAAAACGCAAAATTAAGCTTCGGCATTGGAGTGAAAAAAGAAAAAAATGAATCAATAATTGTGTCAGGAGCACTTACTGCAGTTAAAAGCCAGGCAAATAATTTTATTGAATTAATTCAAGGACAATTAAATAAATCAGAGACAGCAAAAAAAATCAAGAAAGTTCTTGAAGAGAAAAGCAAAGAAAAACTTGATTTAGATGAAATAATGAAAATGATTCCCAACGGAGAAAGCGATATTAAATAATTTAATAAATTAAACCGTACTTTTACTGAATGAGTGAATTGAATGATTTTTGAAGCTGAATCAAAGAAAAAAGAGCTTTCTTTAAGGGTTCAGGAGCCTGATCCAACGCATGTTGGAAGAAACATTGTTACCTTAGATAAAAATTCAAAGCAGTTTCTGGGAATTACTTCAGGAGACATAATTGAAGTTGAAGGAACAAGGAAAACAGCTGCAGTTGTATGGCCTGCAAAAGCAGAAGATGAAGGGCAGTCAATAATCAGAATGGATAATTTAATAAGGCACAATTCAGGAGTAGGCTTAGGAGAAAAAGTCACAGTAAGAAAAGCCGGCTTCAAAGAAGCAAAAAAAGTTGTTTTAGCTCCAACTCAGGAAGTTAGAATTATTGCTTCAGGGTATGACAGGATATTAAAAAAAACTTTTATTGGAAGGGCAATGAATAAAGGAGACCATGTATGGATCTCTGTTTTCGGTTCAGGATTTATTTACACTGTAATTGACTCTCAGCCAAGAGGAATAGTAAAAATAACTGATTTCACTCAATTTGTTTTAAAGGAAGAGCCTTCAAAAGAAGCGCAGGGAGAAATTTCAAGAATTTCCTATGAAGACATTGGGGGGCTGGATGAACCAGTAAGAAAAGTAAGGGAAATGATTGAGCTTCCAATGAGGCATCCAGAGCTGTTCAGGAAACTTGGAATTCAGCCTCCAAAAGGAGTGCTGCTGCACGGCCCTCCAGGAACAGGAAAAACATTGCTGGCAAGAGCAGTAGCGAATGAAACTAACGCTCACTTCATTTCAATAAGCGCTCCAAGCATTATGTCAAAATTTGTTGGGGAAGCAGAAGAAAGACTAAGGCAGATATTTAAAGAAGCTGAAGAGAATGCTCCTTCAATAATTTTCTTTGATGAAATAGATGCAATTGCTCCAAAAAGAGAAGAAGTAGTTGGAGAAGTGGAGAGAAGAGTTGTTGCGCAGCTGCTTTCATTAATGGATGGAATGGAAGCAAGAGGAAACGTCATTGTTATCGCGGCTACAAATAGGGTTAACGCAATAGATGAAGCATTAAGAAGGCCTGGAAGATTTGACAGGGAAATAGAAATCGGAGTGCCTGACAAGAAAGACAGAAAAGTAATTCTTCAGATCCACACCAGAGGAATGCCTTTAGCTAAAGACATTGAATTAGATTCCTTTGCAGAAATCACTCACGGATTTGTTGGAGCAGATTTAGCTGCATTAATAAAAGAATCTGCAATGAAGGCACTTAGAAGATACCTGCCGAAAATAAATTTAGAGGAAGACACAATCCCTGCAGAAGTTCTTGAATCGCTTGAAGTGAATAAAAAAGATTTCCTGAACGGATTAAAGGATGTCCAGCCCTCTGCATTAAGAGAAGTAATGGTTGAAATCCCTAATGTTAAGTGGAAGGACATCGGGGCATTAAACTCAGTGATAGAAGAACTCAAAGAAGTAGTGGAGCTTCCATTAAAGCACCCTGAAGCATTCAAAAAAATGGGAATAAAGCCGCCGAAAGGAATCCTTCTATACGGCCCTCCGGGAACAGGAAAAACACTTCTCGCAAAAGCAGTGGCAACGGAAAGCCAGGCAAACTTCATTTCAATTAAAGGGCCAGAAATTTTAAGCAAATGGGTTGGCGACAGCGAAAAAGGCGTGAGAAAAATATTCAGAAGAGCAAGACAGACATCTCCAGTAATAGTTTTCTTTGACGAAATTGATTCAATTGCAGGCACAAGAGGCTCAGGGTCAGACTCCGGAGTAACCGAAAGAGTAGTAAATCAGCTCTTAACAGAGCTGGATGGAATAGAAGATTTGAGTAACGTATTCTTTATTGCTGCCACTAACAGGCCGGACTTAATTGACCCGGCATTAATCAGGGCAGGAAGAGTAGACAAACTAATTCAAGTGAATGCTCCAAGCGAGAAAGGACGAGAAGAAATATTCAAAGTGCATTTAAAGAAAGTTCCGACATCAACCCAAGTTTCAATAGAAGAATTAGCAAAAAGAACTCAAGGATATTCAGGAGCAGACATTGAAGGATTAGTGAAAGAAGCAGTTCTTAATTGTTTAAAGATAAACAAAATGAAGCCCGGAGAACTGGATATGACTAATTTTGAATACGCTTTAACCAAAATAAAGCCAAGCATCCAGGCAGAGACAGAGAAAGCCTACGCGGAATTCAAAGAAGAAGTAACAAAATTCAAGCCAACTTATGTCGGATAATTAGAAAATAAAAGTCCACAAAGCAAGCGGAACAAAAAACACTGCCCACACTAATTTATTCCAGGAAAAAACCTTTGATCCATCCAAAGGATAAATCGGAATCAAATTAAATGTTGCAAGCCACAAATTAATGCTGAAAGTGAACATTAAAATTGTTGAAACAAAAGAATACCCTGCCGAAAAAGGATTCAAAAGCAGGGCAATAAATGCAATTAAAATATTTGTAACAGGGCCCGCCAAAGAAATCAAGCCGTTTTTCTTGCTGCTGATTCCGTGGCCGTAAATGTAAACTGCTCCAGGAGCAGCAAAAACAAACCCAGTGAACAAAGCCATGAATAAAGCAAAAATCAATCCAGTCTGCCAAGCCCTGAACTCAGCATGAGCACCAAAATGAATTGCTACATATTTATGCGAAAGCTCGTGCAAAATAAATCCAGTTCCAACAGAAAAAAGAGAAATAACAAACATTAATGGAAAAGAAGCAAAATTAAATAAACCTCCTCTAAGAATTCCGCCGCTGAAAACCAAGGCAAAAGCAATGCTTATAGTAAGCCAGGAAATTACTAAATCCCTTACTTCCCGGGAAAATTTTATTTTCATAAAGAAAAAAAAACAAAATTGTTTTTAATCTCTTCTATTCGAAAAAAAATAATGACTGAACAGATTTTCCCGGAGCCGACGGTCGGAGCACTGGTTTTCAGCAAAGAAGGAAAAATCTTCTTAATGAAATCACATAAATTCAGAGACAAATACGTGATTCCAGGAGGGCATATTGAGCTCGGAGAAACAATGGAGCAGGCATTGAAAAGAGAAGTAAAAGAAGAAACCAATTTGAAGATTCACGGCATTAAATTTCTGTTAATGCAGGAATTCATTTTTAATGATTCATTTTATGAAAAAAAACACTTCATTTTTCTTGACTTTCAATGCAAAACAAATTCAATTAAAGTAAAGCTTAATTACGAAGCACAGGAATTTATCTGGATTGAGCCGGAAAAAGCCCTTGAAATGAATACTGAACCTTACACAAAAAATGCAATAAAAGAATACTTAAAAAAACAAAAGTTCGTTGAAAAGCGATTTCAATAAAATGCTTTTAAATGAATTCAATGAAATAAAGTTTATGGATTCAAAAGCTCAAATCTCCATAGAACTAATAATAGTATTGGCGGCTGTCATTGCCATTGTACTGATTTTTGTAGGGCAACTCCAGAACACAAGCAAAGAGGGATTAAGTGAACTTGATTCAACAGCTGACTCAATATTTGAAAAAATCAAGGAAATCAGGGAATAACTCAAACAGAAAAGGACAGCTAAGCCTTGAATATTTGATTATCCTTGTTTCCTTTTTCTCTGTTTTATTCTTATTTACTCCAATAATATTCAAAACCTACTACAATGGAACTTATTCAATTAAATTAAGAAACGCAGAAGAAACACTGAACTTAATTGAAGGAGAAATAAACTCACTGAAAGAATTTGAACCAAATTCAAGGAAAAAAATCAGTCTCAACAACAAAGAAAAAATTGAAGTTTCAGTAAAATTTAATTCAATTGAAATTGATGTAAAAAGTGAAGAGCTTGAAGAAGAAAAAAAAATAACAAGAAAAATAAATTATCCTTTAAAGGAAATTCAATTAATTCTGAACACTAACTCGAAAATCACTTTGATTAAAGAAAAAAAAAGTATTTCAGTAACCGGTTCCTAGCTCAATTTTATTTAATTTTCCTTCACTGAAATAAAATAAAACAGAAAACAAAGTATTTTCGCTTTCGCAGTCATCGAAAACTTTCATTGAATTAATCAGCAGAACCTTGCAGTTGCCAGGAAAAACAAAAAACAAATCAGAAATTAATTCTTCCTCTGAAAAATTATTTGAAATCAGCCAGACTTTAAACAAATCATTCTGCTTCTCAAGCAAATAATACTCGTCAAAAGAAACATTATTATTGGAATTAATTATTGAAAGAAATGAAATAAGCAGAAGCAGAGAAATAAGCGCTTCAAGGGTTAAATGAAAGCCTTTTTCATTCACAAAAAGCCACCAAAACTCTTGCCTTTCTCTCAATTTCTTTGATGAAAACAAACCTTGAAACAACCAAGCAATTTTCAGTTAAATTTTTGCTTAAGACTTGCTCTTTTGAATTATCTTTGAATTCGAAAGAAATTTCCTTAACCTCCCCAGGAACAATTATTTTATTCTTAAATTTTGAAAGCGTGACAAGATTCGGAACAGCTCTTTTTTTCTCTTCATCGAAAAAAATTAACCCTGAATAAATCTCTGAAGTAGTGGCACTGTTAACAAATGAATCAGAGAAAGAAACTGCTTTTCTCCATAAATCAAATTTCTTTAAGGATAAGCCGGCTGAATGAAAGGAATCAGAAAAAAACTGGAAGAAAAGAAAAACAATAAATAAAGCAGTAATAAATGAAAAGAACAAGTCAAAAGAAAAAATAAATCCCTTACTTGTATAAGTCATTGCTGACCACTTCCCCCTGCTTTAATGAAAGAACATTGCCGTGAATCAGGGCTGTGGAATAGCTTTCCATGAAATTAAATCCAGAAACTTCGCTGTTTTTTTCCGCGCAGTTCTGCAATTCCTTTAACCTGCCTGAAAAAGAATCAGAGAACACGGAATCTATAAGGAAAGCGCATTTATTGCTGTAAACCTTTGAATAAAAAAAGTCCTTTACTTGAAACAATTCTTTTTCCTGGCTGGCAAAAAAAGAAAAAAGCATTGACATTAAAATAAAAAAAACTGTTAATGAAATTAATGACTCTAGATGAAGCATGAAATCACTTAAATTGAAATCTTGTAATCCAATGGAAGCACAAAAATCTGCTCAAAGGAGCCTAAATTGATTACCGCAAAAATAACTTTTCTTTCCGTTCCCCCAGTAAAGGAAAGCTCTTTCCTCTCCACCCTGAAATTGCCTGAATTCAGCTGAACAATCAGGAAAGAAAAAGATTCTTCAATGAAAGACAGATCAATAAGCTCCCTTTCATTTGATTCAAGAATAGAGGAATAGTTTTCCTTTGAAAACTTTCCCTTAAAAAATTTAATGTTCGGATGAACTTCTTCAATGCTTTTAATCAATGAATAAAACTTTAAGGAAAAAATTTTTTTAATTAAAAGCAATTCTGTTTCACTGCTTAATTCTTTTTCAAGAAATTCAAGAAAAAAATGATCAAAGTTTAATTCAATTTCTGACCTGAGAAAGCCTGATTTCTCTATCTGGATAAGGTTTTCCTTTAATTTTGATAACTCTGAAAACTTTTTTGAATTGAAATCCGAAACCAAAAGAATTAAAGGAATCAGAAGCAAAACAAGAGTAAATGAAAGAAATCCTTTTTTCATTAAGGAATTCTTAAAGCATTAATTAAAAATCATTCACTTGAATTCGCTGATTCACGAAGCAATTCATCCATGCATTCCTCGCATTGAGGGCATGGAAAGCCATAAACGCAGTTGCATACCTCATCGCATTTGCTTAAATTCACGTCCTGAATTGCTGAAGAGGATGCCCCTTCAACTGAATCGGAAAGAACCTCATTTAATGCCTGAACCTGATCAAAAGATTTCTGTGCCTGCATGGAAGAAATTTGCTGCGATCCTCCAAGCGATACAAGCATGGAAGAAAACATCAAGAGAATTCCAACTAAAGCAATTGATGCAATTGAAAGAATAATTAAAATATTTGAAGACTTTTCAGGAGAAGAAATTGTTTTTCCTTTTCTTGACAGAGAGTAATATTTCCATTTCCTTCCCTCATCCTTTAATTCAATCAAGCCTGATTCAATCAAAATATCCAAATGCTGTTTAACTGAAGGAGAACTCATATTCATCTTTGAGGCAAGCT
>DATDZZ010000058.1:0-5997 GCA_035288565.1 archaeon
TTCCTTGTTCATTTCAAAATTCTTTTTCATTGATTCTTTGTCAACAATCAATTTTTTCATTAATCCATTCATTCTGTAAGTTGACTCAGTTATTGCAAAAAAAATTTCCGGCAAGAACCTCTGGCTTGCTGAATTGCTTAAATCTCTTTGATGCTCGCTTATTTGGTCCATGAAAACTGTAATCATTCTCGGAGTGAAAGTTTTCCACATGCTTTTAATGTTTTCAAAATTCCATGGGTTTCTTTTATGAGGCATTGTGCTTGAGCCAACCTGCTTTGAATCAAATTCTTCCGCCACTTCATTTATTTCGCTTCTCTGCAGGTGCCTCATGTCATCAGCTAAATTTGCCAGCACCCCATAGCAGCTTAAAATTGAATAAATCAGTTCAGTTAAATACTCTGGCTCCACTATTTGAGTTGAATGGCTTCCCGGCTTTAACCCTAATTCCTTTAACACTTCTTTTTCAAATTCAATTGCATCCCTTGAAAGCAGTGAAGGCGCATTATATGCTCCAACTGCTCCGCTTAACTTTCCTCTCAAATCATTTTCAGCTCTTTCAATTCTCTTGATTGAGCTTCCCAGTCTTGCAACGTAAGAGCTTAAAGCAAAACCGAAAGTGATTGGAACTCCGTGCTGGCCATGAGTTCTTCCAATCTGCAGTGTTTTCTTTTCCCTTAAAGAAATCTGGATCAATGTTTTCTCTAAATCTTTTAATTCCTGTAAAACAACTTTTTCTGTTACTTCCTTGAACCTTAAAGCATTTGCTGTATCGCTTATATCAAAGCTTGTCGCTCCTAAATGAACAAATCTCTGCAGATCCTTTCTCAAATACTTTTTAATTGAATTAACTAAAGCCTTAGTGTAATGCTTTGTTTTCTTTTCCTCTTCATATACATCTGAGGGCTTCACTTTCTTTACAGCAATCTTAATCTGTTTTGCAAATTCTTTTGGAGCCGCTCCTTTCTTTGCAAGCAAAACTCCAAGAGCTTCCTCCACTCTTAACTGATATTTTACGAAAGCATTTTCACTCAAAAATGGATTCAATTTCTCAAACAAATAGCTGTTATTTCCATAATATCTGAAATCGATTGGAGAAATAAAGTCATATTTATCCATGAAAATAATAGGAAACAAAGTATTTTAAAAGAAATTAAATGACTTTATTTTTCCAAAAACGCTTTGTATTCATTTACTACTTCTTCAATTGAAGGAGCATTCCAGACTTTTTCTCCTGTCCATGCTTCGCACACGCTTTTGTACATGTTTGAAACTATTTCAATTAATTCTTTTGGGGCTTTTGCCGGCTTAGGGTAATTTGCTTTTTCAGCTTTTCTTGCTTTTGCTTTTTCTAATTCTTCAGCCCAAGGAGTTGTCTTATAGTAATCCCTTAACACCTGCTTGCTTAAATGCACTCCTTGAAACAAAAACCTGTTTTCATCCAGTGTTCCAACCACATCAACTAAAACCAATTCTTCTTTAGGGCTTACAGCAAACTCTACTTTTCCGTCAGCGCTTTCAATTCCAATGGATTCTGCTTTCTTTTTCAGAAAATCATTTATTGCCAGCAATTTTTTCTTTAATTCATTCATTTTTTCATTTGAAAGCAAGGATATTTCCTGCGCCTCCTTCCAAGACAAGTATCTGTCTGTCGGCTCTAATTTGGTTGAAACATCAAGCAAAGGCTTTACCAGTTTTTCTCCTGGTTTAGGTGCTTTGCTTAACCCTAATTCTCTCACCAGCAAAGGATTTTTTTCTATTCTCTTAAATACCGATGATCCTTTTGGAAGAGAATTCCTGAAAATCAATTCAAGAGGAATCAAGTAATTTTTTTCCCCTTTCCTTAATTCGCCTTTCTGCGGAAACAATACCTGAACCAATTTAACTTTCATTGACTTTGAGTTAGCTTCAATTAAATGGTTTTCAATTCCCTGCTTTTTTAATTCCCTGAAATTGAATGCACTCATTCTGCATAAAGATTCTCCTTTGCCTGGAATTTTGTCAGGCATTTCACCGAAATCAAAAACTGAATACCTGTCAGTGAAAGTAAATATTCCTTCCCCGAATTCATTTTTTGAAGCTTTCTTTAAAACTGTTAAATCCTTAACTGAATTCATTTCATCATTTCTTGGCTATTGTATTTTTTCCATCCAAGCTTTTCAAGCTTTTCTGCTTTCCCTTCAACTTCTTTTCTCTGCTTTTCCTTGAATGCCTTGACTCTTTCCATTAACTTTTCATCCTTTAATGCAAGAATTTGTGCTGCCAACAGCCCTGCGTTTTTTGCATTGTCTATTGCCACTGTTGCAACTGCCACTCCTTTAGGCATCTGGACAATTGAATACAAAGAGTCTTTTCCATTTAAAGAAGAAGTTTTAATCGGCACTCCAATTACAGGAAGTGAAGTGATTGATGCAACCATTCCAGGAAGGTGAGCTGCCCCTCCTGCTCCTGCAATAATTACTTCAAATTTTTTTTCTGCATTTTTTGCAAAATCAAACATTCTTTGAGGGGTTCTATGCGCGGAAACAATTGTTAATTCAAATTCAACTTTTAATTCTTCAAGCATTTCTGCTGCTTCCTTCATTACGCTTAAATCTGAATCGCTTCCCATAATAATTGCAGCCTTGCCCACTTAAATTCCCTCCATTTTAATTATTTTTTTTGCTTTCTCTGCTTTTTTTAAGGCAGATTCAATATTTAAATCCAATATAGTTACGTGCCCCATTTTTCTTTTCTCTCTTGATTCTTCCTTTCCATAAATGTGAATATTGGCTCCATCAATTTTCATTAAATCCTTTAATCCAATGAATTTGAATTTCCCTGTTTTTCCTGTCCCCAAAATATTAATCATCACTGCATTGCTTAACAGCTCTGTTGAGCCTAAAGGCAGATCCATTATTGCCCTTAAATGCTGCTCGAATTGGCTTGTCTTGCATGCCTCAATTGTGTAATGCCCTGAATTATGAACTCTTGGAGCAATTTCATTAATTAAAATTTCTTTTTTTCTTGAAAGAAACAATTCTATTCCGTAGACTCCTGCTCCCTTCAATTTATCTAAAACCTTTACAGCAATTTCTTTTGCTTTTTCCTTTAATTCATTTGAAATCTGTGCGGGAACAATTGTTGTATCTAAAATGCTTTCATTGTGAATGTTTTCCACTACAGGATATGCCTTGATTTCACCTGAAACATTTCTTGCAACCATTACTGATAATTCTTTTTCGAAATCAACCCATTCCTCAATGAACATTTCTTTTCCTTTCACTTTTTCATAAATTTCATCCAGTTTTTTTTCATCATTCAATTCAATGTTTCCTTTTCCGTCATAAGAGCCTCTTGAAAGCTTCAGCATTGCCTTTCCATTGAATTCCTTGAATCTTTTCCTTAATTCATTCAAGTTATTTATTTCATAAAAACTTGGAACAGGCAATTTATTTTTTTTCAAGAAATTTCTTTGACTTAATTTGCTTTGAATTATTCTTAGAGTTTCAGAAGAAGGATTAATTTTAGCTCCATTCAATTCAAGTTTTTTCAATAACTCTGCATCAGCCCATTCAAGTTCATAAGTAATAAAGTCGCTTTCCTTAGCCAATTCATTCAAGGCTTTTTCATCGCTGAAATCAGCTTTAATGTGCTTATCTGAAACAGTTAATGCGGGCGGCTTCTCTGCAGGGTCAAGGAAAACAACTCTTAAACCCATTTTTTTTGCCTCCAAGGCAAGCATTTTAGCTAATTGGCCTCCGCCCACTACTCCAATTCTTGGATAGCTTCCCGAAATGAATTCAGCCATACTTATTCAACCTTGAAAAGTAATTAAAATAATTGCTGTTAATTAATTACTCAATTTTATACTCAATTAATTGCATGCTTTCGAAATTAATGAATGCAAGAAAAACAATAATTAAAAGGTAATTAAATATGACTATGCATCATAAGCTCCTCAAAGGCTAAGTGGAAGAAGAAATAAAATCTCGCCTTTTGATTTGAAGGAATTAGATAAAAAAATTAATGAGGAAATTAATTGATACTGAAACAGATTAGAGAATTTACAGAGGCAAGGTAAAAGCAATAAAAAGAAAATAGTTAATGCTTGAAGTGCCTCATTGCAGTGAAAAGCATTGAAATTCCTTTTTCGTTGCATGCTTCAATTACTTCATCATCTTTGATTGAGCCTCCGGGCTGGATTACGTGCGTTATTCCAATTGATTCAACTTCTTCTACGCTGTCCTTGAATGGAAAGAATGCATCGCTTGCCAGAACACATTTACTCATTTCCTTTTCAAAGTAGCCTTTAAATCTTCCTTTTCTGATTCTTGGTTAGTTTCATTCTTGATAATATATTTTCCAATGCCCTCCTTTCGCAGAACCCACTCTCTTTAAAACTCCTTTCCGCTTCAAACTTTCAATATTATACTCAACTGTCTTTTTACTTAGTTTTCCTTTTTCAACCATTTCTGCTTTGCTTATAGAAGGATCTCCCAGGATAAGATTGATTATTTTCTGCTCCTTTTCAGAGAGTTTTTCTACCCCCTTTACTGCCCCCTTTTCTACCCCCTTCCGCTTAAACATGGTGATGAAGATGCCTGCAACAACTTTAAAATCAGCAGAGGGTTCTTTAGAAAGAATCAGACTAATGCCGCGTCCCCACTTTTCCACAAAATGAACCCGATGGAACATGTCAGCAATAAGCTCGTTTCTTCGCTTTGAGATCATTTCTCTTTTGATTTTCTCAATGGTTAGGCCTCCATATAAACCACCTGGGCTTCTGACCTCTAATCTATCTTTGAATATAGCAATATTCACAGAATCAAATTCGTGATAATCGCGATGGCAAAAAGCATTAATGATTGCCTCACGAAATGCTGCACGATCAATTTCTGGAACATCAACTCGGCGTAAACCATCCAATCGCATTCCAATATGAATATTCTCCAAAATGTATTTTTCTGCTTTTTCAATCAATGTAAAGACATCTCCAACAAAATCTTGCATATCAATAGTGGTTGCTGTTGTTTCACCAAATACGGCACAGCGTAATTTAGCATTAGGGAAAAAATTTTCTGGATGCTTTCCAAACAGAAGAACAGCTGTATTCAATAATTTTCCTTCTTTCACCAAACCAAACTTTTCCAAAGAACTTTGAAGAGAATGATATTCCAGGCCAGCTTTTTTAACAAATACTTTTATTTTTTCTTCTTCAATATCGCTCAGTTTGGCTTTAACACAAATTTCTATGTCCCAGCGAAGTTTATCTCTATTCTTTTTCAAGATATAGTGTTCCAGCTCCTTGGCACTGATTTTCTTGTCTTCGTCACCAACCCGGACGTATGCGCGACCATAAGCATAATAGGGGGTATTCTCTCCGGAAAATTCAACGTGAACGCATTTCTTTCCTTCCAAATTTACTTCATTGATCTTAGGAAATATCTTTGGCTCGATGTTGTCAGAAACGGTTTTGGAAATTTCTCTGATTGTGTTCTCTGTAACTGCCTGGCCAACCACTGTGCCGTTGTTCTTTATGCCGAAATACAGTTCTCCTTTCTGATGTTTGTTGAGGATGGAAACTATTGAGATTATTGCTTCTTTCAATTCAGACGTTGATTTCTTTAATTCCAGTGTTTCAGATTCTTTCATTTCAATCCTCTTAACTGAAAATATGCCTACAAGATTAAAAAGATTCTATTCCAAAAGCAGCCCCTCATTATTGTCTCTTTCAGAGTGATTTAATTTTAGCAAGCACCCTCAAATTACAGCAAGAACTCCATCCCCAGCCACAAAAAAATCTTCACTATGTTTGGGGATGCTGCACTTTTGCTTCTGTTGGCCGCTCACCTCGCATAGCAAGCAATTTAACGGGTACAATCCAAATAATAGAAATTTTTGAAAAAGAAAATAGTTAATGCTTGAAGTGCCTCATTGCAGTGAAAAGCATTGAAATTCCTTTTTCGTTGCATGCTTCAATTACTTCATCATCTTTGATTGAGCCTCCGGGCTGGATTA
>DATDZZ010000059.1:0-2049 GCA_035288565.1 archaeon
GTTTTAGAGGAAGCTTCAACTGAAAGCACTAATTCTTTTTTAAAGCTGGGAATAAGCTTTAATTCATGGGAAACAGGAACAGGAATCGGAGACCTTTACTTGACTGATTCAGATGATTACAGAACATTAACTCAGGAAACATTCATTGATTTATGGAACAAAGGACTGATTTATGAAGACAAAAGGCTCAATAATTTTGATCCAAAATTAAGGACAACAATAAGCGACAGCGAAGTAGTGAGAAAAGAAAAAGAAACTTTTTTGAATTACGTTGCATTCAAAGAAAAGAAAACAGGAGAAGAACTAATTATTGCAACAACAAGGCCGGAGCTCCTGTGCACTGCCGCAATAATTTTATTCAACCCGGAAGACGAAAGATACAAGCACTTGCAGGGAAAAAAAGCAATAGTTCCTGTTTACAATTTTGAAGTTCCAATTATTAGCCATCCAATGGCTCAGCCGGAATTTGGTTCAGGCTTAGTGTTCATGAGCAGAAGCGCAGGAGACACTGATGCAATAAGGTTCCTGATTGAAATGAATATTGAAGCGCAGAGCTGCATGAATGAAGAAGGAAAAATGACTGAAGCAGCAGGTTTCTTGAAAGGATTGAAGAGCAAGGAAGCAAGGGAAAAAATAATTGAAAAAATGAAGCAGGAAGGAACCCTGAAAAAACAGGAAAAAATAATGCATTCAGTGCCTGTAAGCGAGAGAAGCGGAGCAGAAATTGAATTCATTTCAATGCCTGAATTTTATTTAAAGCAGCTTGACTTCAAAGAAAAAATGCTTGAAATAAGCAAGGAATTAAATTTTTTCAGTGAAAGCTCAAGGCAGATATTAATTGACTGGATTAACAACATCAAAATTGACTGGCCCATATCAAGAAGAAGATATTATGCAACAGAAATCCCTTTATGGTACTGCAAAAAATGCAGCTACATTTTTGTTCCAAAAAAAGGAAAATACTTCAAGCCATGGAAAGAGCAGCCTTCAATCAAAGCATGCCCTGAATGCAAAGGCACTGAATGGAGAGGAGAAGAACGTGTATTTGATACTTGGTTTGATTCATCCATAAGCCCTTTATACATTTTAAAGTATTCAAGGAATGAAAAATTCTTTGAAAAAAATTCTCCATGCAGTTTAAGGCCTCAGGGCAAGGAAATAATCAGGACATGGCTTTACTACACTCTGCTGAAAGATTATCTGCTTACAGGAAAAACTATTTTCAAAGACGTGTGGATTAACTATCACATAATTGATGATCAGGGAAAGAAGATGAGCAAATCAATAGGCAATGTAATTGACCCTCAAAAAATTTTAGAAAAGCATGGAGCAGAGCCATTCAGGCTTTGGGCTGCAATTGAAGGAAACCTTGACTCACAGGATTTCAGGTGCAGTGATGAAAGAATTCAAGGAGCAGGAAAAACAATTACAAAGCTATGGAATGCAGCAAAATTCATTTCAATGTTCAATTTAAATGAAGAAGCAGAAATACTTGACCAAGACAAATGGATTTTATCAGAATTAAATTCATTAATCAAAGAAGCAGAAGAAAAATTCATGGAATACGATTTTCATAACCCTGCGTTAAGGATAAGGCAGTTTATCTGGGATTCACTTGCATCAAATTACATTGAGTTAGTTAAAACAAGGGCATACAATCAGGAAAAAAAATACTCAATTCAAGAACAGGAATCAGCAGTAAAAACTCTTTTCATTTGCCTGGAAAATTTACTGAAGCTGCTTTCGCCAATAAATCCAATGATTGCAGAAAAACTCTTCAAAGACATTTATGGCAGAGAAATGCATTCAGAAAGCTTCCCGAAAGAAATAGATTTAAAGAAATTCAAATCAGACTTTTCTTTACAGGAATTAATTGAATTGAATTCAAGCATCTGGAAAGCAAAAAAAGATGCAGGGCTTGCATTAAATCAGGAAATAAAAGAATTAATTGTTCCAAAAAAATTCAAGGCAATTGAAGCGGATTTAACTGCAGCCCACAAAGCAGCAAAATTAAGCTTCGGAGAGCTAAAAACCATTCTTTAAAAAAAA
>DATDZZ010000060.1:0-20236 GCA_035288565.1 archaeon
CTGAAAGGAAATACGTGTCTCCAGACTTTTTGAGTCATCGAGGCTTAAAGCTGAAGATGGCTCAGATCTCGCTCGGATCTGTCCATTGACGCGGAGAAAGGGATTCGAACCCTTGCAGCCCGAAGGCTCCAGCTCTCAAGGCTGGCGCGTTTGACCACTCCGCCATCTCCGCATTAAAAGCAGTAAATAAATTACTGTAAGCAGTTTTTATAAAACTTAAAGAATCAAGGAAATTCAAACAGAAACAGGTTTTACTGGGGGTAAGCCAGGGATCTGCTTTTTGCAAAGCAGTTTAACTTAACCCCTTAACTCCCAATACAATAACTAGCATGAAAAGAATGCTTTAAATTCCTTTCCACGAATGTAAACATAAAATTATTTTTTTAGAGTGAAAAAGTTTTTTTCAAAAAAAATTATTTTTTGTTCAGCTTTATGTGCTTTTTTCTTTTTTTTGCTCCCCTTTTTTCAGGTTTTTTTCTGCCAAATATTACTGAAACTCTTAAAGCCCTGAAAAAAGCGCTAATTCTTCCTGCGTGCAGCGAAACTTTTAATCCTTTCAGAGTTGTGCTTCCCTCAGTTCTTGCAATTTTCAATATATTTCCTATTCTTGCTGCAAGCCTGCTTGACTGCGCTGCCCTGAAAATTCTTACAGAGGAAGCAAACGGAAGCAAGGAAAGAATCAAAAGCCAGTTATGCTTCAAGTAAGTAATTCTGTCTGCAGAAATATACAAGTCAACAGCCACTTCAACTGCAAGAATTGCAATTGCAATCAATTCAATTTCATGAAGCAAGTCAAGCTCGTAGCCAGAAAAAGGCCTTGCAAAAAAAGGGAAACCTAATTCAATTACTAAAAGAAAAGCTAAAAGGATTACTGAAATTAATGAAATTGTCTTAAAAAATTCAAAGTAATGAAGAAATTTTTTTCTCCAGCCTTTTCTGAATTCCTTTCTTATTTCAGGGTTTTCCATGAATTATAAATTAGTAATTGTTTAATATAAGTTTATGCATAATTTTTTTGCGTTTGAAATGAAAGAAATAAAAGAAGAGGAACACTCTGCTTTGCACAATGATTTTGTTAAAAAAAAGCAGGTGAATGAAAGAGAACCTGACTTGTTTGATGAAATGCTTGAGCCTTCAGCGGAAAAAAAATCACGAAAAAAAGAAGCAGAAGAAAAGGAATTTAAAGAAAAGGAAACAGAGCAGGAAGAGGAAAGGGAAGAAGAAAAAGAAGAATTAATTGAAAAAGAAATTGAAGAAGAAGCAGAAGAAAATGAAAAAGAAACTCTTGCAAAAGAAAATGAGGTAAATGAAGTTATTGAGGATGATGAATCTTTTCTTTACGATGTTGATGAAGAGCTTGATGAGGAAGAGGATTTAGATGAAGACCAGGTTAAGAAAGACATAATGGAAAAAGCCTTGAATGAATCAGTTAAAGGAAAAGAAAAAATTCCTTCAGGAGTTCCATTAACTTTTTTGGAAGATGAAAAAGAAAAAAATGTTTTCATTGGAAGAAAAAAATCAATTTACCAAAAATATGGATATGAAGGAGCATTACTTGTTGGAAAAGTAGGAGAAGAAGAGCAGAATGGAAAACAAGTTTTCCTTGATTCATTGAATCCGCATGTAGTGTTTGTTAACGGTGCCCGCGGAAGCGGAAAATCCTACGTTCTGGGAGTAATTGCTGAAGAGCTTGCAAAAAAGAATAAAAATGTTGGAATGATTGTAATTGATCCAATCGGTGTTTTCTGGTCAATGAAGTTCCCCAACAAAGAGGAAAAAGAAATTAAGTCTTTAGGCGAGTGGGGCCTGCTTCCGGAGGGACTGGATAACTTAAAAGTTTTTGTTCCTGGAGGAATTGCTAAAGAGGTTCCGAAAACAACTTATGATTCAACTTTTTCATTGAAAACTTCTCTGCTTACCGGAGAGGACTGGTGCCTGACTTTTGGAATTGACAGATTCTCTCCCACTGGACTGCTTTTAGAGAAGGCTTTGCAGAATGTAAGCAAGGGATACAAAGAAATTGAAGGAAAAAAAGCCGATAAAAAAGAAGACAAGTACTCACTTGATGACATTGTTCACTGCCTTGAATCAAGCGCTGAACTGAATTCAAGGGAAAAAGGATTCAAGCAGGATTCAATCAGGGCATTGATTTCAAGGTTTGAGGCGGCGAAGGCCTGGGGAATTTTTTCAGAGCACGGCACTCCTTTAAGCGAGTTAAGCAAAGAAAATCAATTGAGTGTAATTGATTCAAGCTTTTTGGATGACGATGTCACAGCTCTTGTAATAGGGGTATTAGCAAGAAGAATTCTTTCAGCCAGAAAAATTTCAACCAGAAAGGAAGCAGCTCAGAGAATTAAAACAGAAGACATTGACAGGCTCTTGGAAGTTGATATTCCTCCTACATGGCTTTTCATTGATGAAGCGCACACATTAATTCCTTCAGGAAACATTACTACTCCTGCTACAAAATCTTTAGTTGAGTATGTAAAGCAGGGAAGAAGGCCCGGCTGTTCACTTGTTTTCGCCACACAGCAGCCTTCAGCAATTGATTCAAGGGTTTTAAGCCAGCTGGATATCATTTTGACTCATAAATTAATTTTCGATGACGACATTAAAGCAGTATTCAAAAGAACTCCGACAATTATTCCAATGAAATACAAAAAACCTAATTTCATTAAAACTCTTCCAATTGGAGTGGCTTTAACTGGGGACAGGGGAGAGGAAACAAGCAGGGCTTTTGTGATGAAGGTAAGGCCAAGAATGAGCCAGCATGAAGGAAGGGATGCAGAGACAAGCCAGATGAGCCACATGCTTTCATCAGAGCAAGTTGAATCTTTAATGAATGAATTGATTTACAAAAAAGTATTGAAAGAAAAAAGCGCTGGCAAAAATGAATTAATTAATTTAATCAACACTATTAACTCAAAATATAATTCTCGGGTTGACCCTGAAAATGTTTTCAAAGAATTAGAGAAAAAAGGCTTAGTTATTGGAAGCTCAAGTGCGAGTGTAAAAGAAGAGCTTATTCAAAAAGAAATTGCGTCTGCTAAAGAATCATTTGAAGCAGAAAAAAAAGAAGAAGCAGAAGAAGAGCAGCCAATTGAGCCGACAGAGGAAGGCTACACAGAGCAGACTGAACTGCTTGCTTTTCCCTTAAAGATTGATGAAAAATCTGTTTTAGGGAAAATTGATAAAATCAGAAGAAAAAAAATTCTCGGCTTTCTGGGAGAAGAAGAAAAAGTTGAATCAATTTCATTAAAGCACAGAACTGTGTGGAAAGTCCATTATGATTACTTTAATTCAAAAAAAGAATTTATTTCAAGAATTGCCTTCATTGACTCAGTTAACGGAGAGTTCCTGCATTACAGGCAGGGAAAATTCATTGAATCAAGAGGGTTAAGCAAGCTGAAAGGATTGAATGCAGATGAAGTAAAAATTATCAGGTTTTTAAAGGAACCGAACACTAAGGCGAAGGATTTAGAGAAAACAACTCATTTAGATCAGGGAAAAATAAAAAAAGTTTTAGAAAAATTTTTTGTTACAGGTTTAGTGGATAAAAAGCTTTTAGCAGACAAAATTGAAGTTTATACTTTAATGGCTCCAATTGATTTGCCGCCAAGCCCTAAAAGCGACCTCCTTGAATCAATTAAAGAGCTTCCGTTTGTGAAAGTGCAGAGCCTTGCAAGAGAAAGAGAGCACTTCTCTAAAGACGAAATTCCAAAGCTGCTGCATTTGCTTTGGCCTTCTGTCTTGGTTAAAAAAATTTCAGATGTGTTCTGGCCGATTTACTCTGTCGACCTAAATTTTAAGGGAATAAAAAGAACTGTATTGCTTGACGGCTTGACTGCCCAAATTCTTTGAAATAGTTTTTGATAGTTGAATCATTACTTTTATATTCTAGAAAATGCTTTTTTGGTTTATGGCTAAATTAGAGTTAAGCGACTTTGTCGGGCAGCCATGCAAGTCAAGAGTTGCATATGAATTCATTCCAAAGAAAAAAATGAACTTAAATTTAGAGGAACTCTCAAAAAAGCTTGAAAACCAGGATGTTTACATAGAAATTTCTACTCCGTTTCTTTTAATTCTGAAGCTGAACGGGCAAAACATAAGCTTGTTTTCAAGCGGAAAAATGATTATAAAAGAATTAAAGGAACCAAAAAAAGCAAGGGAAATAGCGGAAAAGCTTGTTGAAAAAATAAGCATTAAATAAAAAACAAGTATTAAATAATAGAAAAACAATTTATATCAGAATATAAGTCAGAATAACGGCCGGGATTGTATGAAAAAAAGCAATAAAAATTCAAAGAAAAAAGACAGAGGAAAAGCAAAAAAAACAGCTAAGAAAAAGGTTTTGAGAAAATCAGCTGCAAAGAAAAAAACGCATTTAAATATTTCTGAAGAGTTTGATGAAAAAAAACTCAGGGATGTACTCGCAGAAGCGGAAATGCTTACAAAAGTAGCCCCTGAAAAAGAAAAAATTATTGAAGAGCAGCCAATTAAAGAAAAACAAAAGCCAATTGTGGAAATAGCCAAGCAAGATGATTTTCCAACAAAGCTGGAGCTGGAAGAATTCTTTGCAAAGCAAAAAGAGAAAGAAAATCTTGTGTCGCTTGAAGAAACAAAAAGAATTTCATCCGGCAAAACTTTTTTGGAAAAACTGGAAGACACTCCTGGACTTGATTCTCCAATTGAAAAAGAAATGTACATTGAAGGAAGCCATTATGCCAGAGACGAAGAAAAAAAAAGGAAAAAAGGAATTCTGCAAAAAATTTTTGGAAGAAAAACAAAGCAGGAAAGAATTGATTTGCTTGAAGAGCACATACAGAAGCTTGAATTCCAGTTAAATGATTCAAAAGCTGAATTAGAAGAAATGAAGAAAAACAAGGAAATAATTGCAAGAGCAGTCGAGAAAAAAGAAAAAGAAAAAATGCTCCCCGTGGTTGAAAAAACCGCGATTGCTGCAAAAGATTTTTTTGATTTAAGAAAAGAAACAGGCAATGCCTTGATAGAGGCTAAAAAAGAGGAAAAAATTTTATTTGAGCCAAAGAAACGTTGGCCAGCTCCTTCTATGAAAAAAGAATTTGTAAGTGAAGATTTCTTTGACTTGAACAAGCCGGTTCAAAAAGAAGAAGCAAAAATTGCAAAGCAAACAGAAAGCCGGTTTAATTTGAATAAACCCACTTTTTCAGTTAATTTACAGGGAAAAAAAATGAATGAAAAAGATTTGGATCAGTTCTTTGAAGAAGGAGAAAAATTCGTGGAAGAAAAAAAATTAAGTGAAACTCAAATAAAAAAAAGCGAATCAATTATTTCACCTTCAGTGAGGCAGAAAATTTCGTTTGAAGAAGAATTAATGAAAGCAAGAAATGAAATTGAATCAGAAATGCAGGAACAGGCAATGACTTTAAGCAGTGAGCAAGAAAAAGAAATGTTTGTTGAAGGAGAGCATTTCATTGAAAAAAAAGAAGCCATTGATTTAATTAAAATGGCATTAAAGCAAGGCTATTCAGCTGAAAAAGCAGTGGACATTTTGCTTAAAGCAGGCTTCACTCAAGAGCAAACAGAGCAGGTAATGAAAGAAGTAATAAAAAAATAATTTTAAGTGAGAGAAATGGGAATAAATTTTACTGCATTAGGGCAGGTATTGTTTAAGCCAAAAAAAACTTTTAAAGCCCTGAAAAAGACAACGACAATGGCTGACGGATTAATTCTTGCAGCAACTTTTTCAGTTCTTGGAACGCTTTTAAGTTTAATTTTTTCATCAAGCGTTTCAATGGTTCAAGAAACAGGGATTTCAACTGATTTATTGATTTTTGGGGCAGTTGGTTTGTTTTCTGCTTTGTTCATTGCACTGCTTGGCCTTTTTTTAACAGGATTTATTTCGTCTTGGCTTGCAAAAGTATTATTTGCAGGAGAAATGAATGCAGGCTTGACAATAGGATATTTAGGATACACTTCAATAGTTCCATTCATTTTTTCAGTTATTGTAACAATTTTATCACTAACAATAACTGGCTTTTCAAATACATTGACAGGTTTTCAACCTCAATTTTTGCTGCTGATGCTTCTTCTTTTTATTTTTGGAATCATTCAATTTATTTGGGTTGCCTGGCTGGCGTCAACAGCCATAGCAGAAGCAAACAAAACAAGCTTTTTAGGAGGACTAATTTCTTATTTGATTAGCGCAACATTATTTTTTATCTTATTTATTTCACTCCAATTTTTGTTTATGCTTTTGTTTGCATTTGTTCTTGCACCATTCTTTTATAGCAGCCAATATTTCTAATTAATAAAGTTCCAAAAAAATTCCCGCATAAAAAAACTAATTCCATAAAAAATAGGCAATTGACGTTAAATTTGGCTTTTTTTTCAGTGAATTTAAATACTAGTTCTTTGAAATTAATCTAACTAAAACGTTTTTTGGAGGGAAAAAAAATGGCTGAATACGTTGAGGCAATTAAGAAGCCTTTTGGGGACATTAAAACTTTGGTGATTGGAACAGTTATTGGAATTATTCCTATTGTGAATTTTCTTCTTTTTGGATATGGATTAATGACAATGAAAAAGGTTTTATCAGGGAAAAAAGAATTAGTGGAATAGCGATTTGGAAGCCTTGTTGAAATGATTGTATTGCTGGTGAAAGGATTTGTTGTTTCAATTGTTTATGGGATTCCGTCAGCCATAGTATTGGTTTTAGGTTTAGGAAGCATTTTTAGCTCGTTTGTTTCTGCAGCTCAACAAGGAGGAGACCTAAATTTAGTTATAATGCAGGCTTTGTTTTCTGGCGCAATTTATTTGATTTTGTGGTTTATATTGCTTTTATTAGCTGCTTTCCTGTTGCCAATGGCTTTAGCGAACTGGCTTAAAGAAGACAGTTTGATGGCTGCTTTCAGCTTCGGAACTGTATTCAAGAAAGCCTTTAGATTGAATTACATTATTGCGTTCATTCTAGTGATTCTTTATTCAATAGTGTGGTGTGCAATAATGTTTTTGACTGCAGTGATTCCTTTTTTGTTCATCATAGTTTTAGGATTGGTTTTATATCTTTTAACTGTGACAACTAACACGGTTTACGCTGAAGTATTCAAGGAAAAGTAATTGGATGGAAAAGAATTAAAGGAATTAATCCTTTATTCTTCTTTTCTCTTTTTTTCCTTTTAATTTTCTTTATTTTTAGAAACTCTTTTTAAACAAGTTAACCTTAATTTAATTGATTTAAATGAATGGCCTCAGATTTGGAAAATTTCTTGGAATAAGCCTTGAACTGCATTATACTTTTATTCTCTTAATTTTATTTGTTTTAGTTTCGCTTTTTTTCTTTGACCCTGCAAATGCTTTAGGCTATTCAATGCTTTTCTTTTTCCTGTTTTTGTCAGTTTTCATTCACGAATTGTTTCATTCAATTGTTTCAGTGCTCTTAGGAAACAAGGTTGAAAGAATTATCTTGCTTCCAATTGGGGGAGTTTCAATTTCAAAAAAGATTCCTGAAAAAGCGAGAGACGAATTCCTGATAGCTGTTGCCGGGCCATTCTTTAATTTCTTCGTTGTTTTTGGAATTTTAATTATTTTAACATTCTTTCCGGGACTGCCTTGGCCAAGCGAGCAAATGCTTTCAACTTCAGAGGGACTTGAAAAAGCTATTCTTGCTTTTCCTTTATTCACTTTATTCTGGGTTAACTTAATTCTAGGGGCATTTAATTTATTTGTTCCCGCTCTTCCTTTGGACGGCGGAAGAGTTTTAAGGTCCTTGCTGGCATTTAAATTCGGATTCAATAAAGCAACTCACTTGGCTTCAAAGATTTCAATTTTTTTATCTTCGTTAATGTTCTTGATTGCTTTATTTGCAGGCCACATAATCTTGCTGATAATTTCAGTTTTCGTTTTTTTGGGGGCAAAAGGAGAAAATGACATTGTTTTAATCAGGGAAAACTTGAAAGGAGCAAAAATCTCGCCATTAATTAACAGGAATCCGTTTACTTTAAATGGAAATGAATCAATTGAAGAAGCAGTAAAAAAAATGGAAAAAAACATTAAAAACTCAGCTTTAATTAAAAACAAAAACAGTTTCTTTCAGATAAATCTTGAATTAATTTCAAAAATAAAGAAAAATAATTGGAAAAAAATTAAAGTAAAAGACATTGCTGAGCCTATTGAAAAAATTTCTTTTGATTTGACTGCTGAAAAGGCAATGCTGAAATTCCTTGAATCGAAATCTGATTTCCTGATTGCAATGAAAGGAAACAAATTCTTTGGAGTGATTGAGGAATGGAACTTAAGACGGCTTTACAATATCAATAAATTGAAAAACATGTAAATGGTTTTATGCGCAATAGAAAAGAGCTGTTGATTATTTTATTAATTGCTTTGATTTTAAGAATTGCCCCTGTAATGCTTAACGAAATGCCGATACTTTATGATGCGCCTTTTCATATTAATAGTGCCCAGAAAATAATTGATTCTGAGGCCCTGCCAGGAAACGGCTATCCTCCTTTTTATCATTTAGAGCTGTTCGCTTTAAGCTCTGTTTCAGGTTTTTCCGTGTTTGAAATCACTAAATTCTTTCTCCCTGTTTCATCAGTTTTAATTATTTTAATGGTTTTTTTATTTGCACGAAAATTTTTCAGCCAAAGAGCCGCTATTTATTCATCGCTGATTTTCTCAATTGCGTTTCCTTTAATTTCTGCTTCATTTGACAGCCCTGAAGTAATTGTATTGGTTTTATTGTTTTTAGGCATGTGGCTTTTAAATGAAGGAAAAATGAGATTCAGCTCAATTATTTTTTCTTCAATGCTTTACTGGAACTATTTTTCTTCAATAATAATTTATTTGGCTTTATTTTTAAGCAAAAGAAAAGAAAAATATTTTCTGAAAAAATTCATTAACCTGCTTGCAATTTTTTCTTTGTCCGGATTTTACTTTGGATTAATTCCTTTCAAGGCATTCAATTTAACTTCCGGAACGGAATTCGTGAAGGAGACAATTTCAATTCAATTAATTGAAATGATATTAATTTCAATTGCCTTGCTTGCATTCTTCGGCCACTATTATTTGAAAAATAAATACTCAATGGATTTCTGGTTTCATTATTTTTTAATTTCTTTTATAGGCTCGGCCTCAATTCTTTTAACTCCACTGCTAAGGGCGTGGGAGTTCGGGAAATTCCTGGTCATTGCTTTCACTTTAATGTTTTTAAGAATTGAAAATTCGTTTATAAAAAAAACAGCGGTTCCTTCGCTGATATTAATTTTTTTTCTTGCTTCTTTTTTTGTTTCCTTTCAGTATCTTTACCCAGTGCTGAATAAAGTGGATTTGAATTCAATTGAGTTTTTGAATAATCATTACTCTTCCGGAAAGATTCTGGCTTCCCCTGCACTTACAAGCTTCATTGAAATGAATTCAGAAATAAATTCTTTTGCAACTGCCCAGTTTTTTGAAATCAGAAACGAAAAGCTCTTCAATGACTCTTTAAGATTCTTGTCAGCGGACAGAGAACTGAAAGAAGAAATTTTTCTGAAAGAAAATGAGATTTCTCTTCATTTAAGGACTTTTGAAGACAATAAATTAAGAGAACGGGAATTCAATGGCAATCATACAAATAAAATTTATGAATTAAAATACGAAGTAAAGTGCTTGTTTCCTGAACTAAATTTTTTGTCAGTTAACTGCGGAAAAAATAGAACTCAAATTTATGAATTCATTTAATTTATGAATTTATTTAAGCAGCTAATTCAATTTTCTTCATTCTTTTAGGGATTACAAAGTAATGCTTTTTTTTGCAGTTGCTGCATGCAGCTACAAAAGTAGGCTTTTTGTTCTGCTTTTTAACTATAATTGTGAACTCTGCCTTTCCTCCGTAACCTTTCTTGTGCTTTCTAAGGTTTTGCCTGGTTCCCCAGGCAAGAGCTCTTGCCGCAGCCGGCTTAAATAACTTTAATGAATGGTCATGGTGCCCATTACAGCTAGGGCAATATGTCTTGATTGTTTTAGGAATGTTCATAACACCAAAAATCGGTTTAATTAAGCTATTCTACTAGGAATTCTTTAATGGAAGTATTTATAAATAATAATGTTTTCTTATTAATTTAACGGAAAATAGGATTCAAAATGATTAATTCCTTCACTTTTGCTCTAACGAAAATAAGGAAAAGGCCCTCGATTTTAGTGCCTGGAATACTCATAGGAATAGTGAATTACGTACTGATTTTATTAATGTTTTTCCTTGTTCAGGATTTCATTTTTTCAATTCTTTTTGAAGAAAGCCTTCCATTAACAGACATTTTCTCAGGACTGCATTTCTTTGTATTCAATAACTGGCTTCCACTCGCAATTATTTTCATTTTTTCCTTGATTATGGGAACACTGAATCTTTCAATTGCGTTATTTTATTCAAAGCTTGCAATGAAAACAGAAAAGTTTGAGGCAACATTTAATTCATCTCTAAGAAGATGGAAAGAATTGGTTTGGGCAATAATCTTTTTATACATAATAAGTTTTTTGCTTGGAGTAATCCTTTACTTAATTTTTAATTTATTTTCATTTAACTTTTTAGCCCTGTTTATTGCATTGCTTGCCTCCTTTATTGCTTTGCTGTTTATTGCAATGAAATTTATTTTCTCTTTTTCAATAATGGCTTTGAATAATGAATCTTTTCAGAACTCTTTAAAGAGCTCTTGGAATTTCACTCAAGGAAAAATTGGAAGCATTTTAATGATTTTTTTGACTTTAATTATTGTGCTGGGTTTCCTTGAAGGAGCAGCCTTAATTTTGAATCTCTTAATTGAAAGCATTTTTGATTTCCTTGCAGGGAGCCTTGCAATCATGGCGGGAGAAAATGAAACCCTTTTCAATACCTTATTTTTCTTTGTTGATGCAGACATTTGGGGAAACCTTGCATTCATTTTCATTGGAACAATTGGAATTGCTTTCGCCTACCTTTACTTGGGGCGCTTTTATTTAAGCAATAAATGAATTCTTTTCGGATCAGGGTTAAATGATTAAAATAGAAAAACTCAGGTTAAAGAACTTTAAGTCTTTTAAGAAAGCCACAATTCCTTTCAGCGAAGGATTCACTACAATTGCCGGCTCCAATGGCTCAGGGAAATCAAACATTCTTGACGCCATTCTTTTTGTAATGGGAATTACTTCTCTTAAGATGCTTAGAGCAAGCAGATTAACTGATTTAGTTAATAATCAGGCAAATGAAAATTATGCACAGGCGGAAATGACTTTAAAGGATGGAGAAAGAGAATTTGAAATAAACAGAACAGTTGATAAAAGCGGCAAGAGCATTTACAGGCTGAATGGAAAAAGATGCACTTTAAATGAAATCAACTCTTTTCTTGGAGAAATTAACCTTAGTGCAGACGGCCACAACATAGTTGTGCAGGGAGACATCACAAAGATAATCAGCATGAATTTTATTCAGAGAAGAGAAATAATTGATGAAATAGCAGGGTTAACGGAATTTGATGAAAAAAAGCAGGATGCTTTAAAGGACTTGGACAAGGTTGACCAGAAAATAAAAGAAACAAGAATTGTTTTGAATGAAAGAGAAGCATACTTGTCAGAGCTTGAAAAAGAAAGAGAGGCAGCTCAAAAATACAGGGATTTAAACCTTAAATTAAGGCAAAGCAAAGCAACCTTTTTTTTCAAGGAAATACAGAGCTTTAAAAATGAATTAAATGAAGCGCTGCAGAAAGAAAAATCAGTTCAGGAAAAAATGAACCAGAAATCCGCTGAAAAAGAGCAGCAGAGAAGAAACATTGAAAACTATGAAAGCAGATTCAATGAAATTAATGAGGATTTAATTAAGTCAAGCCAGAATAATTTTGAAGAACTTGCAACAAAGAATGAACAGAAAAAATCAATAATAAAGATAAGCGGAGAAAAAATTAATTTCAATAAAATAAGAATGAACAAAAACCTTGAAAGAATAAGCGAACTAAAAAATGAAAAGGCTTCCCAGCTGGAAGAAAACAACGAAAAAAAAGAAAAAATTAAAAGCATTAAAGAAGAAACAAAATCATTTCAGGAAAAAATAAATCAATTAAAAAAAGAAAAAGAAAACAAGGCAAAAATAATTGAAAACAAAAACGCAGTTGCCTTTGAAAAAGAAGAAAAACTGAAAAAAATTCATTCAATGCTGATTGAAAAAAATGAAAAAACTTTTTATATCAAATCAGAACTTAATTCGCTTAAAAAAGAAGAAGAGATGAAGGAAAAAGAAATTTCTCTGCTGAATGAAAGAAGAGAAAAGCTTTCATTAAAAGCAGAGCTTTTCAATGAATTAACTCAGGAAAAAAAAATCCTGATTGAGTCATATAAAGACCCTTCACAGAAACTAATCAATGAAACAAATAATTTAGGGGAGACAATTAGAAAACTTGGATTAAATGAAAATATTTTAAGCGAAATAAATGATTCAATAAAAAAATTAAATGAAATAAAGGGATTGTGCCCTACATGCAGCCAGGAACTGGAAAAAATAACCCAGAACAGGCTTCTTTCAGAAAAAAAAACTAAACTGATTCACGCAAATGAAAACATTAAACTGCTGAACAGCAGAAAGGAAAACATTGAAAAAGAAATAGAAAAACTCAGCAAGGTGAAAAGCAAGATTGAAAGCATTGAAGTTCAGTTAAAAGACTTAAGCGAATCAAAACAGGAATTAAGTAAAGTCAAAGAAAAATTGATTTCATTAAAAGAAAAGGAGTTCAGCAAGGCAATAGAGCAGAATGAATTCAATTTAGGCAGAACACTCAATGAATTAAAGGAATTGAAGGAGCAGAAAATTGAATCAGAAAAAGAATTGACTTCAATGAATTTAAAGGAAAAGCAGTCAGAACTGCATGAAATTTCTGAAAACTTGTCAGAATTAAAGGATTCATTGAACGAAAAAGTCCATGCTTTAAGCAGGCTTGAAATTGAGGTAAAGGAATCAGAGGAAAAGCTTTCAAAATATTCAAAGCAGGAAATTGAAATGCTTGAAAAAGAAAACAATGAATTCTCTCAGAAAAATGAAGCAGAGGAAGACATTATTGTAAAGGAAAAAAGTGATTTAAAGGAAATAGAAATTGCGCTGCAGAAATTAATCAGCACAAATAAGGCTAAGCTGGATGAAAAAATTGAAGTGAATAAAAAGCTTCATCAAAGCAGGCAGAAATTCGAGGAAATAACTTCTCTGCTTGCAAAAATGAACCATGAAATGAATGAAATCCAGATAAAGAAATCCACTTCAGATATGAAAGTAACGGATTTAGAGGAAGAATTCAAGGAATTTAAAGAAGAAAAAATCCTTGAATCAAGTTCAGCTGAATTAAAAAAAGAGATACCTAAAATAGAGCTGGAGCTTCAAAAAATAGGGGAAGTTAACATGAAGTCAATTTCAGGCTATAATGAATTCAAACAGGAAGTTGATGACATTAAAAAGAAATCTGAAAAACTTGATGAAGAGAGGCTGAAAGTCATGGAATTAATCAGCAAAATTGAAGTTAAAAGGAAAAGCATTTTCATGGACTGCTTTGAAAAAATAAATAATAATTACAGTAAAATGTATAGAAGCTTAAGCGGCGGAGAAGGCCACTTGACTTTAACTGATTCAGAGAATCCTTTGGAGTCAGGGTTATTAATTGAAGCAAGGCATACAGGAACTACATTAAAGGAATTAAGTTCAATGAGTGGAGGAGAAAAAAGCCTTACTGCGCTGGCATTCCTGTTTGCAATTCAATTGTATGAGCCGAGCCCGTTCTATATTTTTGACGAGGCAGACGCTGCACTGGATAAAACAAATTCAAAGAAATTAGCGAAAATGGTTAAAGAAATAAGCGAAATAAGCCAGTTCATTGCAATTACTCATAACGATGCGATGATTGAAGAATCTGACCAGATAATTGGAGTTACATTAAATGAAGCAAAATCCTCTGTAATAGGATTGAAAATAAAAAAGGAAGCACAGGCTTCAATGGCGGCAAATTAATTCTGCTTTAAATTCATTAAATCTTTTTCAATTTTCTTTGCCCTGCTTCTGTATTTAGAGGATTCTTTTTTGAATTCTTCCTCACTTAGAAGACCTTCCCTTAAATGAAACTGCAAATCCTTGAGAAGTTTATTGGTTGAAAAGAGTTCAGCTCTCTTTCTGTCAATTTCAAGCAGTTCTCTTACCTTCAGCTTCCTGTTCCTTTCAAGCTTCTCCAGATTCCTGTTAAAGGACCTCTTAGCAGAAGACAAATCTGAAGCCCCTGATTCATTTGATTTCTTTAAATCAAGCTCTTCCTGAAGCTTTTTATTCGCTTTTATCTGGGAAATGATTTCAGTTCTTGACCTGCTGAAAGGAAGGGAATTGTAAAGGAAATTGAATAAAACAAAAGAAATTATCACAACAATGAAAACTGAAAAGAAAACAATAAGAAGTGAAACAGGGCCAAGGGAAGAAAAAGAAGCGGAAAGAAACGAGCCCTGGCTTAAATTTGATTGAAGAGGCGGATTTAAGTTTCCTTTAATTAGCGAAGGATTCATTGCATAATATGAATGAATTTCTTCTGTTACAAGGAAAACATTTTCTGCCAGAAAAGCCAAAGTAATTCCGTTGGTTAAATTGGTTTTAGCGGCGGAAATTTGATGCTTGTCCCTGTAAAATTCAGCGCTTTTTAAAAAATATTTTGCGTGATCCAAATAAAGCTTCGGCCAAACAAAATCAAACTCTGATTCATTGATCTGCTTTTCAGTTTCATTTATTTTATTTTCAAGGAAAGAAAAAATTTCATTTACATTATTTTTCTGCTCTAAATTTTTTATTGTTATTTCAGCGTTAATCAAAGCCAAAGAAGAAGCTGAATCAGTCAAAGAAGAAAAATTCCATCCCTTCAGTTTCTCAATTTTAGCGGAGTCAAGCCTTCTTAAAACGTCTTCCCTGTCAGATTCCTGCATTACGCTTAAGCCGTTCTCTGACTGAACTAAAAACTCGTCAATTGAATCAGAAAACAATGGCTCCTGTGAAATAAGTTTTTTTCCTTCCTGAGAAATTTCATATAAATCCACTGCAACTAAATACCATGCCTTAGCGTACTCAAACTGCTGCAAGTCTTCAATTGTTTTTGACAACTCGTCACCCTGATTCAAAGGAGATTCAACTATCTCCCCGTTTTCAACCACTAAAACCTGCTTTGACTTAATTTTCTCCAAAGTAACTTCAGCATAGGAAAGCCTCTGCTGGGCAGAAATAAACCATTCAAGTTTATCTAAAGGAATGTCTTCTGAAAGCTTTTCTCTTAATTCAGCAATGCTTTCCTGCAAAGACTCGATCTTTAATTTTAAAACAGTTGAATTAGGTGAAACAATTGAAGGATTTTCAGCTGCATCCTTGACAAATTCAACATTTACTCTTGCAAGAAAAGAAAAATTTGCGGAACTGTACAAGTAATTTCTTTCAATTAACTGCTCTGACTTGCTTAAAGCCTCTTCACTGCTGTTAATTAAACTTAAAAGCAGGTCAAGAATGCTTCTGTCCTCTAAATTAGTTGATTCAATGGATCGCTTAGCTGAAGCCAACTGTTCCTTTGTTGTTCTTATGTGCTTGTTGGTTAAATCCTTCATTGGAGTAATTTCAAGCGATTCTTCAACAGCCTCAGGAACAAACTCAAATATTTCCAATGAACCATTGTTAACAGCATTAATATCAATTTCTGAAATCGAAGTGTAAGCATATTTGATTACATCTTCAATGTTTGCTACTTCAATTACTTTCATGTTCCATTTCTCAAAAGCATACTGGGGAAGATTAACTGTCTGAATTTTATCTCCAATTCGCTGAACCTGCCTTGACTCGCCTTGAGGAATCATGAATAACTTAATTCCTTCTTTTGATGCTTCTTCTGCTTTTGCAAAAACCCCTCCAACCTGGCCTACAAATCCATCCTGAGTAATTGTTCCAGTCAAAGCCACTTCAGGATTTAAAGGCTTTTCAGCGAGAAGAGAATAAGTTAAAAGAGTCATTGCAGCTCCAGCACTCGGCCCTTCAACTAACGAGGCATTGCTTCTGATGTCGAACTCGTAATCATAATTGAAAGCGTCATCAAAATAAGTGGAAATGACTTCAACAGCTGTCTTCGCTGTCGCCTGAGTTGAAGTCCCTACAAGAGAAGAAATTACAGTGGACACTTTTCCTTTTCCCTGCTGCTCTACTTCAAGAAATAATTCAGCATCTAAAGCACTGCCGTCAGGAAGAACTGCAAAAATTTTCATGCTTCCTTCGCTTAATGCAGCAAAAACAGAGCTTGAAATTAAAAACAAAAAAAGAATTAAAAAAAAGCGGCTGGAAAGTGAAATAAAGCGCATAAATACCAGTAATAAATAAGTCTTAAATATATTTAATAAAGCTGCTTTTTTTCTTAATTAATTCCTTAATTAAAACTTTAATTTTTAACTTTAATTTTAAATGAAAATTAAAGAAAAGAACTTAGCCGAATAAACCGGCAAGTCCTGCAGCAGCTTCTTCTTCTGATTTCTTTTCATCTGCTGCTGATTTTGCTTCGTTTTTACCTTCAGCTTGTGCTCCGCTGGCTGCAGCTGGCGCTGCTGCCGGTGCAATGGAAGCCTTAGCTATAGCTTCATCAATGTTTACATCTTTTAAAGATGCAACCAAGGCCTTAACTCTTCCTGAATCAGCTTCAACACCTGCTCCTTTTAGAACAGATGCAACAGCGTCTTCAGTTACTTCTTTTCCTGCTGAATGCAAAAGCATTGCTGCATAGACATACTCCATATTCACACCTCATTTTTAAGAATAAATTCCCTTTTTTAAAATAAATTTTACAATTTTTACTCCTTAATTAAAGACTTCAAAGCATTTGCCTGCGCATTAGCCTTAGCTAAAATCATGCCAGATGTCTGCTTTGTTAAAATATTTGCCTCCAAAGCCAATGCCTTTGAATTCATTACTGCTTTCCTTAAAATTAAAGGCATTGACTGCTTTGAAAAATAAGAAACTTCAACTGCCAGTTTCAATGAATTTAATACAGCTGATTCAAACTGGCCTTGCATTTTCTCTGAATCAATGTCAAGAACTTCAGGAAGAAAAATTGTCCCATTTTCCAGAACGGCTTCCAAATTTAATCCAATTTTAATCGGCTTAATGTCAAGCTTAGCTAAAGTGTTTGCAACAGCCAAAGAAATTGAGTCTCCTTTTTTTGCAACAACTTTGTCTTCAGTAATCTGAATTGTTGGGCCCTGCACTTTAACTTTCAATCCTGCATTCTTTAATTCACTTAAAGCAGGGCCAGGAGGAATCCCTGTGTCTCCAGCAGGAATCAAAATGTCGTTTGGAGCAATGCTTCCTTCTTTTGCGTAAGCGCTTCCCTTGTTTTTCCTTAAAAATGAAGCCAACTCGAACGGATTCATTTCAGTGAAAACAATTCCGCACATTCCTTTAATGTGATTCAATAAATCTGAATCCTTTAAAGCAGTGCCCTCAAAAGCTTTCCTAATAACCCTTGTCTTTGAAACCTTTACAACTGCTTTTCCATGCAATTTTTTTCTTATTCTTGAAAATAAATCAGCAGGAAACAAAGACAAGTTTGCAACAGCCACTACTGGATATTTTTTGCTTAAATCTATTATTTCCTGAACTTCCTGCTCCTTCCAAGGCCTTGTATGTGAAGTCATTTGCTTTCACCTACTTTTACAGGAGCACTCATAGTCATTTTAACGTAAACAGATTTAATGTTGTGATTTTTATTAGGCAGTTTGTCTTCCACCAGTCTGTAAACAGTGAAAGCATTTTCAGCCAGGTCTTCATCCTTGAAGTCCTGCGAGCCAATCTTCAGATGAACCAAGGGCTGTACTTTCTGCTTCTTGTTTGTTACCTTAGTGTTTGAAGCTCCCTTCTTCTTAAGTTCAAGAACATTGTCAACACTCATTGCAACAGGCTTTGGCATTTTTCCTTTAGGAGCAAGAGTCTGTCCTAAAAATTTCGCAACAGTAAGCATTACAGGGCCTTCAGCAAGAAAAACATCAAACTGAACAGCAAGTCCTTCGGCATCTTTTTTACTTATCTTTGAAATCTCGTCTTCCATTACAATTTTGTCAACTTTTCCCTTTAAATCAGCCGCAAAACCTTTGTCTCTTGCAAAAACTAAAGTCTTTGACTCAGTTTTTCCTCCAACAGAAAAAGGCAGAGCGACATCTAATGAAAAGCTTGAATCAGGCTTCTTGAAATCCAGTTCCTTGAAATTAATTGTCAAGTCAACTGACTGCTTGAATTTCCTTTCCTTAGCTTTGTTCCTGACTTCCTTTAAAGCCTTGACAAAATCATTTTTGTTCAAAAAATTTAACCTCCTACACAAGGTAGTAATCGGTTGAAAAACAGGTTTTCAACTCAAATAAATTCAAATATAATGAAAAATAATACGAAAAGCTTTAAAAAGGTAATTTTCGAATCATTCTCTCTCATTAATCAAAGACATTCTTAGAAACAAATAAATACAGCTTTGTTTACAATTATATTAAATGTATACGAGGTGTTTTTTTTGGCTAATGATGTTGTTCTCTCAGCTAGAGTTTCAAAGGATGAGGCAAGGCAGTTAGAAGGGTTTGCAAAACAGCAGCATTTGGATAAATCTGCTTTCATTAAAAAACTTCTTCATGAATCTCTGGATGAATATAAAGTAAAGCAGGCATTTGATTTATTCAAGCAAAAAAAAATTTCTTTTGGAAAAGCAGCAGAAATAGCTGGAAAAAGCTTGGCTGAAATGATTGAATTAATGAAAAAATATGATGCTTACCTTAATTATTCAGTTGATGACTTGAAAGAAGACTTGAAGAATTTAGAAGGAATTTAGATGCTTGTTGTTTCTGATTCTTCTCCTTTAATCTTTTTATCAAAAATAAATAAACTGAATCTTCTGCAGAAACTCTTTAAAGAAATTATAATTCCTCAGGAAGTTTTTGATGAAATAACTTCAAAAAATTCAGAAGAAGTATTGCATTTCAAATCGTTTGATTTCTTTAAAGTAATTAAGCCAAAAAAAATTCTTGAATTTGGTTTAGGCAGAGGAGAGCAGGCAGCTATTAGCTTAGGTTTAGAAAAAAAAGCTGAAAGAATTTTATTGGATGATTCAAAAGCAAGAGCAGTTGCGTCAGAATTAAAGTTAAAGCCTTTAGGAACTATTGGAATTTTATTGCTTTTTTTAGGGAAAAAATTCATCAGCTTCAATGAATTTGAATTACTGCTCCATAATTTAATAAAATTAAATTTCAGAATAAGCATAGAATTATTCGCAGAAACTTTTAATCAAGCAAAATACATAGAAAAAAAAGTAAAATAAAAATAATTTTTTCATTCCTTTATTTCAATTGAATCAATTAATCCGTTGCCCTGCATGTCAAGGCCTTCAACTATTTTTGCGTTGAATTCTTTATTGAATTGGTTTGGCTGGATTATTTCATTCAAGTTTTTCAGGAATGAAAGAATTGCCGCTTTTGTTCCGGAGCTTCTGTTCCCTGCAATTAATAAAATTGATTTGTCTTTGAAATTCGGATGAGTGATTTTTTGAATTACTCCGATTGAGTCATCCAAGTATTCTTTGCCTGAAAGCGTTGATTTAATTATCCATCTTCCTCCTTCCGGAATGAATTTAATTGGAAGATGCTCATTGATTTGAAAAGTTAATTTGTTTGTAACAGGGCCTCCAAGAATAATTAAATTCGAATTCTCTGATTCAATTCCAGCAATTTCAGTGTCAAGGAAAGTCAAAGGAAAATTTATTTTTGAAGCCAGGCTTGAAAGAAAAGCAGTTAAGTCGCCAATTAAATGGTTGTCTCTTGATCTTGCTTTGAACTGTCCATGCGGATCAGGGGAACCGATAACTATCCTGCAGTTCAACTCTCCCGCATTAATGAACGGAGAAAAGAATTCATTTATTTCAGTAGACAATTTTTTTTCATTTGATGTCAATGAAAACTCGTTTCCGTTTAATGCATGACCTGAATCAATTTTTGGCATTATTGAGTAAGAAGAAAATTTTGCTTTAAAGTATTTCGCGAGAGCTCCATTCAGCTCCTCAGTTTTATGCAATTCAATTAAATTTGCATTCTTTAATTGCCTAATATAATAGTAAATTTTCTGTTCATGCAAATTCAGTTCCTTTGCTATCTGGGAAGGATACATTGCTTTCCTTGAAAGAAGCTCAATTATTTTCCAGGAAATTTCATTAAATAATGGTTTCAATTCATTTGAAGAATT
>DATDZZ010000061.1:0-8458 GCA_035288565.1 archaeon
TTATTCATTCAAATCACTAAATAAAACACAAGACTAATTAATTAAAGAAATAGAAAATAAAAAACTAAGCATTCAAAAACACGGCAAAAAACACTAAAAAATTAAACTTTAAACTTCATCAAACTGCTTAAAAAAATTCAAGAATAAAATCAATTCCCTTAAAAAAAATTTAAACAAAGCAAATGCAAAAAAAATTCTCAAAAAAAATCAAGAAAAATCAAAAAATCAGCCGTGATGCGCTCCCTGCATCTGCTCCCGCATTTTCTTTTCCTGTAATTTCTGCGCAAGCTCTCTTAAAGCAATTTGCAATTGATCATGGCTTATTTCATTAATATTTTCTAAATTAAATCTTTTCTTAAGTCCTTCAGGACTTATTTGAAGCTCTGCCATTAAATAAATCAAATCATTTTTTTGCTTTTCATTCAATTCTCTGAAAGGTTTAGAAATCATAAAAAACCTTAACTCTTTTTCAAACTGCCTGGCAAAAGCTTCATGCTTCTGATTTTCAAGCAAGCCTGTAAACCTTTTCTCTGCTTCCTCTTTACTTCTTTCATGCAACTGCTCAGCCTGCTGTGCAAGTCTTCGTCTATTCTGAAGGTCTAAAAACCTTTTCGCTGCATCGGGAACTGTTCTGCCCTTATTAAATAATCCCCTCAAAAATCCAGCCATAAATCATTAAGGGATTCGAAATATTTAATTTTATTGAATTCAAAAAATTAATTAACTTTGAAATTGTTATTTAATTGATTGAAATGGATGAATTGAAGAAAGAGAATGCTGATTCAAGCGAAAATAAAGCAGGCAATTCTAATTCAATGAATTTAATGAGTTTAATGAATTTCGAGAATTATTTGAAGAGATTGAATCAGGAGCTGACCGTTTCAGGCTACTCTGATAAAACAATTGAAGCTTACTGTGAGTTAGTGAAGCACTTCCTGCAGTATGCGAAAAAGACTCCAGAAGAAGTTTCAAGAGAAGATATTGTTTCTTTTGTTGCTCATCTGAAAACTGACAAGAATGCAAGCAATTCCACAATGGCTTTGAATCTTGCTTCGCTAAAGTTTTTTTTCCATAATCTGCTTAAGAGGAAAATAATTGAGGATATTAAAATTCCAAAGAAATCTAAGAAGCTTCCAACAGTGCTTTCAGTGAAGGAAGTGAAAAATTTATTGAATGCAGTGCCCGCAGGAAGAAACAGGACAATGGTTTCATTTCTTTACAGCAGCGGCTTAAGAGTATCGGAAGCAGTGAAAATGAAGAAAGACGACATTGATTTAAAGGAAGGAATTGCGAGAGTGAAAGCAGGAAAAGGAAACAAAGACAGAGTAGTTGTTTTGAGTGGGAAATGGGTAAAGGAACTGAAAAAATATTTGAAGAGAAGAAGAAAAGAATCAGAGTACTTGTTTTCAAAAAAAAACGGAAAGCCATTGTCAACTGACACTATTCAGAGAATTCTCAGGAAAGCAAGAGAAAAAGCAGGAATAGACAAACATGTAACTCCTCATTCCCTGAGGCATTCATTTGCAACGCATTTACTTGAAGCAGGAGAAAATATAAGAAAAATACAAGTTTTGTTGGGCCATGAAAGCCTTGCAACAACACAGATTTATGCCCATGTATCAACAAATGAGCTGAAAAAAGTGAAAAGCCCGTTTGAAGACTTATAGCAAGCCCTAAACTCACACCCCATACTTCCGATATTAGCTTCATTAGATACAATTTAGTTAAATTTAAAGAAAAAAAAACAAAAAAACAACTAAAAAAAGCACAAAAACCTGGACGAATTTCAGTGAGTGGAAAAGGCCTGCAATCAACGATTTCCCAGAAAGATTTAAATAAGTGAGAGGCTTCATTATTATATTTAATAATTGGGGGCGTAAGCATGACTTTAAGATTATCAAAATTGTTTGGAATTGATATTTATAATGATAAAGCGGAGTATAAAGGGAAAGTGTTTGATATTGTAATTAATTTGGAGAAAGGAAGGCTTGAAACTATTACTACAGAGGCTTTAAAGGCAAGTTCAAAGCAGGAAGCAAGAAAAATTATTAGCGAGAAATCAATTCCTTATAAGAATGTTAAAGCAGTGAAAGACATTGTTTTGGTTTCTCAGGCAAGGGTTTCAGCTCCTGAAGAAGAAGAGGAAGAAGAATCATTGCACAGGCATAGGAGAAGATAGAAAAGCTAATTAGTCTCTTATGTATATAGTCAATACATAACTGGTGGCCTGTGTGGTTTTTGAAGGATATTTCATTCAGTATAAATTCATTATTCCGAATGAGTTGAAGCATTCTTCTTATACTTATCAAAAGCTTTTCAGGGCCCTTTACGGATATACTCAAAGTGTTTCTAAATCATCTGGAAAGAACTATAAATACCACAGAAAAGGAGTTTTAAGCGAAATTCCTTACATTAGAGCAGGCAAAAATTCAATCTTAATTCCTCAAAAACATTTAGCTAAATTAATTGAATTCTTTAAAACAGGCAAAAACCCAACGCATGCATGGGAAACGAAGGGAGACTGGAAAGCAGTTTATTACATGGATGAAAAGAAAATAGATGAAAACTTAGTGGTTGAATCCTTGGAGGAGCTTTTAGAGAGGACTTATGTTCAAAATAACTCTAAACAGCATGTAAAAATTGCTGATGAATTAAATGAAATATCATTAAAATTAGGCTCAAACCAGGAAATAAAGCAAAGTTATTTGAACTTCTTTAAAGAAGAACTTAAAAAAATTCTAAGCAATCAATGGTTTAAAGAATGCTACAGCAAATCAATTAAATTAAAAGAATTTTACGATAAAACCCAAAATTTGGGTTAAATCAAGCAACTGCAATCTCCTGCTCTGCTTCTTTTTCCTTTTTCTTTCTCTTAAACTTAATAATTAAATCCTTTTTTCTCCATTTTCTCTGCCCCCCATGATCAGAGAACTCCAATAAACCGCAATCAACGAGAGTCTTAATATAAGAGTAAAGGCTTCTTTCATTTTTGAAGCTTATACCAAATAACTCAAAAATACGTCTTCTGATTTCATCCATTGGAACCCATTCATCATAACCAACAACTTTGGTAACATAAAAGGCTTGAGTGCCTTCTTTAAAGTCAAGGAAGTCCCAAATTGTGTGAACTTCAGTAACTTCTTCTTTTTCATAAATGCTTTCAAGTGAGTTATTTGAATTGGTTTGCTCGTCAATGTTTACTTTAGTCTCATTTTCTTGCTCTGCATTAGCCCATTCTTCCACTTTTCGTAATGACAAAATCAACTTCTTAACAAAATTTTTGAAGTTCATCATCATAATAATGACCATCCTTACTTAAATACTTTACTTTAATGACAGTAATTACTCTTTGTAATGAAAATGCTGATTAGTTCATTACAGTTTTGATAAAAATGACTAAAAAAGGCAAATTTGAGGGTTTTAATTTGCTTTAATTTAATAGAATTTGATCAAAAGAGCAAGAAACTAATTAGAAATTCAAGTAATGAGTGAATAAAACAATGAATTATTTCGTAGAAGCTCTATTGATTCCTTTTTGAGTGAATGCAGTTTAAACAATTAATTGAATTTTTTCGATTTAAAGAACAAATTAAGAAATTGAGTTGTAAAGAATCAGTGTTTTGTTAGAAAAAGCAATAGCGGAGGAAGGATTTGAACCTTCGACCTTCGGGTTATGAGCCCGACGGGCACTCCTGGCTGCCCCACCCCGCTTTTATTAAAAGCCCAAAACAAGCCTTAAAATGAATTTAAAGCTAGATTTAGAACTTATCACTAATTTAATGGATAAATTTAACTCTTTTTATAATTTAAGCATTAATTTTCTTGTGATTTGTTGTTTTAAGTGTTGTTTTAATTGGCTTCTTAAACGATTAATTCGTCCAGGTTTTTGTGTTTTTTTATATGAATTTTTCTAGTAAATTTATTTCGGTTTTGATTTTGACTGTTTTTGCTTTCAATAATTTCAATCTTTTGTTTTTATCCATTAAATCCATTTGCTTTCCGCATTTAGGGCATTTAAAGTGATATTCTGCCGCTATTTCGAATGCAACCAAGTCGCAGTTTGTTCCTGGGCAGGAAAAGAATTCGTGTTCTCCTGCAAATTTGCTTTTTTCTTCAAGCTTTTGTATTTCTTCTGCTTGATGCTCTATTACTAATTCAGCTATTCTTTTGTTTTTTATTTCCCAAGTATATGAATACCATCCGCTTCTGGTATCCCTTGTTTTTTGATAGCATGCAATGCCTCTGTAGTGAAGCCTGTTAAGCACTGTTCTTATTTCAGTTATTTTTAAGTGCTTCATTTTTTTCCCAATTTCTTCGTCTGTTACATTTTTCTTTTTCTTGTTTACAATTTCCACTAACTTGATTGAATCATCGCCGGCTATTTGCTTTAAGAAATCTTTTGTAACAGAGAAAGACAAAATATCTATTTTAGGCATTAATATGAATTTGGTGCGATAACTATTTTAAATGCTATTTAAGATTTTTATCTGAAAAACTTTTATTTGAAATCACCTTTTTGCCTCTTGGATCAGGAGAAATTTTTATTTTTGCGTTGCTGAATTTTTTATTTAATTCTTTTCCTTCAAATAATTCATGCAGAGTAACAGCCAAGGCAGCTATCTCGCTGTGAGGCTGGCTTGTAACTGAAGCGTTGAAGTCAACTTCATGGTAGACTTCCATTGGAACTTTCTGCGAGCCAATTAAAATAATAAATTTGCTTTTTTCTTTAACTTTTTTAATTACTTCTTGCAGGGGTTCGCCATACATTGTTAAGTGAATTGAAGTGAATCCGTTTTGCTTGTACTCATTTAAAGTTTTTTTCCATGAATCAGTGAATTCTGTTTCAAAGCTTCCTCCCCACTGCTCGGAAATGCTTTTAATTTCTTTTTCAAAGTAAGGGTCTTCTTCTCCTGCAAGAATTATTTTTTCTGCTCCTAAGGCTCTTGAGACAAGCGCGCAGTGAGTTGTAACTCTGGCATCCCTTACCAGCCTGTGCCCCAGCCTTAAAATCACTATTTTCTTCATTCCAATTAATTTAAATTAATTAAATCTTAAATATTGATTGAGGAATATGCTTGAAATAAGGCTTTTCAGGGAAAATCCTGAAATAATTAAAAAAGATTTAGAGAAAAGAAACAGGAAAGACCTGCTTCCTTTAGTGGCTGAAATAGTTGAACTGGATAAGGATTACAGAGAATTATTGCAGAAAAGCCAGTCATTGAGAAGCAGGAGAAACGAGTTAACTGAGCAAGTTAAGAAACTTAAATTTGAGAAAAAAGAAGCTGAAGCAAAAAAAATTATTGCTGAGGCAAACAAGGTTCCGGAGCAAATAAAGGAAATTGAAGCAATTCAAAATGAATTAAAAGAAAAACTGGATTCAAAGCTTTTAAGGATTCCAAATTTATTGCATGAATCTGTTCCAGTAGGCAGGGATGATTCAGAAAACAAGGTTGAAAGAATTTGGGGCAAGGAAAAAGCAGCTGCAAACAAAAATCTTATTCACCACGGAGAGCTGGCAGTTAAATTAAATTTAGCTGATTTTACTCAATCAAGCAAAATCAGCGGAGCAGGCTTTTTCACTTTGAAAGGAGGCCTTGCTTTAATGGAGCTGGCTTTGCAGAGGCTTGCAATTGATCATTTGCTTGGAAAAGGTTTTACTTTAATTTTAGCTCCTTTCATGCTGAAAAAAGACGCGTATCAAGGGGTAACTGACATGGATGACTTTGAGAATGTTATGTACAAAGTTGATGGAGGGGACCTTTATTTGATTGCGACAAGCGAGCATTCACTTGTTTCACTGCACAAGGATGGATCAATTGATGCAAAGAAGCTTCCATTGAAGTATATTGGGTTAAGTCCTTGCTTCAGAAAGGAAATTGGAAAGCATTCAATTGATGAAAGAGGCTTGTTCAGGGTTCATCAATTCAATAAAGTTGAGCAGGTAGTGTTCTGCCATCCAAAGGATTCATGGAAGATTCATGAAGAATTATTAAAGAATTCTGAAGAGCTTTTACAGCAATTAGAAATCCCTTACAGAGTAGTGAATGTCTGCACTGGAGACATGGGGACAGTGGCTGCAAAAAAATATGACATTGAAGCCTATTCTCCTAGAGAAGACAAGTACGTGGAATTAATGAGCTGCTCAAATGTCTTAACCTATCAAGCAGTAAGATCAAACATTAAATTCAAGAATGCAGACGGATCAAAGGAATATCTGCATACTTTGAACAACACAGCTATAGCTACTTCAAGGGCTTTAAGAATTATTTTAGAGCATTATCAGACTCCTGAGGGAACAGTTAAAGTTCCTAAAGCACTTCAAAAATACATGAACAATTTAATTGAATTAAAAAAAGAATGATGAAAAGGAAGCAGATAATAGCGGAAGCATGGAGTCAGAGTCCGTAATTTTCCAGTAATGATCAGCATTTCAAAGGCATTTTAAGGTAATTACAGTCAAAAACACAATTATCAAATCAAAATTCTCTTAAAAATCAAAGTAATGATTTATGTTTAAATCAAAAAATGTTAATTACCTGCACAGCTCATCCCAGCATTTTTTTAATTTAATTTCCTGGTGCCTAACGCCGGAAAGATCCGGCGACGATCTGTTTCATCTTCGCTTCGCTCGATGAAACGAAAAGATTCCGCGCAGCGAAAGGATTCGCTAGCCGAAAGGATTCGGCTGAGATCCGTGCAATGCTTTGCATTGCACTTTCAGCTTCGTCTTGGCCACGTATTCGAAGAATACGTGTACTCGCACCCGCCGGGCGAGACGGCGCCTGGTGCCTAACTTTTGTGTTCTTTGTTTCAGGGGAAATGTGCTCTTTGCAAAGCTTTTTAGTTGAAATAATATATTTTTTTTATGGATATTATTTTGGCTGAAATTTATGGAGCGTTATTAGGTGATGGTTGTTTGTCAGGGTATTATGCAAAGAGCAGCAAGCGTTGGAGGAATGAAGTTGTTTTTACTGGAAATATTTCAGAAGAAGATTATTTTGTTAATTTTATTAAAAAAGAATTGGAAAGCAGGTTTGGTTTTAAGGGCAGAATAAATCGGAAACTGAAGGATCATGCAATCGAAATTCATTTTACTGCTAAGGCTGTTTTTACTTATTTTTCAAAAATTTTTCCTGCTGGAAAAAAGCCAGAATCCTTGTGTTTTCCTGCTTTTATTTTAAGTAATTCCAAACTTCTTATTCCTTGTCTTAGAGGTTTGTTTGATACAGATGGCTCAATATATCTGGGATATAATAAAAAAAAAGTAAATGGAAAAATAACTTACAAATATTATAATGTAATTCAATTGAAAATGAGGGCGCCTGTTTTGATTAAGCAGGTTAAGCAAATTTTCTCAGATTTAAGGTTTAAATCAAATAAAATTACTTTTGATGGGACAAGGTCAATAATTAGAATTTCTGATCAGAATTCAGTTAAAGAGTTTATTTCAAGGATTGGGTTTAGGAATATAAGAAATAAAGAGAGGCTGGCAAAGTTTGATTTACTGAATTTCAATCGTTTTCAATAAATTTATATTCTTTAACCTTCAATTTACCTTTATGGGGCTGTAGCTCAGCCTGATGGATCTGAGCGAGTTAACTCTTACTCTTTCCAGGCTTAGGAGAGCAATGGACTTTTAATCCATGTGTCCGGGGTTCAAATCCCCGCAGCCTCGTTTTAATCAAATTCTTGAATACTCATTTCCTGGTGCCTAACGCCGGAAAGATCCGGCGGTGATCTGCTCGGCATAAAGCCGAGCTCGCACTGCTTCAGCAGTGCACCGTCTCGCCGACGGGACGGCGATCTGTGCTGTCTTCGCCTTTCAGGCTCGACACCACTTCAGCGAAAGGATTCGCTAGCCGAAGGGATTCGGCTGAGATCCGTGCAATGCTTTGCATTGCACTTTCAGCCTCGCCGGCTGAACGGCGCCTGGTGCTTAACTTTTAATGCTTTTTAAATTCTTCATTTCAATTTAATGCATGCTTGATTCAAATAATTTGTTTTTCTTTGGTTTTGTTTTGCTTTTAAGCGGAATATTGATTATTGCTGTTTCTTTTTTTCTGCAGATTAATGCGGACAAAAAGTTCGGAAGAATTGATTCGGCGGGAGTAATAATGATTGGCCCGATTCCTTTGGTTTTCGGGAACTTTAAATTAATTGCTCCGTTAATGGTTTTAGCTGTTGTTTTAATGGCTGTTTATTTCTTTTTGTTTTTGAAATAAAGTTATTTCAGTAAGCTCCACTGCTGCAAGGCATATTCCTGGATTTTTTTGTCTTTGATTCTGCTTGCAAGGAAATCTATTTCTTGTTTGCTTAATTCAAGGTTTGTTATCATTACCCTAAGCCTTCCTTGAATGACTTCTTGGTTTCCTTTGAAGTTAATTATGTTGTCTAAGTCAAATGGAATTACTCCAAAGCCTTTTTCTGTTTTAATTAAATTAAATAAATCGAATGCCGG
>DATDZZ010000062.1:0-6149 GCA_035288565.1 archaeon
AGCAGCCCAACCAACACTGCCCGGCTCCGCCTAAGCAAAAGCCAAGCTTTTTATATGACTTTGCTGATTTTATTTCAGTTTTCATTTAATTGATTTAACAATAAAGGAAACGGTGATTGAATGTATAATGAAAAAGGACAGGCATTTTCCACTTTCAAATTATTAATTGCTGCTGTTGTAGCAATTGCAATGCTTACAATATTGCTTCCAATAATTAACCAGATTGGGGGAATAGGGCAGACAAACCCAAATGATGAAGCTGCTAGGCAGATTAATGGAGTAGGCCCAGGAGAGCACAGGCTTACAAGAAGCGTTAATTTTTCTCAGGAAACAACTTTGAATGCAAGAACCATTGCAGCTGGATCAGACAAGTATTCAGAAGACCAGGTTTGCGTCACAAAAGGAGAATTTGATGACACAATTTTTGAGGAAGTTGAAGGAAGAACAGTGCAGTACAAAGGCACTGGCGCACAGGCTGTAAAGCTTTCAATTATCTGCGACAGAGGAGACTTAATGCAGAGAGCATTTGAAGACAACGGATTGGAAGAAACTTTAGGAGAGTCAAGAACTTTTTGTTCAGCTCTTGAAGATAAAACCGGCTGCTCTGAGGGTTCAAAGCAGACTTGCTGTATTGTAATGATCAGGAAAACTTAAATCGCCGAAAAGATTCGGCGGTGATCTGCTCGGCATAAAGCCGAGCTCGCACTGCTTCATGCAGTGCACCGTTTCGCCGACGGGACGGCGGGCTGAACGGCGCAAGAATTAAATAATCCTTTTTCCATTTCTTTTTATGCACAAAATTTTTTCTGAGGAAACAGGGCAGAGCGAGTGGAGCTCCCTTTATTTATTGCTTGTATTCATTATTGCCGCTTTATTGCTGATTACTTTGATTAAGCCTATGTTCAGGCAGAGCCAGACTGTTGTGAGGCCTTTGACTCAGGGAGCACAGCAGACAGCTAAATTTGGTTCTTCATAAAAATTAAATCAAAAAAATTAAGAACATTGAAATCCTAATTCTTTAATGCCTCATAAAAGACATTTACCATTAATGAAAGAGTGGAAAGATCTTCCAAAACACGAATTTAAGAGAACTGTTAAAGAAAGAGTCCAGGAAATTCATAAAACACTTGAAAGAATGGGAAAGCTTGAAGATTATTTAATCAGGGACAGTGATGGAAGAATTATTGTTTCTTTAGTTGAAGCAAGGGAATTGCTTTTTGAATTGTCTTCATGGCTTGGCGAAGACAGAAAACAATTAAACGAAAAACTCGAAAAACAATTACATCAATTTAATTATCTTAAAGATGTTTTTCAATTCAGTAAACAAAATAAAAGATTAGATGACATAAAGAGATTTTTGAAAGAAAACCATGGCGTGGTAAAAAGCGATAACACTATAAGAAACTGGCTTTCGAAAAAAAACTTGCCTCGCTTTGTTTCTCCTTCTTATTTGAAAGCATTTTTAAGCAAAAGAAAGAGCTTTCATATTGAAGAAAAAAATCACCCTAAATTTGCATATTTGCTGGGATCTTTATTTGGAAATGCTTATTTTTCAGGTGACAGAAAAAAAATTTCTTCGATTGTTTTGACAAATAAAAGCATTGACTATGTCAAAAGATTTTCGAACTTTTTGAATGACTTATTTGAAGAAAGGCCAGAAATTCTTATTCGAGAAATAAAAGGAAAAACTTATTATTGGGTTAAAATTAATTCAAGGGCGATTGCTCAATTAATTAACATGGAAACAGAATATTTTAGAAAAATTCCAGAAAATTTTTTAGACTCGAGGGAAGCAAAAAAAGAATTCATCAAAGCATTGATTGACTCAAGAGGCGGAATTGTTTTAGGCAAAAAAAGGATTGATGGAACAAGCAGATTGCAAGGAATTACAATTCATTTTCCTAAAAGTGAAAATTTAAGAGATTATGTAAGGGCAATTTTGAATGAATTTGGAATCGCACACAATTTTCGAGAAAAAAGCGAATTAATAGTAATTAGCAACATTCCGGAAAATCTGCAGAAATTCAATGAACTTTTTGGATTCACTGACAAGAGAAAGCAGGAAATATTGAAAGAAGGGTTAAGGGATATAGAAAAGAGTTAGAAAAATAATATATATTTCAAAGCAGTTAATTGTTCATGAATTCTCGCGGACAAGAGGAAGCTCCATTCGAATTACTGATTGCAGTAATTTTAATGACTTTCGTTATTTTTGTCGGCTTGCAGGCATTGGATGAATTGAACAGGCAGCAGTGCACTGGGCAGATTAATTCTAAAATGGAGCAAGTGAAATCTGTTCTGGAAACAATTACTAGAGGCAAGGGGCAGCAGAACCTTGCATTAACTGTTCCTGACTGCGGAAAAAATCCTTCATTGAGATTAACTGAAGAGACTTCTTCTTACACCTGCAGTACTTACTGCGGAGGCAATCAATCAATCTGTGTTCTGTTAAGGTATCAAGCTGGAGGAGTTGCTCCAATAACCAAGTGTGTAGGGATTTCTCCTTTAACTGAATTTGCTTCACAGGACACTCCAAGCTCTTGCATTGACAGGTCAGAAGAAGAAAAACTTGTATTGCAGGACTGGGATAATCCTAATGCATCAATTCAGGCAGGAAACTATGTTTTGGTTTCAGCTTTCAGTGTTTCAGCTGACCCGAATCCATTAATCTGCGCTTACAGAAAGGAAGGGATTTAAATGCTTGGCTTCACTTTAAGCAAATTAAATTTACTGATTCTTGTAGTGGCATTGTTTTCAATTATTGCTTACTTCATGTTTTCATTGGATGAAATAGTTAAACAAAATCAAGCGCAATTGCTTACAAGCAAATTAGTGAAAAACGCTTCAACTACTTTAAGCACTGCAACCAGCTGCGACAGAGTTGTAATAAATCTTCCAAGATACTTGACTTCAATTGGAACTGACAGGCTTTACTATAAATTAAAAATTTCAAGCGCAGACAACGATGATGACCCGTTTAACGGAAACGCATTAATTTTTTCTGTTTCATCCATAAGAGACCCTGACTCAGTTCTTGGAGCTGATGCAGTGAGAAGCCAGGCAAGAATTAAATTATTTTATTTGGAAGATACATGGAAAGAGCAGAGAAATTCAGGGGAAGGAGTTTTAATTGATCCGCAAGGATTGCCTCCATTTGATTCAATTGCAGTAATTAAAAGAATTGAAGTTGAAGACGAAAAGCCAAGGCAAGTTCTTTATGTGATTCCATGCAGTGTTCCGGCAGGAACAAGCACTCAAAGCATTTGCGCTTCAGAAATATCTTCAGTTGCAGCAGCGGCTGGCTTCGGTGAAACGGGAACAAAAGGATCTTTAGGTGAATTTCAATGCTGAAAAACTTTAAAGGATTTTTAGGGCCAATCGGAGACGATCTTCCAAGCCTGATTCCAATAATTTTTGGCTTGACAATTTTTTTTGCTTCATTCACTTTTTCTTTAAATAAATTCAATGAAGTTAATTCCTTGATTGATGAAAAGCTTGAAATCCTTAAAGTTTCAAGAGGATTAAGGCTTAACGGATATGTTTCAAGCCATGAAAATTTTCAGGAGCTGTGCGAAAGCATTCAAGGCACTTCAATTAAATTCAAAGCTGGATTGGTTGACTTTTCTTCTTTAAGGAAAGATTCAGCGCAAAGCGTAATCCGTTCAAGGGACTTTTCATTCATTCAAAATGAAGATAAAACAAACCGATTTATCTGCCTGAAAGAAGGCTTGCTTGAAGAAGAAGAAATTCCTGACACTGCAAGAATTTCTAATTTAGTTTACCCTATTGCATTGGAAAGAAATTCAGTTGTTGTTCCAGTGCATTTAGTGGTGGTTGCATGGAAGTAAAAGCCCAGGCTGCAGTAACAGACGCATTGTTTTTGCTGATGATTATCACAGGATTAAGCATTTTCTTGTTTTCTTTTACTTCAACTTACGGAACAGATATTGATGCCTCAATTACAAGGCAGTACTCAATTGATTATGTTACTGATTCATTGAAGACAATTCTTTACAGTTCAACTTTAAGGGAAAGTGAAAATGATTTAACTCTTGCCTCTGCTTCAGAGCCGGAGGAAATTGATTACCTGCTTGCAGTAATAAAGGAAGACATTGCTGAATCAAATGAAGATGAAACAGACAAATTAAGCGGTTCAACTAAAACTATTTTAAAAAAAAATATTGAGAAAATAATGCTTCCTATTGCAGACCAATTTGATTACTTGTTTTTCATTGCAGAGCAGACCACTGCCGGCCCAAGATTCATTTATTTTTTAATTTATAAATCAGAATTTTCATGCTTTACTGTTCAGGGAGCAGAAATTGACTGCGAGGAAGAGGCAAGAAATGTTTTAATCCAAAGAAATGAATCAAAATCGCATAATTTTTATTTATGCAATTCAAATGCTAATTATGAGATTACTTCAAGAGATATTTCAAGGTTTTTATTTAATTTAGGAGACGCATTCCAAAGCAGTGCTCCTTTATTATTAGTTAAAACAGTTTCAGACACATCAAATGAATTAAAAACAGTTGAGGGAACAGCCAGCTTAATTATTTGGCCTGCAACATTAATTAAAAAAGAAAACCTTGACTTGCTTCAATGCAGCGTATTTGAAGACATAGTAATTGAAGAAACAGAAGAATGAATTCAGTAATTCATCTTTTCTTTGACTGGAATTCATGAGAGCAGATAGGGCACTGGTATTTCACTTTGTTTCCTAAAGGCTTCGCTGCTTTCGCGCAGTGAGTGCAGAACCCTGAACCGCAGTTAGGGCAGAAAATAATGTTTTCTGTTTTGCTTTTGCAGTTAGGGCATTTATGGGATTCCTCTCCCAGCTCGGTGTCAATTGCTTCAACTTCATCCAAGTCATCCAGATTCAATTCCTTTCCAATTCCTTCCTCTAAATCAATGTGAGTTAAGTCTTCTTCCCCAAAATCAGGCATTTCAGAAATGAATTCTTCCCCTAAATCTATTTCCTGCTCTTCTTCTGCTTTTACTGCAGGTTTAATTTTTTTTCCTGGTTTTACAGCAACAGGTTTAACTTCCTCTTCCATTTCCTCTTCCTCTGCTTCCTCTGTTTCTTCTTCCTCTTCCTCTTCCTCTTTTTCTTCTTCTTTTCCTTTAAGTGGCTTCTTTTTTTCTTCTGCTTTCCCTGCTTCCTCTTTCTGCTTCTTTTCTTCAGGCTTTGCCTGCATTCTTCTGTCTCTGTAAGTTTTTCTTTCAGTAAGCTCTTCTTTCATTGAGCTCTTTAACTGGTCAAAAATGTTTTCAGCTAATTCATCTATTTCGCTTCCTTCCGGAAGCCTTCTATGCTGTCTTCTGAATTCCCTTACTTCCTGAAGACTCATTTTGCTGCTCTTGTTTCTTAAAGCGCCTTCTTCAAATTCCTCTGAAGGAAGCTGCGCTTTAACTTCTTCTGAAAGCTTTTCCTTGTTTCCTTCCTGCACTGTTGCCCTTAACCCCTGCATTATTTTTTTAACTTCCTCTTCCTTTGAAAACCTTTTTTCCTTTTTTCCGAAAACCCTGTTGAAGAATTTTTCAAACAATGAAGGCTCTCTGGCTTTAGTCAACTGCTCAATTTTCTGCTCCTTGAATTCTTCTTTGCTTTCATGAATCTCTGTTTCAGGCTCCAGCTCTTTTTGCTCTGGCTCAGTTTCCTGCTCCTGCAGGGGTATCTGCTCCTGCTTCCGTTCTTCTTGAACTGATTCGTGCTCTTTTCTTTCAAATCTCTTCATTCTTCTCGGAAGCTCTGATTCATTCACTTAATTCCACCGTTTTTCATTTTTTCACTCAATTTTTTCTGCACCATCTGCACTGAAACAAATTCCTTTGGAAGAGAAATAATTGTTTTCCTTTGAAGGAAATATTTTCTTTTCAATGAAAGAATTATTATTCCCAAAAAAAAGCTGAAAATAATTATTACAAGAAATGTCTGGCTTGCACTCAATGAAGTGAACAGGCTGAAAGCAAGCGAGAGAATTAAGGAAAACAAAGAAAAAATTGCCCCGAAAACCATTGACCACCCAATTTTATAGGTTTTTTCAAGAATTCTTACTTTAGGCCAGCCGGTCCTCAAAAAAATGTATCCAATGGAAGTTGAGCCGATGAATAAAAAAACAAATGCAAACAATTCAATTCCAAGTAAA
>DATDZZ010000063.1:0-5839 GCA_035288565.1 archaeon
CTTGATTGTTTTCAGGCTTTGATTTCACTTGGACTTTCAATGATTTTCTCCAAGGATCAAAGCTTAGTACTTGAAATTCTTTTTGATTTACTGTAACATGTATTTTAATAATTTCATTCAAAGCAATCAATTAATCATTAAATGTAATTGATTTAAACTCTAATTCTGTAACTAATTAGCGCTAACCGAATTTAAAAACCTATGCAAATTATGTATAAAATTGTCTTGTTGAATTCATTTATCTGAAAGCGTCTTCATTTCCTTGCAGTTGCTCTGGAATTCTTTGCCTGACTGCTTTTAATAATTCTGCTTTGTCTCTCTCTGTTCCTCTTAAATTTATTCCTAATCTAGTTTCTGCTATTTTTTGAATGAAGGGCATTAATTCATGCTGAATAGGCAGAGTGCTTTGAAGAATGTAATGCATTTCTTTTTCAGTTATTCCTTTTGCTATTGCACTCAAAACTAAGTTAAGGAAAGTTTCATGGAATTGATTTTGTATTTTTATATTTTCTGCATAGTTTTGAATACTTGTTTCCAGTGATTCAGTAAAAAAAGCTTCTCTCAGTAATTGCTTGTCTTGCTCACTTAATTCTCTGTAGTTTTTTTCGGCTGTGTCTTTTTTATTTAGTCTTTCCATGAACTGCTCTAAGTAAGTTTTTGGCATGCTTTCTTTTTCTCTTAAAAGAGTGGTGGCAATTCCTCTTTCTTTTGTTCTTCTTGCGACTTCATCATGCTGGCTTCCAATTAAAAGCATTAAAGAGTTTCTGTCAGGGTTTGCATTAGCTTTTTCTAAAATTGTTTTAACCATAATTTCTTCTCTGAAATTAAAATAATTATTTGAAATTTTTAAGTAATTTTTGTATGCATTCATTAACTCATTAACCGGGATTTGATTATTAACAAATTTTGGAATTAAATCAGCCATTCGTTGTGCTGACCTCAGTTGGTCTCTTTGAAATTGTTGGTATTGGCTTTCTTCTTCAAAATTTTTTTCCTCTACAAATGCAATTTTTCCGCCTCTTTCAACAAAATCAGCAAACAAATCAGCATACTCTTCAAAGCCTTTCATGAAATCAATTTCGCCTCTGAAGCCCCTCATTAGTTCTGCAGGGTTATTTACAGCATGAGTCCATTCATTAAAACTTCTTCCAACTGGAACATCAAAATATTCAAGAAAAAGAATTGAATTTTTTGGATCAGCTCTTCTTAAATACTCAGATAACCTGCTTCTCTCGTTTAACCGGCTTCTTTCATCATGCCTGTGCAGATAAATTTCTAATGCTTCATTTCTGGCTCTTTCAGTAAATCTTTCTTGTTCATGGCCTTTCATTGTTAAAGCTGCTAAGCCAAACAAACCCAAGGTAAAGTATTTTTTTAATCCGCTGATTCTTTTTTCTGGAGCATGCTGAGATGGCGCATTTTCTCTTACTGCATTTTCTTTTCTATTTCTTTCTGCTTTTCTTGCCGCTCTCTTAAATTCTCCAGGCATTAAAGAATTAGTTTTCTTTCTTTAATAAATTTATTTATTGAAAATTAAAGTTCTTCCAGTTTTTCAAGGAATTGAGAGTAGTATTTGCTTGAAATCCTGTAGTTGTTTTTTATGAGCAGGTTAAGGGCCGCTATTGCTTCTTTTTTTGAAATCTTTTTGTTTTTCGCTGATTGGAGTAAAATGAATAAGCTTCCTTTGGGTTTTAATCCAAGTGCTCTTGCTGCTGCTCTTCCGTCTTCTTCATCAATTAAAATATTTTCTTCTTTTAATTCAAGGGCAAGAAAAATTGTTTTTGCTTCTCCTTCATGAATTCCAATAATTTTTGTAAATTTTTTTGCCTGCTTTACATGAATCTTTTTTTCATTAACTAATTTGTTTAAGTAAATGGCATCTGAAAACCGTTCTCTTAACCCTGCATCAATTATTTCTTTTTTCACTGTTTCTTCAATTATTACTGGCTCTTTAAATAAATCAAGAATTAAATCAATTTTTTTTATTTTAGCGAAAAGAATTAATGGAGAAGCATCTGAAACAATCAACTGCTCACCTTAAATTGTTTCTTCTTCAAAGCTTTCCTGCGAGAAATGCATTTCAATTCCTCTTCTTGAAAGTTCTTCATTCATTTTTCTTAAAGAAATTTTTGCAAGCGAAGCCGCCTTCCACAAAGAAACTTCTCCGTCAACATATTTATCTATGGCTCTTTCAAGCCTTGTTTTTTCAAGCCCTGCATCAATTATTTTCCTAAAGACTGCTGACTTATCAAGCTTAAATTCCGTTTCAAGGCTTTCAATTGACTTTAACTGGCCTTCATTTATTCTCATGCTGACTGTTTTCATATAATCACAAAATTTCTTTCAAATAATTGATTTATTACAATATATTATATTGCAATAATTGTATTTAAATCTTTCTTATTATCGCTTTCTTTTTTTGCATCAGTTTTAAATTCCTCAAAAGCCTTATTCTTTTATGAGCAAAGCTAAGGGTTCAAGGGCTGAGAGGGAGTTACTGCATAAATTTTATGAGAATGAATGGGCTTGCGCGAGAATTGCGGGTTCTGGAAGCAATCCATTGCCTTGCCCTGATTTGATTGCAATGAAAAACAAGAAGGCTCTTGCAATTGAATGCAAGTTTCATAACGGAAATTACTTGAATATTTCAAGGGCTCAAATGAATGAATTAAGCCAGTGGAAGGCTTTTTCGGGCTCTGAAATAGTTATTGCGTGGAAGATTCCTTTCAAGGGATGGTTTTTTTTAAGTCCTTCGCAGTTCAAGGAAAATTCTGCTGCTTTCTCTATTTCAAAGGAAAAAGCTTTAATTGAAGGAATTTCTTTAGAGAAGCTTGTTCAGTCTCTGCAATAGCTTTTTTAACTTGTTTTCAGAGTAATTTGTTATGGATCAAATTGACTTAATTTTGCTTGATTTAAGGAAGCTTCTTCCAAAGCAGAAAACAATTAGAACAAAAATTTTATTAGAGAAAGCAATTGAAGCCTTAGAGCAGTACAACAGGCTTTCAGACAACTTGAATGAAAATAAATCCTGATTTTAGAGCAGTGTTGAAACAACCAGTGACGCTATTCCAATGAATGCGAACACTACCGTGAAAATCAATGCATCAAATGTCAGTGCTCCAGTTAAAAAGTAATTCGCGAACTGATATAATGTCAATAGCATGAATATTACTCCTAAGCCCATTACTGCCAATCCTATTGCTGAGTTTCTTTTTCCTACTCCGCTTAGCTTTAATTCATCCAAGTCAAGCCTTACCTGCTGAGTCTGCCCTCCAAGTTCATTTAATTTAATTCTCACTCTGTCGCTTAATTCTTTCACTTTCTCAATTGTTTCATTTATTTGGCTTTGGAACTGCTCTTCTTTTCCAGTCATTTCTTTGGTGTAATTATCAATGTCTCTTTTGATTTTTTCAAATGCATCACTGCTTTTCTGGTTTGCGGTTCTTGTTGCTTCGCTTTCAATGAATCTGTTAATGTTTGTTTTTTCTTTGTCTATGTCTTCTAAAACTATTTTGTGGATTTCATTTCTTAAAATCGCGAAAGTGTCTGCCTGTCCGATCAATAAAAGCCTTTTCGCTTGTTCGGGTTCAACTCCTAAATCCTTTAATGTTGTAATAATTTTTTCTTCAGGTTCTCCTGCTGCAACCATCTGCTGGATTATCTGAATAATGCTTTGCTCTTTTTCAATTTCTTTTCCTTTTTTTTCTACTGCCATTCATTTCACCTGATTTGCATTCATGTTTGCTTTAAATGTTATTTCATCTATTAATTACATTCACATTTACTTTAAATGTTTCATTATAGTTTCCTGTAACAAAATTAAAAGTCAATTCAAGCTGTCCTTCAATTAATGGGTTGATTGAAAACGTTTCTTCCGTGCAGCTGTTCTGAGGAACTGCAACGCTGCTCTGGGTTTTTTCAGCTGAAGCAATTGACTGGTCTAAAGCCAAATTTATTTGCAGGCTGTCTACTGGAGAGCCTTCATTGCACACCTCTACTGAAACTTCAGATAAATTTCCTACAACCATTGAACCGGGAGCCTCAATTTTTGGCTTTAATTTCACTCCTCCTGTTCCGAAATAGCTTATTTTTCTTTCCACTGACTGAAAGGAAGTGTCAATTACTAATTCAATTATTCCTTCCACTGAATACTCGGGCCTTATCAGAATTTTTTCGCTTCCATTTGAGGGAATTGAGTCAACTTCCTTGATTAAAACCTTGTTTCCTTCCGGGTCCCTGTAAGAAATTTTTACATTTGAAGCAGAAATAAATCCAGGGTTTTTTACTTGAATGAAGACATCGCTTCCGGTCTGGGGAGCAAGCTCAACTGTCAGAGAAGAAGTGAAAAATATTGCTGCAACCGCTAAAACCATTACTACAATAACAACTCCTAAAGCAGCGAGAACCTGGTTTTTTGCAGCCATTTATTTCAATAAATACTTTCTCATATATAAATCTATATTCTTATTTTTCCTGTTTGATAGTCTCTAATTATTTGCATTCCAGTTCTGTTGAGGTCAGGTTCATTTCCCTTTAATAAATATTTTTTCTTTAAAGCAATTTCTTCAAAAATTTTTTTTGCGTCGGTTCCTTTTACTCCGTAAAATCTTTCAATTTCATTCGGATTTTCTTTTAAAAAAAACTCAATTAACTTGAATCCAACAAAATCTGCTTCACTTATCTGGTTCTCATTTTTGCTTAAAGTTAAAACCAATTTGAATTCGTCTCTTTCCTCGAAAGGAATTATTCCAGGAGTGTCAATGAGCCTTATTTTGTCTGAAACCTTTACAAGCATTTCTCCTCTCGTGAAGCCTGCTTTAATTGATGTTCTGGCAACTTTTCTTCTCTTCAATGCATTAATTATTGAACTCTTTCCAGTGTTTGGATAGCCGATGACCCCGACCTTTCCGTCTTTCTCTCCTAAAGCAATATTAATTTCTTTTTTAAGCAGGTGAATTCCTTTCCTGTTTTTCGCTGACAAAAAAACTGTTCTTGCTTCCTGCATCAATTCTTTTTTTTTCTTAATTAATCTGTTCTTCTCTACAAGGTCTGCTTTATTTAAAACAAAAATTAATTTCTTGTTTTTTTCAAGAATTTTTTTTTCAATGTAATGGTTTCTTGTTTCTTCAGCAAATCTTGCATCCAGTATTTCCAATAAAGCATCTGACTGGTCAATTACCATTAAAACTCTTGCACTGAATCCTTTTCTCATAAAAGAATTTGATTGAAAGCAATTATTAATTAAAGCAGTTTAAGTTTTCCGGTGAATTTGTTTTTTTTTCATTTGAATGAATTAATTCTTTCTTTTATTTCTTTTTCTGTTAAATCCATTATTGGAATGTTTTTTCAGCAAGTAGTTCCTGAACTTTCCAATAGCTTATTCCAAGCAGTTCAGCAGCTTCTCTTAAAGTAATTTTTTTTTCTTTGTATTCTTCTAAAGTTTTGTTCAAAAAATCACAATAATTTAAGTTTTCCCGTGAATTTGTCTATTTCTGTTTCTTTTGCTGGGCCGATTCCTAAACAGGTTTTTGTTACCGGCTCGATTTGAGTGTGCCCTGCATCTGTTATCAGTGAAGCAGGAATTAAGTTTTTCACCTGCATAAATAATTCAAGTAATTCTTTTTCTGATTCAACTTTTAAAACAATTTTTGCCTGCCCTTCATCCAGCCATGCCTGCGCTTCATCAGGATTTTTTTTAACTGTTTTCCTGAATGCTTCAATTGAAGCATGACAGCATTGAGCAGCAATCTTTCCCTTTCCCATCTTCAAATCAGTTCTTGCAACTATTACCTGCTTGTACATGCTAGAATTAAGTTTTAATAGAATAAATAATTATCTT
>DATDZZ010000064.1:0-36837 GCA_035288565.1 archaeon
ACTAAATCAAAAAACAAAATTCCTGCTACTCCCAGCCCAAAATAGGTTTTCATTGAAGCTTTTCTGTTCCTTAAATAAAAATGAATCATTAATCCAATGAATGAATAAGTTAAAGCTGTTCCAATAGTCCAATAACCTACTTTAAATGTAATTAAATCAAATGAAATCATTGCAATTAATGGAAACAGCATTGAATGAATCCATTTATCCTGCTTTGAAAAAGGAAGCAATGCACTCATTATCGGATCATTGTTTGGAAAAATTTTCAGAAACCTTAAAGAATTAATTAAAAAAATGCTCAAAAAGTATTTGATTATTTTCATTAAAAGAGTGAGTGACTTTTATTTAATAAATCTTCTTGTTTAATTTTCAACTTTAAATAATTCCATTAAATGATGAATTCTGTCATAGAAGCCTTTGCAGTGAATTGTCTTCCTTAACTTAATTTTTTCAATGTCGTAGACATGCATGAATTCATGAATCAAGGTATTAAGGAAAACTTTTGCTTTTCTCGGCTTGTCTCTTTTATAAGTGTGAGTGAAAAGCCTCATTTTGTGTTCCCTGCCTTTAAGCATTTTAACATAACCGTACTTTGATTTGTTTTTTCTTCCAATTGAAACGCTTACAGGAACAGTTATTTCAGTTCCTGCTCTTAAAGAATCCAGAATTCTTTGGCTGACTTCCTGAACCTTTAATGGATCCTCACTTTGAATAACGAAATTTAATTCCTCAAATAAATGATTTAAATCAATTTCAGGAATCTGCACTCGAGTAATTGAATTCGATTTCAAGTAATTTTTGTCAGGCTGGTTTCCCATGAAAATTTGCATTAAACCTTTAATCATTAAATGAACTGTTCAAGAGAAGTATTTATTTGTATGCAGTAATTCAAGGGAAATTTGCTCCATCTCTTCAGTATTTAAATAAAAAAATCTCAATGTTTGCAGAGGTGGTTTGCATGAAATACAGAGATGACTGGCATTTAATTGAAAAGGAATTAAAATTAATCAAGAAATTAGAGGAAGAATTGCTTGGAAGCAAAACTTTGCGGAGCATTTACCAGCAAATAAAGCACTTAAATTAATTGATTTCTTCCAGGAACAGGAACAAGGTAATTAGTGAAGCAAATAGCTGTAATTGCAGTCCCAAAATTCTTTTCAGGAACAAAGCTTTCCATTAACACCCTTGCATCAGTTACAGTGTATTTTTCTTCAAATCCATTAAAGTACAATTCATTCAGGCTTTCTCTTAACTGCTCTTCCGCTTCCACTGCCGGCAGATTTCCATTGTATTCGCATACAAGCCCGCCAAACTTTTTTCCTGTGCTTCTTTCCTTAAGCCACCCATAAATTATTCCTGCAGTGGCTCTTTCCCCTTTTTTTGAATTCGAGCAGGCAATAATTGTTTCAAGAACAGCTCCATGAACAAGGTTTTCAGGTCTTTCAATTTCCCTTGCAATTTCAGGCATAATGGAAGAATAAGTCATTATGTTGCACATTTCTATTCCAGCTTTCTTTAAAGCCAAGTGATAAGAGCCCGCATGAACAGTTATATTGCTTTCCCCTGTTCCCCGGGTTACAAAAAAATCCTTCGGAATTCTCATTCCAATTAAAGAAAAATCTTCAAAAGAATCAGCTGATTTTGTTTGAGATTTCGTTTCAGAAATAGTTTGAATGTTCAACTTACTTTTCAACCCCCTTTTCATCACCCTCAAAAAAAATATTTAAATGAAATAGTTTTTTAAATGCTTTCTATTCCCAGCCGGAGCATCTCCCTATTTTGTTTTCAATGAAAGAAATTCTTTCCTTTACTTTTTTTTCATATGCTTTCAAGTCATCAATTTTCTGCAGAGAAGCCTTTGACTTCATTGCAGCTTCAGCCACCGCCCTTGCCACTCTTGGGACAACTCTTTCATCCAGCACTTTTGGAATAACCAAATTCACGCTTAAAGGGTTCTTTCCTTCAAATAATTTCTCTTTTTTAGCTGAAGGATAGGCTTCATATAATTTCTTTTTCACTTCTTCAGGAATTTCTTCTTTCACTAAATCCCTCAAAGCATTGCTTGCAGCCAGTTTCATTTCTTCATTAATTTGAGTGCTTCTGGTATCTAATGCTCCCCTGAAAATTCCCGGATACCCTAAAAGGTTATTTATCTGGTTTGAGTAATCGCTTCTCCCAGTTCCAACAATGAATGCTCCAGCCTCTAATGCAAGCTTTGGCTCAATTTCAGGAAAAGGGTTAGCCAAGGCAAAAACAACAGCCTTTTCATTCATGCTTTGAACCATTTCCTTGCTTAAAACATTTCCAACTGAAACTCCTACAAAAACATCGGCTTCTTTTACTGCATCTTTTAAACTGCCTTCAGATTTGTTGAAAGTAAATTCTTCCTTGTATTTGTTCATTCCTTCCTTTCTCCCCTTGAAAATAATTCCATGAGAGTCAAGAAAAAACAAGTTTTCTTTTTTTGCTCCTGCCTCCAAGTAAATTTTTGCAATGCTTCTTCCCGCTGCACCAAAGCCGTTAATCACTATTTTCACTTCATTAATTTTTTTTTCGGCTAACTCCAACGAATTCTGCAGTGCAGCTAAAGTGATTATTGCTGTGCCGTGCTGGTCGTCATGAAAAACAGGGATACCCATTGATTTCTCCAATCTTTCTTCAATTTCAAAGCACGCAGGAGCAGCAATGTCTTCTAAATTTATTCCTCCAAAAACAGGCTCAAGGGTTTCCACAACTGAAACAAATTTCTCTATGTCAGTTTTTCCTTCCGCGTTTCTGCATTTATCAACAGCCAAAGGAAAAGAATCAATGTCAGCAAACTTCTTGAACAAAACAGCTTTTCCTTCCATTACAGGAACAGAAGCTTTAGCTCCAATGTTCCCCAATCCAAGCACAGCAGAGCCATCAGTAATTACTGCCACGACATTGCTTTTACTTGTGAAATCAAAAGCCTTCAAAGGATTTTTCTGGATTTCCAGACAAGGATAAGCCACTCCAGGAGAATAAGCCAAAGACAAATCTCTTTGATTATTTAAAGGCTTTAAAGGAAGAACCTCTAATTTTCCTTTCTTTGTACCATCATGATACTCTAAAGAATCTTTCTTCAATTCTTCTTCCATTGCACAAAGAAAAGATAATTCAAAATAAAAAAGTAATGCCGTTAAATGGCTTTGAATTAAATTAGCTTCGTTTAATGTTCTTCAATTATTATGATGCAGATGAAGTAGTTTCTGTATTTTTTTTGCTGGTTAATTTTTACTGATATTTGGATTTGCGTTATTCTTTTTCCATAAACTATTTCACATTTTATCAAGAACCATTAAAATTTTTTTTGAAGAAAAAAGAATTTTTATCATTATTTTCGTGTATCTTATATATTCTCTCTATTTAAGCCAATCAGGCAGCTGCGGTCTATCTGTTTCAGGGAATTCTCCAAAAACAAAGCCTTTGGAGTTCAGCCTTTCATCTATCCCGGATTCCCATGCAAGAGAATCAAAAAAAACAGATAACTCAAAAATAGGTTTTCCCTCGCTAGTCTTTTTTTCCCAAAATTCTGCAAGCCTAATATAAAAATCTCCTTTACGATTAGCAGAATAAAATCCATGACCCCGTGGAACAAGGTTAAAACGGGAAGCCAATTCGCTGCTCATTGATTCAGAAATATCCAAATAAAAGGAATAGCAACGCTCTGTTTTCTTCCCAGTGAGATGGTCTGAAAACCCTGCCTTAATTATTGAGCCGGCAGCAAAATCATCAATTTGTTTTTTTATTTCAGAAACCTTTTTTTCAGCTTTTTCAAGAATAAAAGCCGCTTTTGCATGTCTTCTCCTTCGAACAAAAGGAATCCTATTCCAAAACTCTTTTACCCGCCTAAGCAAATAACCACTAAAAAAATATAATGACTCTTTTAGTATTAAAAAATGAGTGCGCAGCAGTATTAGTCAATTTGCAGTTTATTTTTCGCAGAATAGATTTAGGTTTTTTTCCAAGGCATTTTTTTGGCAGTCTATTACTGCTCTTTCAATGATGAATTAATGAAGATTCTTTCAACTATTCAATTGTACGGGGGAAAAGATAATTCAAAATAAAAAAGTAATGCCGTTAAATCAATTAAATGAAAATAAGAAACGCAAAAAAATCTGATTTAAAGGCAATCACCGAAATGTTCAACTAAAACGATTAAAGAAAAAATAAAAGGTATTAACCTCGCATTTAGAACTTATTTTGAATTTCAATTTGCACCTGCAAGTAAATAGTTAGAAAATCTATTAATTAAAAATCTAATTAAAAAATTTTTAAGTTATTTAAACTTATAAATTCATAAGCGCAGGAAAAATAAAGGAATTAATCAAAAAAATAGAAATACTTTCAAAAATATTCAAAAGGAATAAAAGCTGATTTATTTAAATTTTGCATATATTTAAATATTTCATTAATCTAAATATTTAGGTGGTTTAATGGGTGTTGTAACTGTCACAATGGATAACAAAACCGAGGAAATTTTCAGAAAAGCAGTTAAAGAAAAATTCGGCGAAGGGAAAGGGGTTTTAGCTAAAGGAATTGATGAAGCTGTCAGGCAGTGGCTGGAGGAAACAAGAGAAGAGCAATTAAAGCAAAGATTTCTGGCCAGATTAAAAAAAGGACATAAAATGGGTAAAATTCTTTACAAGCATAGAGATGAACTTTATGACAGATGAAGTGTCTTTTATTGACACTAATTTAATTGTTTATGCATATGATGTTGGCGAACCTAAAAAAATGAATTTAGCATTAAAATTATTGACGAATATTGCTTCAGGTGAAATGAAAGCCTGTATCAGCAACCAGATTCTTGCTGAGTTTTTTTCCGTTTCAACAGTAAAGGCTAAATTCCCTTTTACAAAACAAGAAGCAATTCAAACAATAGAGGAACTCAATTCATTAAAAAACTTGAAAAAGTTGGTTTATTCAAATGAAACAGTTTTAAGTGCAGCAAAAACTTCAATGCAGCATTCTGTTTCAATTTGGGATGCTTTAATTGCAGAAACAATGAAAGAAAACAATGTGCATACAATTTACACCGAAAACACTAAAGATTTTTCAAAAATTCCTGGAATAAATGCAGTTAACCCTTTTAAGGAGAAAAAATTCAAAAAGCAAGGGAATCAATAAATCACATAATAAAAAATATTATGGTTTCTATATTCATAGGAATCAATCAGATTCAATTTTTTTTTGCAGGCGTACCCAAGCGGCCAAAGGGGTATGGCTTAGGACCATATGACTTAGTGTCTTCGGAGGTTCGAATCCTCCCGCCTGCATCTGCTTTTAAAATTTTTGAATAGAATTTAATTGGTTTAAATGCTTCAAATTGTCATTGTAAAAGATTTTGAGCAGATGAGCATTGCTGCAGCTGATTTTTTATTAAAGAAAATGCGCGAAGCAACAATTGAGAGAAAAGAGAATTTTAATTTAGGTGTTGCAACTGGAAGCTCTCCTAAAAGGCTTTTTGAATTAATGATTGAAAGGCAGAGGGAATTTAATGCATCAAAAATCAGGGCTTGGGCTTTAGATGAATATGTTGGATTGCCTGGAAATAGCGTGATTGAAAGAGAGAGCCACAATGGAAGTTTTTCAAGGTTTTTGGCAGAAAATTTGTTAAACAAATTAAGTCCTTCTTTTTCAAGTTGCTTTATCCCTAAAGGGAATGAAATTAACCAAAGAAAACTAATTGAAGAATTGGATAAATCGCTTGGCAAGGGCGAGGCTGAAATGCAGGGAAAAAATGAAGGAAAGGCTGTAATAATTTCAAGGAATTCGCAGAGCAAATACTTGAATTGGATTAAAAGCGATTTAATGGATTCTTTTTTGGATTCAATTAAGCAGGCTAAAGGAATTGACTGCTGGGTTCTTGGAGTGGGAGAAAATGGTCATTTGGCTTTTCATGAAGCAGGAATTTCTTTAGAGAATGAAATGCTTTTAGTTAAATTGGATTCAAATACTCAGGAAAACGCAGTGAAAGACAGAAGGTTCAAAAATATCAGGGAATGCCCTAAATTCGGCTTGTCAATGGGGGCAAAAGGCGTTTTTGATAACTCTAAATGCATTATATTACTGGCTTCCGGAAAAAGAAAAACTAAAGCAATAGCTGACTCGCTTTTAAAACAAGTTTCGGATGAATGCCCGATTTCCGGCCTGCAGGAAGCCTCAAAAAAAGGCAAAGAAGTTGTTTATTTCCTTGATGAAACAGCTGCTCAAGGGATTCTGGGAAAGGAAAAAGAATTGAAAGAAAAAGGGTTTAAAGTAGTGAATTTAAGGAATTAAGCGCTTCAAAGAAAAAGAAGAAAAAAACTGTTTTGCCAAATCCAAGGCTTATAAGGCGTTTATTTATCATTTCTTTAATTGCTTTTTTTGGTGTTTTGTAAATTTAATTTTTTTTGAATTTTGCATGATTTTTGCTTAGATAGCTTTAAAAGCCCTTAGAGGGAAGCACTTTAATAGATAAGTACCATCTAGGAGGTGCTTTAATTGGCTAAACCTAATAAACCTACAGCAAAACCAGCTCCAACTAAATAAATAATTTAATTCTTTAATTAGTTTTTTGCCTGCAATTAATGCGGGCACCTTACTTTTTTTTTAAAAAATCAAGTCTTTGAGCCTGATTCTAAAAAATTAATAAAGAAAAGAAAAGGAATTTTTGGACATTAATTTAATGCACAGCCGGTTTTCTGGCTTAAATCCTGCAAAGGAATGAATCCCTCCATTCTTGAGCCATCAGCAAACTCCCATGTAGGATAGCCTTTAATGTTTGCTTCAGCACAGCTAGGGAGCTGGCTTTTTCCATCAGGAGAAGAGCATTCAATGTAATTAACTTTGCTCCAGCTTTCGCCAAAAGATTCTTTTTGGTCAGCGCAGTGAGGGCACCAAAAAGCACCATACATTTTTGCTCCTTTTTCAGTCAAGCATTCAGCAAATTCATTGTATTGCCCTGGAGCTGTCTTACCGCCAAAAACATTGAATGCAAGAACAGCAACTAAAACAACAATAATTGCAGCTGAACCAATCAGAATATTTTTGTTTGTCTGCATTAAAGCCTTGAATTGAAAAAAATTTTTAAATGAATCTCTTTTTTAGATTCCGTTGAGTCCGAAATAAGCTCCGACTAAATAGCCAGCCATTGCCGCTAATCCAGCAATTAATAAAATTTCCAGTCCTGATTTAATTAAATTCCTTTGAGTAATTTTTCCTTTTACGGCTCCTAAAGAAAACAAAATTATTCCTGAAAAAATTACAGAAGAAGTGAAAGCATTTTCAATGCTTAAAAAAAAGAATGGAGTTAAAGGCACGAATGAACCGATGAATGCTGAAACCCCGATTAATGCTCCTGATTTGAGTGGGTTTTTAGCCTGCACTGCAGTTAAATTCAATTCTTCAGTCATCATAATGTTCAGCCAGGCTTTTTTGTTTGAAGTAATTATTCTAACCAGTGACTTCAAATCCTTTCCCTTGAATCCTTTTTTTCTGAAAATTTCTTCAACTTCTTTTTTTTCCCTTTTAGGAATTAATCTCATTTCCCTTAATTCAATTTCTTTCTGCTTTTCATAAAAATCAGTTTCCGTTTTCTTTGATGTATAGCCAACAGCAGCCATGGAAATTGATTCAGCAAAAGTTGCAGCTAATCCGGCTAATAAAACAATTGGAGTGCTTTGAGTTCCCACCGCCACTCCTAAAACAATTCCCAGTACATTAACCAAGCCGTCTTGAAATCCTAAAATGAAGTCGGACAGAATCAATCCATAATCTTTTTCCTTTGAATGATGCTCTGACATTTAATCCATTTAATTAATGACTTTTCCTTTATAAATACTTTTTTTTAATGAAATAATATGGATGAGAAATTTATTTGCAGTCCTGAAATAGAAAAATACATTTATTCTCTGCAGGAATCCAATGAAAAAACTTTAAAGGAAATGCACGATTATGCTCAAGGCTTTCCCATTGCAGGGCCTTTAGTTGGAAAGCTTTTAATGCAGTTAACTCTTTTAAAAAAACCTAAGAGAATGATTGAGCTTGGTTCAGGCTTCGGCTACAGCGCTTACTGGTTTGCTCTTGCCCTAGAAAAAGGCTCTAAATTAATTTTCACTGACAACTCAGAAAAAAATGTCTTGAAAGCAAAAGAATTTCTTGAAGAGTTCAGTAATTTGATTGATTTCCGGTTCGGCGACGCACTTGAAGTTTTAAAAAGCGAAAAAGAAAAGTTTGACTTGATTTTCATGGACATAAACAAAAAGCAGTATCCAAAAGCATTTCCTTTAATCAAAGAAAAACTCAAAAAAAATGGACTATTAATAGTCGACAATACGTTATGGAGGGGAAGTGTTGTAAGTGAATCCGCTGACAAAATAGTTTCTGCTGTAAGAGAATTTAATGAAATGGTTTTCAATGACAAGGATTTAATTTCAAGCATTGTTCCTTTGAGGGACGGAGTTTTAATTGCTTTAAGAAAGTGATTTAATGGAAATAATTTTTGCAACTTCAAATCATGGAAAGGCTTTGGAGGCAGCTAAAGTACTGGAAAAATTCAATGTAAAAGTTAAGCACAAAAAAATGGACATTATTGAATTGGATTTGGATTCAATTGAGGAAATAAGTGTTGAAAAAGCAAAATCCGCTTTCAAAAAAATAAAAAAGCCTTTAATTGTTGAAGACACCGGAGTTTATTTAAGTGCATTTCCGGGCTTTCCAGGGGTTGTTTCAAAAAAAGTCATGAAGGCACTCAGAGTAAAAGGATTCATTAAATTATTGAAAGGAGAAAAGAACAGGAAAATGGAATTCAATACTGTTTTTACTTTCATTTGGGGAAAAAACAAGTTTAAGGTTTTTGATTCAAGCATTCACGGAAATGTTCCCTTTAAACCAAAGGGAAATTCGCATAAACAGCTTTTATATGATTCGATGTTTGTTCCCGAAGGATTCAGTGAAACTTTTGCTGAAATGACAGTTGAGGAAAAAAACAAATTGTCTGCAAGAGGAAAAGCTTTAGAAAAACTTGGAAGATGGCTGAAAAATGAAAGAAAATGAAAAATTTATGAGGCAGGCACTTGACTTGGCCAGAAAATTTAATCCTTCACCCAATCCAAGAGTAGGAGCCGTGCTTGTCAGGGAAGGAAAAATAATTTCAAAAGGAGTTCACAAAGCTTTCGGAGAAATGCATGCAGAAGCTGAAGCAATAAAGAAAGCAGGAAAAAAAGCAGAAGGTTCAACTCTTTATGTTTCTTTAGAGCCGTGCAATCATTTTGGAAAAACACCTCCATGCACTGAAGCAATAATTAAAGCAGGAATAAAGAAAGTAGTTTTCAGCGCAACAGATCCAAATAAAAAAAGTAATTCAGGCTCAAATTATTTGAAGAAAAATAAAGTTAAAGTTCTTGGAGGAATTCTTGAAAAGGAAGGCAAAAAATTAATAGAAGACTTTACATTCTACATAACTCATCATGCTTCTTTCATTACTTTGAAAACCGCCATGACTTTAGATGGAAAAATTGCTTCCAGTTCTGGTGACAGCAAATGGGTTTCAGGCAATAAATCAAGGCAGAGAGTTCATGAAATCAGGGCTTTGAATGATGCAGTTCTTGTAGGGGTTAAAACTGTTTTAGCTGATAACCCTGAACTTACTTCTCATGGAAAAGGAAAGAATCCTCTGAAAATAATTCTTGACTCCAATCTGAGAACCCCGGTTAATTCAAAAATTTTCAGTGAAGGATCTGTGCTGATTGCGTGCTCCGAAAAATTACTTAAAAAAAATTCAGCAAAAAAAAAGCTGGATTCTTTTTCAAAGCTTGAATGCGTTGATTTTTTGTTTCTTCCAGAAAAAGGAGGAAAGATTGATTTAAGGAAATTGCTGAAAGAGCTTTACAAAATGAAAGTAATGAGCCTCTTAATTGAAGGAGGCTCTGATATTAATTCATCTTTCATTGATCAGAATTTAGTTAACAGGGTTTTGTTTTTTATTTCTCCAAAGCTTATTGGAGGGAATTCATTGACTCCTTACAATGGATCTGGAATAAAGTTAATGAAAAACGCATTGAAATTGAAGGACATAAAAATTGAAAGAATTGATGAAGACATTTTAGTTGAAGGCTATTTAAAGTAATTAATCCTTTTTGACTAAATCTCCAATGTTTACTTCTTCTTCTTCTTCACTGCTATTTTTTTCTTTGGAGAATCCCCATTTCTTTTTCTTTTTTACCTGTTCATCCAAAAAATTATTGACATCTCTTTCAAGATTCAGCGGCTCATCAGTTTCCTCTGAATAAATTTCTGTTTTCCTTTTTTTTGGAATCTCTCCGATAGCGCTGAATATTTTTTCCCTGTTCAGTGCAACAGCAGCAATGACTATTACTGCAAAAATGAAAATTAATGGAGTAATAAGGTTTGTTGTTCCAGCTTCATTGTTTTCTCCGGTGCTTAATCCAATTAAAGATGCTAGCCCGGAAAAAATATTTTGGTTTTTTAATTCCTCATTTTCTTTGCTTAATTCATTGTTTTTTAATTCAAGCTTTTCATTCTCTAAATTGACATTATTTATTCTTGTCTTCAATGATTCAATCTGTTTCTCCACTTCAATTCTTGCCTTGCTTTCATTCTCAGTTGATTCGTTTAATGAATTAAGGCTTGCAGTTAATTGATTTAATGTTTCCTTTATTTTGTTTACTTCGCTTGAATTAAACAGAACTTCATTTCTCAGGTTTTTTTTGTCTCCTTCAAGTTCTTCAACTGTTTCTTTTTGAGCTGCATTAAAGGCTTTGAAAGTAATTGAGTCATCTGCTTTCTGCTCCCCTGCTTTGAACGAAAATGCTTCAATTTTGTGTTCTCCAGAGCTTAACCCAAAGTAGCTTACGTAAAGCACCAAGCCTGAATTAGATGAAGGGTCTTTGTCAAAAACAAATGCATCCAAAACAAATGTTCCGTTGAATGCATCCAATTGAGTTTTTCCGTTTGAATAAGCAGTCAGCACTCTTGAATTGTCAATAAAAACCCGGGTTTCATCAAACTGCTCAGCTGAATCCAACTCAATTGAAAAAGTCCAGTTAATCTGCGAAGGAATCTCTCCAGGAGCGTTAATGGTTAAAGAAAATGCATTTGAAAAAAATAATATCACTAAAAACAACAAAAACAACAGAAATTTTTTCATAAATAATTAATAGGCTCATCCATATTTAAATCTAATTAAGAATGAAAAATAAGCCGGAAGCTAAGAATGAAAAGGAGTTTAAATGATTTACAATAAATAGTATTATGCAAAAAAATATTGCTGCAACAATAATTCTTCTTCTGGCAATAAAATTAATTATTTCAATAAGCTCTCCGTTTCCAATCTCTCCCGATGAATATCAAAGAGAATCAGCTGCAAGGACATTAATTGATTCAAAATTTTATCCTGAAACTGAAAGCTATGTTGCTCCAAGCGGAGCTCCATTGGTTTACCCTCCTCTGCCTGACTTCCTTTTAGCTGTTCTGTCTTTTTCAGGCTTTGAGTTAAGGCTCTTAATGCAGATTGTTTCTTTCACTTTATTTTTTGCTTTTCTTCTTCTTTTTTATCTTTTTACAAAAAACCTTTCAGAAAAACAGCAGATTCTTTCAATGATTTTTCTTGCATTAACTCCAATAATTCTTAAAAGATTCACTTCCTTCGTGAATGAAATATTCGGATTAACTTTGCTTTTGCTTTTAATTTACTTAATTTTAAGCAAAAAAAATTTTTTTCTCATTTCGCTTGCAATTTCAGCGGCATTCCTAGCCCATTTCAGATCCTTCACAGTAATTTCTTTAATTCTGATTATTTACTTGATTCATTTATTTTTAGGAAAAAAAAGCAAAGATTTCAGGAACCTGTTGAAGTCGTTCCTTGTTTCAGGAATTTTGCTCCTGCCTTTTATTTTATTTAATTTCAGCAAATATTTTTCTGCTCAGCCGGTTGTTAATCCCTGGATTAATTTCTCTTTTTATTCAATCCATGAATTTTTTGGGGTAATCCAAACATTTTTTTTTATTTTAACGCTTTATTTCATTCTTTTCAGGAAAGAGAAATTTGATTTGGAAAAAGATTTCTTTAAATTAAATTTAATTTTATTTTTCACTGCATTAATTTTATTTCTTGGAACGCTTCTTCCGTTTCCAGCAATAAACCAGCCTTACAGGTACATTGTGTTCCTCTTAATCCCCCTTTCAGTTTTCACCGCAGTCTTAATTGACTCAATCGCTAAACTCAGAAAAAATAATTTTTTGTTTTACCTTATTTTGATTCTTTTAGTTTTTTCAGTTTCTCTTCCGGTTCAGGCTTTTGATGAAAAGGACTTTAAAGCAAATGAATTCATTGAAGCAAATTTTGATTCAAAAACAATTATTGCAGAGCATAACGCGTTTCCTTTGCTTTTAAAAGGGTTCAAGCTTGTCATTGCGCCTTTAATGGAGCGTGTTCCCAATGCAACTGAAAGAATGTTTCAGTCAATTGAATTTCTTGAAGGAAAAAGGGGGCTGGAGTTTTCAAGCCAATTCAATGTTGAATGCATTATTTCAAGAAACGAAAACAAGCTGAGCAGGGATGTAGCATTAAATTCAGATAAATTGTATCAGAATTCAAAGAATTCTTTTTATTGCCTAAAAATTTGAGGAAACAAATACTTTGCCTTTGAATCCTTTTGCCCTGATTTCATTCAGTATTGAAAGCATTGCATTAGGGAAATGGCTTTCGCCCGAAACAACAATTTTTGCGTAATTTTTTTCTTTATTCCATTCAAGCTCCATTACATCTAAATCAAGAATTCTTTCATCAAAAAAGGTTTCATAATCTTCAGGCAGTCCTTCAGGCCACGTAATCCGGTAAGTTAAAATTTCTTTTATTATGTGAACATTTGACAAAAACAAATAGCCTTGAGAGTTAAATTTTTTTCTCACTTCTTTCTCTAATTCAAATGTTCTAAAGCTTTTGCTGGGGGAAAGTTTAAAGTATGCAACCCAGTTTGTTCTGTAAAAATCAGTTATTTCACCGTACTCCTGAATTTTTTCCTTCAATTCAGAGTCATTTACTTCTCTTTCCAGTCCATAAATATAGAATCCAGTGGCATTTTTTTCAAAAACCTTTGATCCAAATGAATGGTCTGCAAGGCCATCCCATGCCCCGCCAATGAAATACAAAATTATTATTGCGGGAAGGATTTTTTTCCATAAGATTTTTTCATTCAAAGTTTTATTCAGATAAAGAATTGAAGCAAAAATTATAAGGAAAGGAAAGGTTTCCTGGCGAGTCAGTAAAAATTTTGGAATGAGCTGTGAATAAAAATAAAATATTCCGAAAGAAATTAATAAGCTTAAAGCAACCGAATTTTCCTTTAATTTAAAGTATTCTTCTGAAATAAAATAGCTTAAAGCAAAAAATGAGAGAAGCAGGGTGCTGGTTGCAAGCCCTCCATCAATCATTGCAATTGCTGTCCCGCCTAAAGCGAATAAAAAAATTCCGTAATTCAGCAAACTAATTTTTCTTGATTTCAGGTTAATATAAATCAGCCCGCTTATTAGTGAAGCTAAAAACAAAAGCAGGTAAGCAGCCCCCCAATAAAAACCATTTTCCGTTAAATAGTACATTGGGTAGCCGTCATCAAACTCGCCTAAATTCAAATTGAGAAGCTGAGTTAAAACATAAACCGCGCTTTTAGGGAAATGGTTATGAAACAATCCTGCAGACTCAAAGTTTGCGTAATTCTCTGTCTGAATAAATGAAGCAAAAATCCCGTCATTGTAGTAATTGGAGCTGAAAGCAAGAAACTGATGCATTCCAAGAATCAAAGAAAAAGCTGAAGCAATTAAAAAAATTTTAAGGAAATTTTCTGCATTCCACTTCAATCTTTTTTTTTGAAGCAAAACTGCAGTCAAAGGGCTTAAAATAAATAATGCAAATAAAAAGTAAACTTTGCTGTAAGAGTTTCCTCCAACCAAAGTTTGAGTTAATCCCCTCAAAAAGAGCATGAATGGCTCCAAGAGAAGCCCGGAAACTAAAATTAAAGCAAAAAAAAGCGAAAAAACCGCCAGCCTGTTTTCTTTCAGCTTCATACTTTAATTAGATAAACAACTATTTTAATCATTTCACTGAGAAAAATAAGTATAATGAACAAAACAATGAACAAAAATGGAACTCTTTCACTGCTCTTAATTCTTGCATTATTCATTTTTACCGTGATTTCATCAAATTACTGGCATTCATTTGGAGCTCAAAAGCCTTCAATTGAAAGGCACTTCAATTATTTTGAGCACTCAATAAATGAAGGCCAGGAAAGCTGCTTCTCGCTGGCCATCAACCAAATTAATTCTTCAAAAGAGTCAATTGAAAGAATTGAAGTAAAGTCAAATGATTTTTTCCTGTTTGAAAAACAATTTGCGTTAAATGGAAATCAGTTGTTTGATTACTGCATTCCGGAAAATAAAATTAATTCTGGAAGCAATTTAATTGAAATAAATTTTTCAAATACTGAATTCGGAAAAGAAAGGCTTTTCTACAACGTCTTTAAGGAAAATTCAGCTCCATTGCAGGAGAAAAGTTCAATGATAAGCAATTTCTCTGAATCAGAAAAAGAAATCAATTTAACTTTATTCAACGGAAAAAGCAAGGGAGTTTTCTCTGAAATAAATTTTTCAGGCAATGATTTTGAAAAACGCAAATTCATTTCAATTCCTGCATTGTCAAGTAAAAGCATTAAATTGAATAAAGAGTTTTTTGAAAATGAAAGCAACATAGAAATCAAATTCAATGAAGCAAGTTCCGGAGTTGAATTAGCCCAGGAAAAAAAGGCCAACCCTGCATTAAACGCAATCATTTTCTTAATTGTTTTTTTCTTTACTGGATTGCTTTTCTTAAAGAAATTCAACTTGCTTGAAAGCCTTTCATTTACCTTTGCCTATTTCATTTCCTTATTTATTTTAATTCCATGGATTTTAAATTCATTTAAAATTCCTTTGAATTCTTTTTCATTAACTTTTTCAATGATTTTAGTTTCTGTTTTATTTTATTTATTTTTGAAAAATAAAAAGTTTCCTGAAACTTTTAAGGCGGAAAAAGGAGAGCAGAAAATAATTTTGTTCGGATTAATTCTTTCAGCTGCTTTATTTTTTTTGATTCAATTAATTATTCCTTCGCATATCAACAACTGGAACGTATTCTATGAAAGGCAGGCTTCATTAATAATTGAAAGCAGTTCTATTCCTTTAAATGATCCTTTAAGTTACTTGGGAAGGGGTTTCACTTTTATTTGGGGTTATTTTTTATTCAACTCGTCTTTGTCATTAATTACAAATCTTAATGCTTTGAATTCATTTTCATTAATTGTTTTATTTTCAAATTTTTTCCTTTTACTCAGCTTTCTTTATTTAATGAAAAGCCTTGACTTCACTTTAAAGAAATCATTATTTTTGTTTTTCCTTTACCTCACTTCTTTATTCATTTTCAATAACTGGCTTATTTCTCCGAAGCACACTCTTTCGCTTGCTTTAATGCTTTTCGCAGCAGCAATGCTTAACTCCAAAAGAAACCATTTCATTGCAGGAATTTTTGGCGGGCTGGCAGCATTCACCCAGATTTCTTTCATTGTTTTGTTTCCATTGACTTACATTATTGCTTCAAAAGAATTCAGCAGAAAAAAGTTAATTTACTCTTTTATTTCAGCGTTTGCAGTGTTCTTGATTTTGTTTTCCCCTATTTTGTTCAATCACGGCATTCCTTTTGAAGTCAAGTCAAAGGAATGGGGCTACTTAATTACCCACAATGTATTGGATCTGCTGAATGATTTGGGCCAGCTGGTGTTTTTTTTATTTTTAATCACTTTAATTCTCTGCATAAAGAATTTCAGAAAGCTTTCTTCTTATACTAGAAAAATTTTTTTTGCGTCAATTGCTTTAATTCTGGTTCAGCTTTTTGTTTCATTCAGAATAAATATTATCGCGCATCTTTCTTTAGTGATTTTATTCGGCTTGTATTTCTTTAAATCAGTTAAAAGCAAATGGATTTATTATGCTGCGGCCTTTTTATTGGCTTTTTCTTTTTTCACTAATATAGTTATTCTTTCCATTGTTGTCGCTAATGCAGATGAATTTAATTCTCTTAATTTCTTGAACCAAAATTCGTTTGATGAAGAAAAAGTCCTTGCTGATCCCTTTTACGGCCACTTAGTTTCATTTAATGGAAACAAGGTTTTGTCTGACTTGTATGTGGAGTATGCAGTTGAAGAATATCTGAATGATTCATATGAATTTATTTTAGGAAATGAAAAAAATAAGGAAGAAATTCTTTCAAGGCATGGAATTGATTTTGTTTTTTTCAATAAAGAAAATATTTTTCTTCATGCAAAGCAAAGAGAAAGCATTGAAAGCGAATTGGATTTCACTTTCATGGATAAAATTTATGTGAATTCATCTTTTTCTATTCACAAAAAATCCGAAATACAATAATCTGAAACAAAAAAAATCTGAAAGATAGTCTTTTAAAACTAAAATAGTAGTATAGATAGTGGAAAAAATGAAAGAGAATAAAGGAACTGGAATTCTTCTTTCAAGATCGCTGGAAAAACTTGAGAAAGAATTGTATAAATCTAATTCTTTGTTTGATGAAATAAAAAATTTGGAATTTTCCCTGAAAAATATTGAAGACCAAATAAATAATTTAGAGGAATTAACTGAGCAGAACTCCGAATTAAAGGATTTCTTTAAATCTGAAATAAAGAACAAGCATGTAATAAGCAAATTCAAGCAGCTTGAAAATAATTTAACTGAATTAAAAAGCACGATAAATAAATTTGAGGAGCCGAACTTCAAGGCAGACATTTTCTTGGACAATTACAGGACTCAGACAAATTATGAATTTGATTCAAATGAAACTTCCATGGAATTTTTTGACGCTTTATTTAAAGAAAATAAAATCAAGGAATGCTTTGTCGGCCCAAAATTAATCGGCTTGATTGATATCAACAGGGTTTCAAAAGAACTGAATATAGAAAAAGGCTCTCCGAATTTATTGAAAGTAAAAAAAAGCGATTTAATGAAAGCATTGCTGTTCTTTAACCAGATTCCGCAGAAATTTGAAGTTGTAGTGGAAACAGATGACTTAAGAATTTCATTCCTTCAGTTAAGAAACCTTAATGTAAAAACAAATTCAGTTAAGTTAAGGAAGATAGATAAAATGGCTGAATTGTTTAACGCTAAAATAAATTAAATGAATTTAAATAAAAATTAAATAACTTTTTTTTAATCTTCAAATACCTGGGCTGTTTTTCCTCCATCCCAAGAAAATCTTGGCCTTATTCTAATCATCCAAAGCTTTTCAGAATTGTCATCTAAAATTAATGCATAGCCTTTTCCCATAGGCATTTCCTGATAGTATTTATCAAAATCCTGGTGCAGGTATGACGGCCTTAAAGCTGATACAGCCTGAATGTCCGGCTGTGCAGTCATTCTGTGGCTGATAAATAAATCGCATTGGCTTATCGCGTCAGGGTGAAGCTTGTTGGGCCTCTGAGTTGCAAGCAGTAAAGCCAGTCCGGGCTGTCTTCCAACTCTCACCCATTCAAGCAGGACAGGCAAGGCAATGTTCTGTTCATCTTTAGGCATGAACATGTGCGCTTCATCTATAAGCATCCAGACTAAAGGCATTTCACTGGTTTTTTTTCCTCCTTTAATTAAGGAAATTTCTTCTTCTTTCCTATAAAGCATTCTTTCCTCAAAAATTTTTTTTCCAAGAATTGCCACAATTACATCCCTTGTTCCCTCCATGCCGATTGCCTGCCTGTAAGCAGAAACATCAATTATGTTCACGGAGCCGGGCTTGGTCATGTCTTTCACTGAACTGCCTTTCTCTTCAAACAGCCCCCATGACTCCGCTGACTTAAATAAATTGCTTAAAGCCTTTTTAGTCAGGTCTTCTGCTTCCTTGTCTTTCTTGATTTCTTCAACAACATTTTTAATTGAAAAACTTTCTTTTTCTTCCCTGATTTTTTCAATCACTCTAGTTAAAAGCACTGCTTCTGCATCCTTCCAGTTCAATTTAAATAATGAAAGCCATTCACTTAAATCCAAATCGCTTGTCTTTAAAGTGAAAGCTCCATCCACTGGCAGATCTTTTCCTTTATAGAAATCAAGCTTTCCTTTCGGAACAAAAACATTCACTTCAGTTCCCTGTGCATCTAAATCCCATTCATGCAATTCTTTTTTTTCAAACTTGCTTGGAATCTTTAAAGTCCAAAAAATTCCAACAGTGTCAATAACAATCACTGCAAGCCTTTTCTTTATTTCTGGAGGCTGGCGTGCAAGTTCTTCAATCAAAACAGCCATCGAAAATGATTTTCCCCCTCCCCTCTTTCCGCAAATCAGCACTACGTGGCTTCTTGAAATATCCATTAAAATTTTTCTTCCCAGCACAGGGTTCTCTCCAGAGCTTAACACCACTTTTCCCAGATAAGCAGTTGCTTTAGTGCCGTACTTTTTTACATTTTCAGCAGATCTTCCGATAACTGAAACTTTTTCCTTAAAGGTGTCAACCATGCAATACTAGAAAGCTTTTTACTATAAAAACTTTAACTTAAAACATTATGTTTTAATATTTTAAATGAGTATTGATTGCATGAATGTGAAAACCTATGTTTTTAATCTAGGTAAAAAAGCCGAAATTTCTGTTCTTGAAAAAGAATTCCATAAATGCCCGTTATCTTCGGCTTCAATGGTCTGTGCTCATGAGGGCAACGCAAGCATAAAAATTTTTGAAAACGGGGAAATAAGGATTTCAGTTAATGAAAGCCCGGAATCAGAAAAAGAAATTTTAGGAATTGCGTCACTTCTCGAAAAAGTTTTCAGAAAACTGAAAATCAAAATAAATGTTTTGCACGAACTCCAGTCAGCTGAAGTTATTTCAGAGCCTTTCACTAAAACAATGCTTTGGCATTCATCTTTCAGCGAATTCAGAAAATCTCTTGGAAAGGAAATCAGCGTAAAATATTTTAGGTACTTAATTTTCAAAGTTTTTTACACAGAATTCAAGGAAAGGGCTTTTTCTTTAATTGAAAAAGGAGTTCAAGAAATTGGATATGACTTATTTAAAGAGAATGCTTCAAAAATAAATGACTTGGATTCTGCTTTCAATGTTTTAAAAGAATTTTTCAAAGCTGAAAAATTGGGTTTGCTGGAAAAAATCTATTCGGAAAAAGAAAATGAAAAATTCAGGATAGAGTTAATGCAGTCTTTAAGCTCTTCAGGTTTATTTGAAGTAGGAATGCCGCTCGCGTTTTTTGAAAAAGGAATTATTAAGGCTTTTTTCACTTCTTTTTACGGCAAAGAAATTAACGTAAAAGAAGCCGAAGGTTGGGGCACGGGGTCGCATGAAGAAATATTCATTGTGTCTCTTTAAAAAAAAACAGAATAAATGATTAAAAGAATTAAAGAAGTAGAAAAGAAAGCCTTGTTACAGGCTTTCTGAATCTTTTTTTTTGGAAGTTAAGGCGTTGAGGGGGTTAATGCACAAGCCTAATGAGGGGGAAATGCAAGGCCTGTGCATTAAAAAAGCATGATTTATGTGGGTGGTAAGTATAAAACCTTTTTTCCTGACTGGGCTTTTTTCAGGTAACCTTCTCTGTAAAGCTTATTCAGTCTCTGAGAAGCGGCATTCTTTCCTTTATAGCCTAAAGCTGACTGAACTTCAAGAGCTGAAACAGCTCCTTTGTTCTGAACCAAGTTCATTATCTGCTGGTCCTGCTCAGAAAGAATGTTTACCTTGCTTCCATCAGAAACATGCTGATGCATGCCATGAAAGCCCTTTTTTTGCATCATTTCAACTAATGAATCATATTTTTTATTCAGCCTATCCAATAAATCATTAGTTCTCTTTCTCTCTTCAGTCAATTTAAACAAAAGAAGCGACAAGAAAGCAGGATTACTGCTTAAATTCATTATTTCCTGAATATCAAGAGTCAAGTCATTAAATTTCTCATTCAGGTTATTGACTTGCTCCTTTGAATCAAGAACATTTTTAAATAAGTCACGATCAGTCATACTGTATCATGATACAATCATGATATTAATATACTTTTCGGTTTTGGATTCCAATCAAAAAAAAATTAATTAGTATTCATATAATGCACTTAAAATTTATAAAGCTATTCAAAAATAAGGAAACCGGCTTTTTTTGAAGCCGGTTAGAGTCATGATTTTATTTTTTCAGCTTAATTTCTATTGCTGAAACTTTTAAGTTTTTTCCATCAGTTGTGGTTACTTCTTCCGTGGAAATTTCTATGTTTTCTATTTTTAGTTCTTTTATGAATTTGTTTCTTGCAATTTCAGCTACATCTACTGCTCTTGAAATTGATTTTCCTCTTGCCTTAATTACAACATCATTTGTTCCTTGATTTAACTGAGTTATTAAAGCCAGAACGTAACTCATTGCAGGCTTTTTTCCAACGAATACAGTGTTTGTTTCTTCTGTCATTAAAGTCACTCTCCATGTAAAGCAATTGTAATTAATTTAAGTGGAATTAATTTAAAAAACAAATATAAAATTAAAAAAAAGATTAAAAAAGAATTAAGAAAAATAAAAGAATTAGAAAGAAAAATAAAGAAAAAAGAGAAATTGAATTTACCTTAAGTATCTTAAAGTATTTTCGAATATTCCTCTTGATTTTCCTGGATCATAATTAAAGTAGATGACTTTTCCTATAATTGATCTTGATTCAACTATTGCCGGATAAGCTCTTCCCTGAGTTTCAATGTAGGCAACTTCGTTTCCGGATACAACATCCACATCAAAGGTTTCCAATACATATCTGTCTCTTTCATTTGCCGGAGCAAACTCTATTCCGTCCATGATTCTATGATCCTGGTCCTGTCTCACAATTCTTCCAATAACATTTATTGGCTGAGCACATGAATGAACTCCCGCAACTCCTACCTGGCAGTCAACAGGAATTATTCCTTGAAATGTTGATTTCCATCCAATAATGTCAAATGTGTTTGGCCTGTAAATTCCAGAATCCTTTACAATAATTAATTTTCCGCCTCTTCTTACATAGTTGGCTATTGCTTCTCCTAATTCAAAGCTTACTTCTTTAGTTGATTGATTTGATTGGTCAAGCATAATTAAATCGTATTGAGCCAACTGCTGTTCTGGATTTCTCTGCAAATCAGTGGCGGCCTTCTGCCTCCATCTAACTAAATCCCTGTTCTCATTCAATACATTCACTGTTTCAACGCTTGGACTGCCAATAATAAGCATTTCTTTAAAGCTTGTTCCAGGCTGAACAATATTGACAACAGGGCCAAGCAATGGAGTGTCTTCAGTTAAAATATTGAATCTCGCCAATAAAAAGAAACCAATAATTACTATCAAAATCAAAGGAATAAATCCTTCAAAATTGCTCATGATTTTGCTTTTCAAATCTCCTCCGCCGTAATCACCATAATCTGCAGCCAACTTATCTCCTCCTGAAGCGTCTCCTGTTTCTGGATACATTGAAAGTCCTCTGACTTAATAATATATTAATTTTAAAAGCGACGTTATTTATATTGTTACCGGTTAAGCTAAGTTAGTGCAATTATCAATATAGAATTCCGTAGTAAAGGTTTCTGATGAATTCGGAATAATTGTTTGGCTCGGTAATTAACTGTTCTATTGGAACCGCATAATAAAACACTTTCTGGCTGAACAATCCTGAAGACAAAATAATTGGGTGATTCTCCCCAAGGCTTTTGTCGTTAATTTTTACAGGCCTGTCAGTGTCAATATCCATTATTTTCTGTGTGCCAACTCCTTTTACATCCGAAACAACTGAAAAGTCTCCGAAATAAGTTAAATCAGACCTGATTCCGTAAACAAGGAAATGATCAGAATCAATTGGAATTAATTTTCCTGCCCTGTCATTTGAAGTACAGCTGTTTTTTTCGCAGTAATTTCCCTCAAAATGAACTGAAATAGTGTTCTCTAAATTAATTATTAATCCAAAATTTCTTGTGCTTGTTCCTTTTCTTGCCCAAACTCCTATCAATTCATCGGAGCCATCAACAAATATATCTGATTTCTTCAACTGCTCGTCTCCTGGAGCAAGCGCTGTTCCTGCATCAGCAGTCCAGATAATCTTTCCCCCAGCATCCGCATAATCAATGAACATTTTCATTTGATCAGTCGACATTGTTTTTGCTTTCTCAACAATAACTAGATTGAATCTCTTCAAGTTCTCTACATTTAGGCTCTGCATGTGCCTTATCTGCACATCCGCCGAAACAGTTCTTGGATCCCTTAAATATTCATAAAGTTTCTGAGGAGAGCCTAAGCCGTCGTCTCCATAAACAATTAAAATCCTTGGCTCTCCAAGCACCCCATAATAAATGTTGCACCATCCTGGAATCAAACTGCATCTAATTACTCCAAGCCAAGTAACTAATCCGAGAATCAATAAAACTAATGCAATTAATACAACTAAATGAAAAGCATTCTTTGAAAGGCTTTCAGCTTCTTTTAACTTCATTCAACCACTAAAACCAAAAAACTGATTAATTTATATTTCTTTAACAATAAAAATTTATCTAAGCACGTGCAGAAAAAAGTGAACTAAATGAAGACTCAGAAATCAAGCCAGCAGACTTATGGGCCCAGCTCAAGCATTGGAATAATGACGTTCAGGGAATCCCAGGCATTTACTCCTAAAATGTCTCCTGAATTCGTTGTAGGGCTGTCATTTGTATTAATTGTAGTGGTATTGGCATTCAAATTTTTTATTTAAACAATAATTAATTAACAGAATTAACAGCCGAGCTGAAAATAAAATAAGCAATGGACAGAACAATTATTCCTAGAACAATTACTCCAATTCCAATAACCCAGAACACTTTCTCTTTATTCATTCAAATCAATTCACTTAATTCAAATAATTCATTAATATTCAATTGAAAAATCCTTAAATTCGTTTTCAAATTCCTTCCAATTAACTTTAACTTTTTCAATTCTTGATGAAGCAGGGCCTTCCTGCAGTTTTTTAATTAATTTTACTAACTCAGCTTCATTTCCTTCAGCTACGACTTCAACTTCTCCATTGCTTAAATTTTTTGCATAACCTGTAAGCTTCAATTCCCTTGCATTTCTTTCAGCAAAGCTCCTGTAAAAAACTCCTTGAACCAAGCCAGAAACAATGCAGTGAATTCTCTTCAACTCATTCATTTCCATTCCTTTTAAAAAAATCCATTACCCCGCCCGCACCAAACAATAAAAAAATTATTCCAAAAATCAAGCCGGTTCCGCCAATCAAATCATATTCAGTGAAAAAACCGAAACTTGTTCCGCTTGGAGCAAAAAACAAAATCAATAAAACTCCAAGCAAAGCAATCAGTAACTTCATTGCAGGAAACTTTTTAGGAATTGCCTGCTCTAAAAAATCAAATTCCTGGCTTGGCTGAAAATCCATTACAAAAAAAAGATAAAAACAGTATTAAAGATTAACCTCCAAGCATTTCCAGAATGTCATCATATAATGGCTCTAAAGCAATTCCAACTTCGTTTCTTTTAAAAAAATAATCAGCAAAGGCTTCAACAAATTTTTCATACTTTTTGTTAAAGAAAAAAGGCAGTTCAATTTCCCTGTTCATTAAACCGTCAATAAAAAAGTTTTTTTCTTGAATTGATTTTTTTTTATCCAATAATATTTTATTAGCTTCAATTCCTAATGAAGACAAGCGATCGTTTCTAGGTTTCTGAAGAAAAGCTATGTGGCTTAAATCTTTTGCAACAGCATTGAATAAAAAAAACCTGAATGCTTCAGCTGCCTTGTTTTTTTGAAAAAAATTCAAATATGATTGGCCTTTATTTGAAAGGGCTTTCATTAAAGTTTCTTTTGAAAATTTTTTTCCCGCTTTTTCTTTCAATAAAACAATTTCTCTGCCAATTGATGCTTCGGGGCTGACAACTGCAACAGGTGAAAAAAATTCCGGCCTGGCAGTTTTTTCAGGAAGAATTTCCGCCAATTCAATTGTTCTTGAAAGCGCAGCAACTTCCTGCTTGTTTTTCTCTGAAGGATTTTTTTCAGCCAATTCTTTTGCAGCACTCAGCCTTTTATTTAACTCATGAATTGAATTCTTTCCAAATTTTGGCTTTAAATAAATCACTAATTCAAGTAAATTGCCTGTAAAAACTTCATGCAGGGTTCCGCCTTTAACTTTCTGCATTATTAAAAGCCAGTTTAATGCCTGCTGGCCTTTTGCAGTAATCATTATTCCTTTGCTTGTTTTTTCAATAAAATCATGTTCCTTTAAAAAACTAAAACCGCGTTCAAGAAACTCCTCCAAATCCAATTCATTAAATTCGTGGATGGGCTTCCTTGAACCAAAAAATTCATCAAAATTAAATTTTTGAGATTTCTTTTGAGGCTGAGCTGCAATAACTTCTCGTTTTCCTTTTCTCGGCATTCCATTTTTTTTTGGCATAATCTACAAATAAGTATATGTTTTTGCTGTTAATAAATTTTTTTAATTAAATTTCAATTGAAAAGCTTCTTTCAATTAATTTCTCTAATTCGGTTTCAGCTTCTTTTCCTTTCCCTGTTTTTTTTTCTTTTTCAATTAATATTTCAGAATTAGTTTCGCTTTCAATCAATTTCTTGAAATCACTTAAAAATTTTTGGTCATCTGAAAACAGTTTAATTTTCACTTTGTCATTTGGATTCAATTTGCTTTGCTTTCTTTTATCCTGAATTCTTCTTATGAGTTCTCTTGCTTCCCATTCATCTTTCAGTTCTTTGTCTGCGTGCAGGTCAAGGTAAACAGTTAATTCATTTAATTCTTTTTCTGCAAACTTTCCTTTAGGTTTCTTTGCTGTTTCAGAAACTTTTTTTACATTGCACGCTTTAGCTAAAATGTGTTTTGTATTTTTTAAAAACTCTTTACCGCTTTTAATAATGACTTCATTTAAAGTCCATCTCAATCTTAATTTGTTTTCTTCTCTTAAAGCTAAAACAATTTGAGTTATTTCTTTCACTTTGCTTAATTCATTTTCTAATTCAGGATTAATGAATTCTTCTCTTGCTTCAGGAAATTCATAGAAGTGAATTGATTCCTTCATTCCTTTTTTCTTCATGTTCTGATACAAGTATTCAGTTAAATGAGGGGTTACAGGAGATAAAACTTTGAGCAAGTTGAACAGCAAATAATTCAGTGTTTTTGTTACTGCTTCTTTTGATTCACTTGAAAGCCTTTCCCTCACTAATTTAATGTATGTTCTGCTCAGTTCCTCTAAAACAAATTCATTAATTAATGAAAGCCCTTTGCTGTAAGTGTAATGAGAAAAATTTTTATCCACTTCAAGAATCAATGAATTGAATTTTGAAGCAATCCATTTGTCTTCTGCCTGCAAATCATTTAAAGTGAAATCCGAGTCATTAATTGGATTCAATTCCAAGTACAAGTTAACGAAATTATAAGTATTCCATAGCACGTTGAAGAATTTGTTTATTTCCTTTATTTCATCCCATTTGAATTCAAAGTCTTCTCCTTTGCTTGAAGCCAGTAAAAAGTACCTTAAATGGCTTCTTGAATACTTTTCAATTACTTCGCTTGGAGCAACAACGTTTCCTAAAGATTTGCTCATCTTTAATTTCCCTGCCCCTAAAACCATTCCATGCACTGCAATGTTTTCAAAAGGTTTTTCATCAAAGCATATAGTGCTTAAAATCATTTGAGAGTTCCACCACCCCCTGACTTGATCAGTTCCTTCAATGTTTAAATTTGCTGGCCAGAATTTTTCAAACAAATCCTTCCTGCCTGGAAAGCTTAAAGCCCCCCAAGAGCTTACACCTGAATCAAACCATACATCCAGTACTTCAGGGGTTCTATGCATTATTCCTTTGCATTTCCTGCATGGCAGGGTTACTTCATCAATTTCAGGCTTATGCAAATCAATTTCTTCATTTATTTTTGCTCCTGCTTTAATTAATTCAGAAACAGCTGCGACAACCAATTGTTCATTGCATGAATTGCAAAGCCATATCGGAAGAGGTGTTCCCCAGTACCTTGTCCTTGAAACAGGCCAGTCGCTTAAAGATTCCAGCCAGTTTCCAAATCTATCAGACATCCATGAAGGAACCCAGTTCACTTTCTTGTTTTCTTCAAGCATTTTTTCCCTGAATGCAGTGACTCTGAAAAACCATTGCTTGATTGACATCATCAGTAAAGGCGTTTTGCATCTCCAGCATATAGGGTAATCGTGCTTGTATTTCTGAGAAGCAATCAATGCCTGCAAAGATTCAAGTTTTTCAATAATTTTTTCATCATCTTTTTTTGCTCTTAAACCAGCTAATTCTCCTGTAACTTCTTTCAATGTTCCGTCAGTGTTCACTGGGCTGATTACTGGCAGGCCTGCTTCTTTTCCCTGCAAATAATCTTCTTTTCCGTGCCCTGGAGCTGTATGAACCAATCCAGATCCTTCTTCAAGGTTAACATATCTTGAACTCAAAATTACTCTGTAAGCATTCTCTAATTCAGGAAGCTTCATAATTTTTCGCAGAGGATTAAAGTAAGTCAATCCTTCAAGCTCTTTTCCTTTAACAGTTTTAACTGTTTTGAAATCCTTAACTCCAGATATTTGCATTACTTTTTCCACTAGCTCTTTTGCAATAATCCATTCCTCTTTTTCAACTTTAACAAAAGAGTAATCAAAGTCAGGGTGAACCATTACTCCGGTGTTTCCAGGCAGAGTCCAAGGAGTGGTTGTCCAAATCACCAAGAATTTGTTTTCATTTTCTTTTCCTTTTTTATTTAATTTGAATTTAATGTAAATGCTTGGATCAGAAATTTTAGTGTACTCAATTTCATTGTATGCAACAGGAGTGTCGCATCTCGAGCATACATGCGCAGGATACTTGTCCAAGTAAAGCAAGTCTTTTTCATAAGCTTTCTTGAATGCAAACCAGACAGCTTCAATGTATTCGTTGCTTAGTGTCAGGTATGGATTGCGCCAATCCATCCACACCCCCAGGTCCTGGAACTCTTCATTCATTGTTTCAATGAATTTGGTTGCAAATTCCCTGCATTCATCAACAAATTTTTTTACTCCAAAGCCTTCAATGTCTTTCTTGTTTTTGAATCCATGCTCCTGCTCAATTTTGTGCTCTATTGGCACCCCGTGAGTGTCATAGCCCGGCCTGTCAAAGACATGGAACTGCTTCATTCTCCAGAACCTAATCGCAGTGTCTTTCAACACTTTATTCAAAGCAGTTCCCATATGAATATGGCCTGTGGCATAAGGAGGGCCGTCCATGAAATAGAATCCTTTAGCCAGCTTTGCATTTTCTTCTCTTGCTTTTTCCTGGATATTATTTTTTTTCCAGTAAACCTTCATTTCTTGTTCCAATTTGTTTGAAAAATTTTCCAATTCCTTCATAAAAAATCAACACGAACAAAGCTCTATTCAATGAATTAAAAGAATATTATGTTTTTAAATGTGTTATTTAAATGTGAAGTTAGCCCGTCATTAACTTAATGCAGACATTTTTATTAAATGGTTTTTTTACTTCTCTGATTATTTTTGTTTCTTTTTTGCTTAAAAGGAGAAAGCAGAGTAAGCTGAGAGGCTTTCCGTAAAAAAGTTTTCTGAATTAAACCCAGTCTGCAAAGCAATTCCCAAAATAGTTAAAGGAATTCCGTGTTTTGCAGCCAAAATCACTTGATATCTTTGCAGTGACTCTGAGTGATTAATGCCGATTTTAATTCCGGCAATTTCAGAATTTTGCTTCATTTAATCACTTAATAATTTATAAGAAGCTAAAAGAAGAACTGCTCCAAGAACGGATGGAACCAATAAATTCAAGTCAAAAACATTTTATTGAATCTGGCTCTGAAAAACATTAAAAGCAGTCCAAAGCAAGTAAATTGAAAAGATTCCAAGCAGTACTCCAAAAACCTGATTCGATTCTTTGCTTTTCATGATTAGTAAAGGCCTTTTACTAAATAAATTTTTTTCCTTCATTGAATTAATTAAAATTAATCAAAGTTTTAAGAATTTGCCTGTTTTTGCAATCAACGAATCAAATTAATGGGGATGGACGGATTTGAACCGTCGATCTTTGGTGTATAAGACCACTGCTCTTGACCAGACTGAGCCACACCCCCACACAACCTTTTGAGAAAAGGTTGGCGAAAATCGCGCCATCTTCACTTTGCTTAATGATTGCTTAATGATTAATAGAATTAATTTAAAGAACAATTAAAAAATTAGCTTTCCCTTAAAAAATCCAGTTCCTGAATTTTTTTGTAAAGCTCTTTCAAAGAGGAATTGTTTTCAATCAATTTATCAGCCAATGCAATCACTTTATCCATGCCGGAGCCTTTAATGTCGTGCTTGTCTCTTTCAAGGAATTCATTCAATGATTTGAATTTCTCTTTTTTTGCTCTTTCAAATCTTTTTTCTTCTCCTGCTTTAACAGCAATTATTTTCAAGGAAGGGTTTTTAGATTTAAAGAAAGCAACTTCTTCAGGGCTTCTTGTTCCGGTAACAACAATTTTTTTTTCATTGCTTTCTTCAATTAATTTCCATAAATCTTTTGCCCAAACATCTTGGCCTTCTTTCAGCTTTCTTTCAACGACAAATTTAGCTATATTTTCCTTTGAAGGCCTTAATCCAGCTTCAACAACTTTTTTTGTTGAAACATCCCTAGAATAATCAAAATGCCTGTAATTGAATTTTTTTTCAATGAACTTTGCAGCAGTGTCTTTTCCTGACCTTGCATAGCCTATAACTAAAATAATTTGCATAAAAAGATTAGAAATTGAGTTTATTTAAATTTATTTAAAGAAAAAAATAGAAAAAAACACTATCGAGGCTTTAAGCCGAAGATAGTGCAGACCGCCGTCCCGTCGGCGAAACGGAAGCAGTGCCGTCGGCGAGACGGTGCACTGCTGAAGCAGTGCGAGCTCGGCTTTATGCCGAGCAGATTGCCAGCGAATCTGTTCGCTGAAGTGGTGTCGAGCCTGAAAGGCGAAGACAGCACAGATCGTCGACGGATCTGTCCGTCGTTACATATCCATTGGAGGCATTCCGCCGGGAGGCATTGAAGGCATTGGCCTGCTCTGCCCTGCAACAATGTCATCAATTCTTAAAATCATTTCAGCTACTTCGCTTCCTGAAATTATTGCCCGTGTTTTCACTGACAGTGGTTCAATGACGTTCTGTTTTCTCATGTCCTCTAATTCTGCTGAGAAAACATTCAATCCAATGTTTTTTCCTCCTTCAGAGTGCTTTGCCCTTAAATTCACTAATGTGTCTAAAGGATTCATTCCTGCAGTTTCAGCTAAAGTTTTTGGAACTATTTCAAGAACATCAGCAAAGGCATGAATTGCTAACTGCTCTTTTCCTCCAACAGTTTTAGCGAATTCTCTTAGCTGCATTGCAATTTCCACTTCAAATGCCCCTCCTCCAGTAACCACTTGGCCGTCTCTAATGGCAGAGGAAACAGACCCAATAGCATCATCAATAGCTCTTTCTGCTTCAGCCATTAAGTGCTCTGAGCTTCCTCTTACAAGGATTGTTACAGCTTTGGGGTTGGGGCAGTCCTCAACATAAACCATTTCGTCTTCTCCAACTTTTTCTTCTCTGACTTTTCCTGCTCCTCCTAAATCTTCTGCAGTCAAAGCATCAATCTTAGTAACAATTTTTGCTCCAGTGGCTTTGCTTAATTTATCCATGTCAGATTTCTTTACTCTTCTCACTCCAGCAATTCCTGCTTTAGCCATGAAATGCTGTGCAAGATCATCAATTCCTTTCTGGCAGAAAACAACTGTTGCTCCAGCGCTTTTAACTTTGTCAACCATTTTTTTAAGCATTGCTTCTTCCTGGTCAAGGAAAGCCTGCAACTGCTCCGGGCTTGTTATCTGGATTTTTGCATCTGTTTCTGTTTCCTTAATTTCTAAAGCGGAATCAATCAAAGCAATCTTTGCATTCTTTATTTCTTTAGGCATTCCTCCATGAACAATTTCCTTGTCAATCAATAATCCTTTGATTAACTTTGATTCCTCTAAAGAAGAACCTGCTTTTTTTTCTACCTTGATTGAATCTTTGTCAACTTTAATTTTTCCATCATTGTGCTCTGCAACTATTTTCACTGCTTCCACTACAAGGCTGCTTAAATCTGTTGCTGCTTCACTGCTTTTTCCAGTCATTGAAGTTATTGCAATTTTCTTTAAAATATCCTTGTCATTGAAGGAAATTTTTTCTGAAATGCTTTTAGCGATTTCAACTGCTTTCCTTGAAGCCAGTCGGTATCCCTTAATTATAATTGATGGATGGATTTCCTCGTCAAGCATGTTTTCAGCCTTGCCAAGCAATCCTCCCGCGATTATCACTGAAGTAGTTGTTCCATCTCCCACTTCTGATTCCTGAGTTTTAGCTACATCAACCATCATCTTTCCAATTGGATGCTCAATGCTCATTTCCTTTAAGATTGTTGCACCGTCATTTGAAACAGTTACATCTCCAAGCTCGTCTACAATCATTTTATCCATTCCTTTAGGGCCTAAAGTGGATTTAACAGCCTGAGCAACTGCTTTTCCAATTAAAATATTTATTCTTTGCGCGTCCCTTCCTCTTGTTCTCTTGCTCCCCTCAGGAAGAAAGACTACCTGCTGGTTATTTGCATCTGCAGCCATGTTTAATTACCTCCAATTCTACATTTTTTTTTAAACACGAAAAATCGATTCAAAAAGGCTCTTTAAAGCCATTATACAAAATCAGTGGATATAAAGGTTTAAAAAGATTTCATTAAAATTGATGGATATAAGCGCTTATCACTAATGGCTTATAAAATTTTTTTTCCTTATTTCTTGTATTCCTTTGAGTGATTTTATGCTTAAAACTTTTTCAGAGAGATTGAATGAATTCTGCAGAAAAAATAACTTAATTCTTGGAGAAAGAATCAGCAAAGGAAGGTCTTCAGAAGTTTTTCTTGTTTTCAGGAAAAAGGAAAAGCTTGCCTTGAAAATTGAAAGAGATTTATCAACAAGAATTGACATGGCGGGAAAAGAAAAAGAAAATTTAATTAAAGCAAACAAAAAAGGAATTGCCCCAAAATTTTTTAAAGCGGATTTAAAGAACAGAATTATTTTATTTGAATTCATTCAAGGAACAACTTTCGATAAATGGCTTGAATCAAATCCAAGCAAAAAAGATTTAAAGAAATTCATTGAACTGCTTTTCGTTCAGGCAAAAAAATTGGATGAAATTGGATTAGATCACGGGCAATTAGCGGGCAGGGGAAGAAACATTCTTGCAAGGCTTCCTGAAAAAGTTCCAGTAATAATTGATTTCGAGAAAGCTTCTTCGAAAAGAAAAGCTCACAACGAAAAAGTTTTAATTGATTTCCTGAATTTGAATCCAAACTCAAAAATTGCAGAAAAAGTCATTGGATTGCTTGGAGAAAACTGAAGTTCAGAGCGCTTTTCCTATAAGAAGCAATGCAAGTATTCCTGTTGAGTGGAGAAGAAAGGCTATTGCAGCAAATTTTTTGAAAGAGATTTTCATTGAGGCAAGCATTGCAATTCCTATTTCTGTCGGAAAAGGAGAAGCAATAATGAATCCTGCAAAGGATGCAAGAAAATATTTATGGTATTTTCCAAGAATTTTTTCTTCTTCTTTTTCAGCGCTCCAGATTATTTTGGTTTTCGAAAGGCTCTTTATTTCGCCGGCAAATATTTTTCTGATGAACAAGAAAATCACAGTGTCTCCAACCAGGGCTCCAAGGCCTCCGGCAAGCACTGCTGGAAGCAATTCATGCTGTTTTGCGAGAATTAAGAGCAGTGCAGTTGCTGGCGCAGAGGTAAAGCCGTAAGAGTAAAAAAAACCTGCCAAAAATATTCCTGCATAGCCAAGAGAAATCAAGAGATTGTGGAATGGCTGATAGTCCTGGTTCAAGAAAATCAGGTAAGCGGGAATGAATGTCACTGCAAGAAATATGAGTTTCGGGTATTTGATTTTTTTCAGAATTTCTTTAATTCCTTTGCTATGCATAATCAAAAAACAAGTGAAGGCATTATAAAATTAATTTAATTTGCTTTTTTTATTTCAGGAATTTTGCGAATTTGTTTTTTTCGTTTACCAGAACTATTTTTGGCTTCAATGGTTTTTTTGAAATCGCGAATTTTCAGGAGTCTTTTTTGCCTTTGATAGCATAGGCTTCAAGGCGCCTGCCAGGGCTGTTGCTTACAACAAGGACTTTTTCGCCTCCCCCTGTCCCTGCTTTTCTCATTAGATTTTCATCAATTGCAATGCTTTCGACATAATTCAGGTCTGCTTCTGCCACTACTGCTTTGCGGATTTTCGAGCTTAAAGAGAATTTCATAAAACTACTATTTCAGAAATAAAGTAAAAAAATTAAAAAAATTGAAATGGATTAATTATATTCAATCCATTTTACAAAAAGTACTATTCATGTTAGCCTTTGAATTGCATTCCTTGTCTTTTATCCGAGTGTCACCCGGAATTGTAAGAATTAGAGCAAAAAGGCCCCCAAGTTTAATGAATTTTGGCACTGAAATTTCAAGAATATTTTTTGCTCCCTTAAAGACTTCTTTAATATGTTTAGTTGCTCCCTTGCAGTATAACGGAATTGAATAGCTTTTTGAATAATATTCTCTTCCTGTTTTTTTATCGATTTTTTTTAGTTCTCCATGCACATGATAGCAATTGCTGTGAACATATGAATCATATCCAGGGAATTTTGAAAAATCTTTGTAGCCATGGGGTTTATCCAAACCGCGTATCTGAAAATAATTGTCTCCCGTTAAATGAATCTGTTTAAAGTAAGGGCTGCTGGCGGCAAAAACCGATCCAGTGAACAAGACAATAAAAGCTATTAAAAGAATTAAACATATTTTTTTCATTTAACTCCCTCCATTCACAAATATTAAAAATTAAAAGAAAGCGATTTTAAATATAACTCAAAGCAAAAAAAAAAGAAAATTCACTTTTTTTTAAATTAATTTAACATTTTTAATTCCTTTGAAATGATTGTCTCCGGTAACAATTATCTGTCCTTCTTTTCTTTGAGCAAGAATTACTGCGTCCATTAAACCAAAATCCTTTTGATTTTTTTTCTTTTCTCTGCATGAATCAAGCCGGCTTTAAGAGCAGATTCCTGATTCAAGAGAATCACTTCCGATAAATTTGCCACTGCCTCAAATGCCTTCATTTCATTCAAGCCTTTTCTTTTTGCTTTGCTTACAAGTTCAGAAATAGACATAATTGAAGAAAAGCATTTGTGTTGTTTTCAATAATTTCTTTGATTAATTCTCCTTTCCTGCTTGCTTCAAGGTATTCAATCCATGCAAAAGTATCAAGAAAATATTCAGTCATGCGAGTCCAGCCTGTCTTCATGAGTAAAAGGCCCAATTCCTTTCAATGCCCCAAAATAACTTTTCTTTATTTTTTTCACTTCGATTTCAATTAACTCATCTTCGCGGAGTTGCAATCCTTTAACAATTTCTTTAGGTATTGTAGCCGCCAAAGAGCCCCCAATTTTTCTTGTTCTTGCAGGAGAAGTCATATAATCTCTCATATAACAAAATTATACTTAAAGTTATGTAAAATTTTATCTGACAAAACCATCATTAAAGCAAATTAAAATGCTTTTCAAGGATTCGTTCTTTGACCAATCATTAACTTAAAAAGAAAATTAAAGAAATAGAAAATTCATAATTTGAATTTTCTTTAAGTGTAATATGGTTAAGCATATCCTAATAGCATTCTATTATATTTATTTTGGCTTTATTTTTCTTTATGAGCACAACAATCAGCTTTGTTGCTGAAGAGTCTTTTTCAAAAGCAATTGAAAAAATAATAAAGAAAACAGGGCTTTACCAGTCTAAAAGCGAGTTCTTGAGAGATGCCGCAAGAGAAAAGCTGATTAAGATGCTTGGATTGGAAGCAGATTTAAAACAAGTCAGGTCAGCATTCAAATCTCTTGCAAAAAAAGCAAGATATAATGGTGAACTTACAAAAGAACAAAAAGATGAGTTAGCTAGAAAGTATCTAAAAACTCAGAAGGGTTAAGGCTTTTAATCAGGCTGTCAGTTTTTTCAAAATCTTTTTTGTTCCATGTAACTATGCAATCACATTTATTTGCAATTGATATTGCTACATGAAAAGCATCCAAAAAATGAATATTGTTTTCTTTCATTATTTTTTTTGCTTTTTCTTTATTTAATTCGATTTCTTCAATTAATACTGTTTTCAATCCTTGGTTTTTTAATGTTTCAGTTATATCTCTTTGTTTAAGTGAAATTACCTTTTCGACTTCATCAAAAAATAATTTTGATAAAACTATGCCAATCTTCTTTTTTTTGCATAAAGCAAAAAACAAATCAGAATGCTGAAATAGCATGTTGAAAGAACTATCCATTTCTTGTCTTACAAATGAAATAAAAACATTTGAATCCAAATAAACTTTCATAGAATGATTATTGTTTGAATAATCAAGGCTTTAATACTTATTTGGAATTCGTCAATTAACTAATGAAAACTCATAATAAATTAAAGAAATAGAAAATTCATAATTTGAATTTTCGGTCTACTTCTGAAATCAATACATCGCAGGCTGCTTTGACTGCTTCCATTTGCTTGATCAGTCTTTCTCTTTCTTTTTCTATTTCCTGCACTGCTTCATAGGTTTCAACTGCTTCTCTGAGCATTGCTCCGTCAACATAAGAGTATGGCTGTGAATCCATTTTTTTTGCAATTCTTTCAACCATTTTTCCAAGCCAGATATTCATTTCTCTTTTAACTTGTCCTTTAATCTGTTTTCCGGGGCTTAAAAAGCTTCTAAGCATGTTAACTATAGTTGCTTTAGGAAATGGCAAGCTATCATCATCTTCTTCATTGTCTTCATCTGTTTCCTGCTCTTTAACTTGTTCTTCTTTTATTTTCTGTTCTTTTAATTCATTTTCTTCAGCGTTAACTGTAATTCCCTTTGCCATTAATTCACCTCAAAAATCAGAATTTATAGAATTGGGCTAAGATATCTTTAAAAAAGCTTCTAAAGCATCGAAAATTCATGGCTTGCTTTGCATAAATTTTAGTTTTGGCTTTTTTTCTTTTAATGAAATTTGTATTAAATATTTTTTGCATCCAGAGATTTTAATGGCTTTAGAAGACCTTTTTTCGGAGCTTGTATATGCGTTTGATAAAAGCATTAACAGCAAGGGAACCTACACTAAAAAACAGGAATTAAATGCTTTAAGAAACAAAGCAATTCCTAAAAGTAATTCAAATGACTTGACCAGGGCCCTCAAAGAAAAAGATGAACTTTTTTTGGATGAATTAAAGGAAAAAGAATTCAGGTTAATGCTTCAGCTTTACTCCTTGCCTAAAACAATTAAGTTAGAGCAATTAATAAACAATGAAGCAATAGCAAACAATTTATCTAGAATGAGGAAATGCGGAAGCAAAAGCCCTTACTTCAAGCTTTTAAAGGATTCAGTTGAAAGCTCTCTTGCACTAGGAATAACTTCTTTAAGAGAAAAAGCTTCATTAACAAGCTTTGCTTTAACTGAATTAGACAAAGCAGTGAATGAATTAGAAGCAAAAGAGCACATGCTTCCTGCAAGAGAAAGAGAAAGACTCAAAAACCTAAAGTCAATCGGAAAAATTGTTTTAAAAAACCTTGAATTCTTTGAAAAAGAATTAAAAATAGCTAAAGAATATTCCTTTGAGTTAAGAAAAGAAATAAATGAAATGAAGTAATTCCAGTAATTTCAAAGCAGTCTGATTTTTTTAAATAAATCTGCTGTGGTTTTGATTTTTATTCTTGTTTGGTTTTTGAATTCTTTGAAACAAGAATATGCTTAAATTATGTAATTTACAGAATTTGTGCAATGGCCAGGGTTTACGCAAAAACGTTGTCAGAAGACGCAGTAATAGAAATAAATAAAAAATTTGACAAAGGCTCAATAAGGAGTGATGGACTGGAGCACATTGTTTTTAAGGTGGCAAACACAAGGGGAATTGATAGAAAAGCAGCAACCTTGCTGATGGATATCGCAAGAAAGCATGTATTTGCGGATGGAAACAAAAGAACAGCGTTTGAATCAATGCTTGCATTTTTAAGAATAAATGGAAAAGAATTAGAGGTAGGGGAAACATCAAAAGATTCAATGTGGTTGTTTGGTCGGTTAAACCAAAAACAAGCATTGAAGAAATTGTAACCTGGATAGCAAACCACACAAGAGGGAGCAGAAAATGAAAACAATCAAAATTAAAGGAAAAAGGGAACCAATAACAATGGCGGAATGGAAGGATATTAAAAAAATAGTCGAACAAGACCTAATAAAATACAAGGAATTCTACGAACAACTCGCAGAACTATAAACCAGCAACGAAAGCGTTTATTCGGCGAAAGCAGTTAAAATTTGATTGCTCTCTTGGAAAGTTGATTTTGAACTATTTTTATAGAGGTATATTGCAACCTTAGCACTGGAATAAATTCTCAACTTGTTTTGCCGTTCAACAGCTTTCTTGAGGATTAAAATAATTTGAGCTCAGTTCGCCCATCTCTCTTCATCGCCGTCTCGTCCGGCGGGTACGGGCACACTGCTTTGCTTTGCTCGGCAGTGGACTTGCTCGCATCGCTCGCGGAGAAACGCGGCTCGGGGTCATCGTCAGTTCATCATAGCTCGAAATAATTCCGGTTGAATGAATTTAAAGAATTATTTATTCATTTTCCTGTGCTCTTCTGTCCTGTAAAACCTTAATAATATGCTGAATCATTGCAGAATCGAATTCCCTTTGATTAAGAAATTCATGAATTTCTT